>SCRR01000062.1 GCA_004322085.1 Burkholderiaceae bacterium
ACGCCGCTCATCGCGGCTCGCGTAGTCGGCCAATGCATCGAACGCCATCACGCGGTAGGTCAGCCAGCCCCAGATCAGCGGCGGCAGAATCAGAATCAAGGGTGGCACCAGCCACAGCGGAATCGAGATCACCAGGGCGATGGCGGCCAGCAAGGTGGAGCCAAGCGACCAGACGATACTGAGAAGCAAAGAGCCGCCCCGCTTGCGCTCCAGATCGGGAAAGCGGCGTTCGGCGACCAACCCCACGAGCGCGGGCGTCATCATCGCAGCAACGAGCAGCAGCGACACGATCACCAACAACGGTGTCACGGTGAAGATGACGATCAGTGGGGCTGCCACCGTCTTGAGGTTGCCCGCGCCAACGCCGTCCAGCCAGGCCCACAGGTGCGCCAGCCAGGCAGAAGCGTCCAGCATGCCGCGCACCCAATCCAGCGCGGGTGTCCAGAAAAAATAGCCCAGACCCAAGGCCAGCGCCACCATGATGACCAGTGGCAGGAATGACAACGCAATCACGCGCGGGCGCAGGCAGTAGGCCACTGCACGCCAAAACGAATCGAGAAAAAGAGTCATGGCGTGAGCATACCGCGGTGGCACCGGCCAAGCACCGACCTGACTGATCCCTTACCATTCCGCCATGAGTTTGATCCGTGTCCATGGCGTGCAACTCGAAGCGCGCCAGATCGAGGCGCCAGCTGGCGAGCCTCGACGCTCGCCGATCGTATTCCTGCACGAAGGTTTGGGCTCGGTTGCGATGTGGCGCGACTGGCCGCAGCAAGTGTGTGCAGCCACCGGGCGCGCTGGCGTGGTCTATTCGCGCCGCGGCTACGGCCAGTCCGATCCGGTACCCGATGTGCGCGGCGCATCCGGCGAGCGCGATGGCCTGCGTGCGGGACGGTTGCGGCCCGACTACATGCACCAGGAGGCCTGGGAGGTGCTGCCGGAACTGCTGCGCGTGCTGCAGATCGACGAGCCCGTGCTGCTCGGCCATTCCGACGGCGCCAGCATCGCATTGCTGTATGCGAGCCGTTATCCGGTCAAGGCCTGTGTCGTGCTGGCCCCGCACGTGATCGTCGAAGACATTTCGGTGCGCTCGATCACCGAGGCGCGCACCGCGTACGAGAGCAGTGATCTGCGCGAGCGGCTGGCGCGCTACCACGCGGACGTGGACTGCGCCTTCTGGCAGTGGAACGATATCTGGCTGGACCCGGCGTTCCGGAACTTCGACATCCGCGCCGATTGCCAGCGTATCGAAGCGCCCGTACTGGCCATCCAGGGGTTTCAGGACGCCTACGGAACCATGCAGCAAATCGAGCAGATCCGACCATCCATCGGTCACATCACGCTACAAAAAATTGAGCAATGCGGGCATTCCCCGCATCGCGATCAAACGGCGCTGACCACGCAGCTGATTGCCGGCTTCCTCGCCCCACTGGAATAGGCGGCGCTCACCCGGCGATCAGCGCGAGATCATCTTCGCCCAGCCAGCGCCACCGGCCCGGCGCCAAGTCGCCGGGCAATACCAGGCCGCCGATTTGCGAGCGATGCAGGGCCTCGACCCTGTTGCCCACGGCAGCCACCATGCGCTTGACTTGATGGTACTTGCCCTCGGTCAGCGTCAGGCGCAAGTGATGCGGCGCCACCGCGTCACAGGCGCTGGCCCGGACCGGCTTGGGGTCGTCTTCCAGAACCACCCCGTCGAGCAGCTTGCTGACCTGTTTGTCGTCCAGCGGATGCCGGGTCGCGACCTCATACACCTTGACGACGTGGTGCCGGGGCGAGCTCATGCGGTGGATGAACTTGCCGTCATCGGTCAGCAGCAGCAGGCCGGTGGTGTCCTGGTCCAGCCGGCCGACGGCCTGCACGCCCTGCACCGCCCCTTTCTGCGGCCGCAGCCGCAGCGGCGACGGCAGCAGCGTATAGATGCTCGGCCAGGTCGAAGGCTTTCGCGAGCATTCGGTGCCGGCCGGCTTGTGCAACATCAGGTACGCCAGTGCGTGGTATTCCCACGCCACGCCCCGAACCGTGAACCGCAAACCCTGTACTACAAACTCCATGGCCGGATCAGTCGGGGTATGCTGGGCTACGGAAACGAATCCCTGCTGAATCAGGCCCGCACAGACGCGGCGCGTGCCAAATCCCTGTGTAAAAAGAATGTCCTGCAATGACATGGTGCGCATGGCGCCATTGTGCGTGAGCAGGTCAATCAAACATCAACCTGTCATTTCCAAGGCGTTTCCGTGATTTTTTACCGGCCCGTACTATGGACTTCGTTTGTAAACTTTAGTTACACTCAAACGCAATATCGGAGCACTGGAAAATGAGCAACTACACAGGAGGGCTTTCAATCGGATTGGCATTGCTGGCCAGCCTGATGCTTGGCGCGGCTTGTCACGCATGGTGGCTGCGCCGGCAGGCGCACGAGCGCCGCCGGATTCCAAAGCGCTGGCCATTGAGCCCGCGAACCCTGGTCAACACTAAGGAGCGTCAGGTGTGGCGCTGGTTGTCCAAGGCCTTTTTTGGCCACCACGTGATGATCAAGATTCCGGTCACGCGGTTCACCATGCCGCGCAGCAAGAAGCACGGCCTGCATTGGTACGAATTGCTGGCCGGGGTCTATTGCACATTCACTGTCTGTCGCGCTGATGGTCACGTGATCGGCTGCGTGGACGTTCCAGGGCGTCTGGGATTGGCAGAAAAGAACCAGCGCCTCAAGCGCAAGCTGCTGAGTCAGTGCGGTATCGCCTATACGGTGGTCGAATCCGACCGGTTGCCACCCGTGAGCGAGATTCGGGCCGAATTTCTCGGTGAGATGGCGGCCATGAGCATGGACCGGGCGCGTGACGAAAGAGCGATGGCCGCGGCCAGGGCAAATTTGCGCGGTGCACTGGTTCGCCAGCGCGATATCCGCAACAGCGACCTCAGCCCGCTGAGTCCTACACCAGACAGCAGCGGCGGTGCCTTGCACAGCAACTTCGTCACCCTTACGGGGGAATTGCAGCCCAATTCCTTTCTGACCCCACTGGACAGCCGAGAGGCGGATTTGCGCTGACGTCGTGGTGCCAGCTCGTTGTTCGGTAACTCAATTGCCGGCACAAAAAGGCCCGCCAAGGCGGGTTTTGCCATTTCGGGCGCAAGGCTCAACGGGCTTCGTTGCCGGGTCGGCCCTGCTCGTCGACTGGTGGCTTCTCGTTGCCTTTGGGCAGTTTCTTGCCGATTTTCTCACCCGTATGCCGGACCGCGCCCGCCGCGCGGCTAGCCGCTTTGCTGGTGGCCTTGCCAACTTTTTTTGCTGTGCGTTTTGTTGCGTTGACCGCCTTTTTGGTGGTTTTCTCAACACTCTGGACAACACCGCCGTCAGAAGAAGCGGTGGCCACCTCACGTGAACCGGATCGGGTTTGTGCCTGCGCTGACAGTGCGCAGGCTGCAGCACCGATCAGCAGCGCAGCGGGAAGCGTGCGGACAAACAGTGAAAACTTGGACATCAACGGGCTCCTTTTGAAATCAAGGCGGCCAGTATGCCCCGGATCAGCACTTAGTCACCAATCGCCAGCAGACAGTCAACACGAAAAATCAGGGCCCGGTCTCCTGGCCCGCCATAACCCACGCGTTATTTGGGCGTTTCAGCACGAAACAGTACCAATGCAACGATACCCGCGACAATCGCGCATCCTCCGAACAGAAACAGATCAGTGGCGATTCCAAGGGGTAGCATGGCTCCAAAAATCAGGCTCCCGACACCGAATCCGACAAACAGAATAAATGCCATCAGCCCAACCGCTTGTCCGCGCTTCGGCCCCAAGTCCGTCACGATGCCCGCTAGCAAAGGCTGGGTCAAATCGTAGCCCAGCGACAGCAAGGTCACCAGTACGGGCGCAAGCACAATTGGGATATCGAGCGCCAATCCGAAGGCGCACGCGCCCGCCAGTACCAATCCAAGAGGAATCAGATAGCTCCTGCCAAACCGGTCCGCAAGACGACCAATAGCTGGGCCGAAAAGGAATCCCGGAACACCATAACCCAGCAGGGCCAAGCCTATACCCACTTCGCCCACCCCGTAACGACGTGAAAAATATACCCCGAGCCAGGTAAATACACCCGAGTGGAAAACGGCGTTCAAAAACACATAGGTATAGGTCCGCCGTCCGCGCACCGTATCGAGCAACGCCCAGTATCCGCGAGCGACCACACGCAGCGACGGTTTGACCGTCACCGTTCCCTTGCCCAATAGACTACGATAAGGCAGCAGCCCAAAAAGTGTGATGCAGGAAAATGCGGCAACACCCCAAAACAGACCTCGCCACGAAATGAGCGGCTCCAGCATGACGCCCGCCACGGAGCCGCAGGCCATCCCCCCAGCCATTGCGCCGAATAGCCAGCCGATTGGTCGGCCCCGTTCCTGATACGGGAAAAGATCGCCAATGAGCATCAACGCGAGCGGCACAATGCCACCCGCACCAAGACCGGTCATCAAGCGGAACGTCGTCAATTCCATCGCCGAATGCGCAAAACTGGTCAGAACCGTAAGTACAACAAAGATAGAGAGGGATGTAATGATGACTGGACGCCGCCCCAGGCGATCCGAGAATGGGCCGTAAACCAGGGTTGCCGTCCCGTAGGCTATCAAATAGGCCGGCACGGCCAAGCCAATGGTCTGGACGGAAACGTCAAAAACGGCGGCCAGTCGCGGGATCAGTGGAGCAATCATGTACCCCTGAAAAAAAACAAGAAACGTCGTTGCAGCAAGCAGCCAAAGCAATTGTTCTCGGCGTCTGGCGTCGGGTATGGCGTCAATAAGCGCAGTGGAGGTATTGTTCGTCTGTCTGATTACCTGCTCGTTCATGCACACGAGGGTACAACGCAAACGTCGATGACTCCGGCGCAGTGGTATCTCGACCAATCCGAACTTAAACCTTGACGACACGCGGCACGCGAGCCCACGCTTGGCGCCGGGCACCAAATTACTGCCCGGGTCACTCCAAAGCAAGAGTGGAAATGAGCCACCTGGAAGCGGGAAGCAGGAAGCGCCTTCGTTAACACCCTCGAGCTCCCTTGCCCGCACCTACACCGAAGGGACCAAGCGAAAAAAAACAACCGGGAACAGTTGGTTCTTCGAAATGGTGGAGCTGGGGGGATTTGAACCCCCGTCCGCAAGCCTTCTTCGCGCAGATCTACATGTTTAGCGGTCTGATTTGAGTCTCGCCACCTGTGTCGCGCAGTCGCACGCTACACAGGACGCCAGCACCCTATTGTCTCGCTCCGAACCAAGGTACCCGATCCAAAGCCAGCCGATGTGAATAACCTTACAGCCTGGACACCTTGCGGCACCCTTGCCCAGCCCATCGGCCTGCTGTTGTAAGGCTCACTGGTTATTAAGCAGCGAGTGCGAAACGTTCGTCGTTTGCAGTTAGTTTTTTGAGTCGATTTTTACGAGCGTTACTCAAGCTCGACATGCACCACAGCGATTCCGTACCCACGTCGAAACCAGTGCAGCCCCTCAAGCGGCATTTTAGGTCATTACCGGCGATTGCAAGCCTTGCAGCAACGACAGTAATTGCAGCGGGGAAGTAATGACAGCATGCGCACCCCATTGCGCCGTTTCGGCGTGCTTGCCCAGATAACCGTATGCCGCTGCCACCGTGCCCATGCCGGCGGCCAGCCCCGCCACCACATCACGCTCGTCATCGCCTACGTAGACGCACCGCTCCGGTACCAGACGCAGACGCCGCGCCGCCTCCAGCAGAGGTTCGGGGTGCGGCTTGGAATGGGCCGTCGTATCACCGCTGATCACGGTGCTCACAGTAGCAAACAGCGACATGGACCGGGTCAAGGGATCAGTGAAGCGGGTCGACTTGTTGGTGACCACTCCCCAAGCCAAGTGACGCGCGAGCAGCGCTTCGATCAATTTGGCGACCCCCGCGAAGGGATGGGTGCGCTGTGTCATGCAGGCCTCGTAATTGGCGAAAAACTCTTCCCGCAGCACAGGAAAGTCAGGGTGTTCCGGGGTCACGCCAAAGGCGACACCAAGCATGCCCCGTGCGCCGGTACCAGTCATGGGCCGATATTGCACCAATGGCAACGAGGCCAGGCCCCGATCGGTCCGCATTTTGTCCGCGGCAGCGCCCAGGTCGGGGGCACTGTCAATCAATGTGCCATCCAGGTCAAACAGTACAGCCTCTATATCGGTAAACATGCGTCGAATTTCTCAGCCCTTTTGAGCAGCAAACAGGTAATTCACGCTGGTGTCGCCACTGAGCCAGTAGCGCTGCGTCAGGGGGTTGTATTCCATGCCGCGGGTATGGCTCAGCTCCAGTCCGGCGGCGCGGCAGTAACTCGCCAATTCAGCGGGGCGAATCAGCTTCACGTACTCGTGAGTGCCGCGCGGCAGCAAATTCAGGACATACTCGGCCCCGACAATAGCCATCAAAAATGACTTGGGGTTGCGGTTGATGGTTGAAAAAAATACCCATCCTCCTGGCTTGACCAGCGCCGCGCAAGCCGTAACGACGGACGAAGGGTCAGGAACGTGTTCGAGCATCTCCATGCACGTGACTACGTCAAAAGCGCCCGGCTGTTCTGCCGCAAGCGCCTCCGCACTGATCTCGCGATATTGCACGTTGGGCGTTTGCGTTTCAATTGCATGTAGCTGTGCTACCTTCAAGGCCTTGGTAGCCAGGTCGATGCCAAGCACCTGCGCACCCCTGCGGGCCATGGCATCGGCCAGAATGCCGCCACCGCATCCGACGTCGAGAACCTGTCGACCCGCGACAGGACACAATTCGTTGATCCAGCCGAGCCGCAGGGGATTGATCTGGTGCAAGGGGCGGAATTCACTGTCCTCATCCCACCAGCGGTGCGCCAGATCAGAGAATTTGGCCAGCTCGCCGGGGTCGGCATTCACGGGGTGGTTCATGCGCCAATTGTCCTCGAATTCATGAAAAAGGCCCCGCAAGCCTGAGCCTGCGGGGCCTTTCTAAATGACTCTTTGCGGATTACTTGCCGCTGCGCGTACCAACGACCTCAATCTCCACGCGGCGATTCTTGGCGCGACCTTCAGCGGTCCTGTTGCTAGCCACGGGCTGAGACTTGCCCTTGCCTTCGGTGTAGACACGGTTCTTTTCGATGCCCTTGGACACCAGATAGGCCTTGACGGCTTCAGCGCGGCGAACCGACAGCTTCTGGTTGTAAGCAACCGTGCCGATGGAGTCGGTATGGCCCACGGCAATGATGACTTCCAAGTTGATATCTTTGATCTTTTCAACCAAGTCGTCCAGCTTGGCCTTGCCTTCAGGCTTCAGGACTGACTTGTCGAAGTTGAAAAATGCGTCGGCTGCATACGTCACCTTCGTGGCAACGGGCGCGGCAGCAGGCGGAGCAACCGGAGCGGCGGCAGCCGGAGGAGCAACCACGGGAGCGGGCGCGGCCACAGGCACGATTGCACCGTCGCAACCGGCAGCTGCAGTTGCAGGCGTCCAGTTGGCATCACGCCAGCACAGTTCGTTGGTACCGTTCTTCCAGACGAGTTCGTTGGTGCCGTTACGCCAGTTATCCACAGTCTGGGCACCAGCGGCAGTGACAAGCGCTGCGGAGGCAATCAACATCGCCACTTTATTCAATTTCTTCATGGTTCTCCTCTTGGGGAAAAAGCCGCAGCCGCGCTGCGAAACAGGACGTTTCGAGTGACCATCACCCGAAACGTTCTGGTAATTGTGCCACACGTCACTGTCCGAACAGGCGTAAATCAGGGTGGGCACCGTAGGACAAAAGCGCATTTAACTGCATCTGTTGCGACTTTGCGACAACGTCTTGCCCGTAAAATCAGACTCCACTCGCTGAAAATCTTCTCTCATGACCCAGTTCGCCAAAGAAACCTTGCCCGTCAGTCTTGAAGAGGAGATGCGGCGCAGTTACCTCGATTACGCCATGAGCGTCATCGTCGGACGCGCGTTGCCTGATGCGAGGGATGGCTTGAAACCCGTGCACCGCCGAGTTCTGTATGCAATGCACGAACTCAACAACGACTGGAATCGCCCCTACAAAAAATCGGCGCGCATCGTTGGCGACGTTATCGGCAAATACCACCCACACGGCGACCAGTCGGTTTATGACGCCATTGTCCGCATGGCGCAGGACTTCTCCATGCGCCACATGCTGGTGGACGGCCAGGGCAACTTTGGCTCCGTAGATGGGGACAACGCGGCCGCCATGCGGTACACCGAGATCCGCCTGGCGAAGATTGCCCAGGAGATGCTGGCGGACATTGACAAGGAAACCGTCGATTTCGGCCCCAACTACGACGGCAGCGAAAAAGAACCGTTGGTGTTGCCAACCCGGGTTCCCAATTTGCTGATCAATGGCTCGGGCGGAATTGCGGTTGGCATGGCCACCAATATCCCTCCACATAACCTCAACGAGGTGGTCGATGCCTGCCTGCACCTCCTGAAAAATCCGCAGGCCTCCATTGACCAGTTGATGGAAATCATCCCGGCGCCGGATTTTCCCACGGCCGGCATCATTTATGGCATCAATGGCGTCAAGGACGGTTACCGCACCGGCCGCGGCAAGGTGGTGATGCGCGCCAAGTGTCACTTCGAGGATATCGACAAGGGGCAACGCCAGTCGATCGTCGTGGACGAACTGCCGTACCAGGTGAACAAGAAGACGCTGCAGGAGCGCATGGCGGAGTTAGTTCACGAGAAAAAGATCGAGGGCATCAGCCACATTCAGGACGAATCGGACAAGTCCGGCATGCGCCTGGTCATCGAACTCAAACGTGGCGAAGTGCCCGAGGTGGTGCTCAACAACCTCTATAAACAGACGCAGCTGCAGGACACCTTCGGCGTCAACATGGTGGCGCTGGTGAACGGCCAGCCCAAGCTGTGCAACCTGAAAGATTTGATCGAGGTTTTTCTGGAGCACCGGCGCGAGGTTGTCACGCGGCGCACGGTGTTCACCCTGCGCAAGGCGCGCGAGCGTGGCCATGTGCTTGAAGGCCTGGCCGTGGCGCTAGCCAATATCGACGACTTCATTGCCATCATCCGCAACGCACCAACACCGCCCGTGGCCAAGGTCGAGCTGATGGCCCGGTCGTGGGACAGCCAATTGGTGCGCGAAATGCTCACCCGCACACGGGCCGATGGCGGCGTTGTCAATGCCGACGACTACCGCCCCGATGGCCTGGAAAAATCCTACGGCATGGGCAGCGATGGCCTATACCGGCTGTCGGACACGCAGGCGCAGGAAATCCTGCAGATGCGCCTGCAGCGCCTGACAGGCCTGGAGCAGGACAAGATCGTGGCCGAATACAAGGAGGTCATGACCGAAATCGAGGATTTGCTCGACATCCTGGCCAGGCCGGCGCGCGTATCGGCCATCATTGGCAATGAGTTGACCGCCCTCAAGCAGGAGTTCGGCCAGACCAAAATCGGCGCGCGCCGCAGCCTCGTGGAACACAGCTCATTTGACCTCAGCACCGAAGACCTGATCACGCCGACCGACATGGTGGTCACGCTGTCGCACAGCGGTTATATCAAGAGCCAGCCACTGTCCGAATACCGGGCTCAGAAACGCGGCGGGCGCGGCAAGCAAGCCACAGCGACCAAGGAAGACGATTGGGTCGACCAGCTCTTCATTGCCAACACGCACGACTACATCCTGTGCTTCTCCAACCGGGGCCGCCTGTACTGGCTCAAGGTATGGGAGGTGCCGCAGGGCTCGCGCGGCTCACGCGGGCGCCCCATCGTCAACATGTTCCCGCTGCAGGAAGATGAAAAGATCACGGTGGTACTGCCGCTCACGGGTGAAAAGCGCAGATTCCCGGCCGACCAGTTTGTATTCATGGCCACGTCCATGGGCACGGTCAAAAAGACCACGCTGGATGAATTCGGCAATCCACGCAAAGCGGGCATCATTGCGGTCGACCTGGATCCGGGCGACTTCCTGATAGGGGCGGCGCTGACAGACGGCCAGCACGATGTCATGCTGTTCAGCGACGGCGGCAAGGCCGTGCGCTTTGACGAAAATGATGTGCGCCCGATGGGCCGCAACGCGCGCGGCGTGCGCGGCATGACACTGGACGACAGCCAGAGCGTGATTGCCATGCTGGTGGCCGAGGATGAATTGCAGAGTGTTCTGACGGCCTCCGAGAATGGCTACGGCAAACGCACCAGCATCACCGAATACACCCGCCATGGACGTGGCACCAAGGGCATGATTGCGATCCAGCAATCCGATCGAAACGGCAAGGTGGTGGCGGCCACGCTGGTGCGCGCCGACGACGAAATCATGCTGATTACCGACAAGGGTGTGCTGGTGCGCACCCGTGTCAGTGAAATACGGGAAATGGGGCGCGCCACCCAGGGCGTGACGCTGATCGGGCTCGATGAGGGCTCTAAACTCAGCGGCTTGCAGCGCATCGTGGAAAACGATGTGAATGGCGACGGCGACCCTGACGACAGCAACACTTCCTCATCCCAAACGGAGAATCCTCAGTGAAAAGTTTCAAACTCGTGCTTTTGACGGTCGCTCTGGCCACCAGCTCTATCGCCATGGCACAGGACGGCAAGGCCGCGCTCGTCAAGCAGTTCATCGATCTGCAGCGCCCAGGTATCGAGTCGCTTGCACGCGGACTGGTCCAGCAATCGAGCGCGTCCATTGCGCAAGCAGGCTCCCAGTACCTGCAAACCCAGGTGCCACCCGAAAAGCGCGAAGCTGCGGCGAAAGCCGCTGACCTCGAGCTCAAGAAATACTTCGACGGCGCCTACCCCATCGTTCGTGACAAGGCCGTTGAGGTGGCCCCTGCCGCACTGGGCCCGATACTGGAGCAAAACCTCACCGAAGACGAGTTGCGCAAACTGGTCGCCTGGATCAGCTCGCCGCTGGCCAAAAAATACCAGGACCTGAATCCGCAGATGCAAAAGGCCCTGGGCGAAATGGTGGTGGCTGACACGCGTGCGACCATCGAACCGAAGCTGCAATTGCTCGGCCCGGCGGTTGCCAAGGCCTTGGGTGCGCCGACTCCGGGGGCACCCGCCAAGGCCCCCGCCAAGGCCCCCGCCAAGAAGTGACGGCGGCAGCGAGTACGCGCCCGTACAACTTCTCCGCGGGCCCCGCAGCCATCCCCGAGGAGGTACTGCGGCTGGCCGCGGCCGAGATGCTGGACTGGCACGGCAGCGGCATGAGCGTGATGGAGATGAGTCACCGTGGCAAGGAGTTCATCTCGATTTACGAGCAGGCCGAAGCCGACCTGCGCGAATTACTGGCCGTCCCGGCGCAATTCAGGATCCTGTTCATGCAGGGCGGCGGGATCGCCGAGAACGCGATCGTTCCGCTGAATCTCTCACGCGGCATCAGCGCCGATTTTGTGGTGACCGGTAGCTGGAGCCAGAAGTCGCTCAAGGAAGCCCGCAAGTACTGCACGGCGAATGTCGCGGCCAGTACCGAGGCTGAGGGCTACATCACGCTGCCCGATCCGGCCGGCTGGCAGCTCGCCAGCGATGCGGCCTACGTGCATATCTGTAGCAACGAGACCATTCATGGCGTGGAGTACCAGACACTGCCGGATCTGAAGGCGCTGGGCTGCCAGGCGCCGCTGGTGATTGATTTTTCATCGCATGTGGCGTCCCGCCCCGTTGACTGGAGCCGTGTCGGGCTGGCGTTCGGTGGCGCGCAGAAAAACCTGGGGCCAGCCGGCGTCACGCTGGTGGTGGTGCGCGAAGACTTGCTCGGCCACGCCCTGCCCGCCTGCCCGAGTGCATTCGATTACAAGACCGTGGCGGACAATCGTTCAATGTACAACACGCCCCCGACCTGGGCCATCTACGTTGCCGGACTGACGTTCCAGTGGCTCAAACAGCAGGGCGGCGTGGCGGCGATGGAGCGGCGCAACATCGCCAAGTCCCGGCTGCTCTACGACTTCATCGACCACTCACAGTTCTATGTCAACAAGGTCGCACGTGATTGTCGTTCGCGCATGAACGTGCCGTTTTTCCTGCGTGACGAGTCGCGCAACGAGGCGTTTCTGGCAGGTGCCAAAGCGCGAGGTTTGCTGCAACTCAAGGGCCACAAGTCGGTCGGCGGCATGCGCGCCAGCATCTACAACGCGATGCCGATCGCGGGTGTGCAGGCGCTGGTCGACCATATGCAAGAATTCGAGAGAACCCAGAGCTGACCCATGGCCAAGACCCTCGCGCAACTGCGCATCCAGATCGACTCGGCCGACCGCGAACTGCTGGCGCTGCTGAATCGCCGCGCCGGGCTTGCCAACGAGGTGGGCGCGATCAAACGTGCCGAAGGCTCGCCGGTGTTCCGCCCGGAGCGCGAGGCCGAAGTCATTCACGGCCTGCAGTCTGCCAATCCGGGGCCACTCAAGCCTGCCAGCGTCGCCAGCATCTGGCGCGAGATCATGTCGGCCTGCCGCGCGCTCGAAGCGCCCCAGCGGGTCGCCTATCTGGGCCCCTCGGGCACATTCAGCGAAGAGGCGGCACTGCGGTTTTTCGGCACCAGCATCGAGCACGTGCCCTGCGTCAACTTCGACGAGGTGTTCCGTGCCACGGCGGCAGGAACGGCCGAGTACGGCGTGGTGCCGGTGGAGAACTCCACCGAAGGCGTGGTGGCGCGCTCGCTTGACCTGTTCCTGAACTCCCCACTGCACATCGTGGGCGAGACCAGCCTGCTGGTGCGCCACAACCTGCTGCGCCAGAGCAATTCGCTCGAACGCATCGAGGTCGTACTGGCTCATCCGCAGGCGCTGGCGCAATGCCAGGGCTGGCTGAACACGCATCTGCCCGAGGTGGAGCGACGCGCCGTCTCCAGCAATGCCGAAGGCGCCCGGCTGGCGTCCCTGCACCCCGCGTGGGCGGCGATCGCAAGCGAGCGGGCGGGCAGCGAATTCGGCCTGCACATCGCTGCGCACGCGATCCAGGATGACGCCTTCAATCGCACCCGGTTTGCCGTGATCTGCCTGCCGCAAACGCTGCAGGCGCCGCAGGCGTCCGGGCAGGATTGCGTGAGCCTGATCGTCTCGGTGCCGAACAGGCCGGGCGCGGTGCACGACCTGCTCGTGCCGCTGAAGACTCACGGTGTATCGATGACGCGCTTCGAGTCGCGACCGGCACGCTCGGGCCAGTGGGAGTATTTTTTCTACGTCGACATCCAGGGGCACCCGTCGCAGGCCAACGTTGCCGCCGCCCTGAAAGACCTGCAAGGCCTGTGCGCGTTCTACAAGGTGCTGGGCACCTATCCGGTGGGCGACTGACGATGACAGGCTACACGGTGTATCCCGATGTTTGAGCAACTCGGATTGATCGGTTGCGGCCTGATGGGCGGCTCGTTCGCGCTCGCGCTCAAGCGCGCGGGACTGGTCAAGCGCGTCGTCGGCTATAGCAAGTCGCCTTCCACCACCGAGCGCGCGCGTCAGCTGGGCGTGATCGATCTGGAAGCACCTTCGGCCCTGCTGGCGGTATCGGGGGCCGATATCGTGTTGCTGGCCGTGCCGGTGGCCGCCACGGAAGCCACGTTCAAAGCCATCCGGCACCTGCTCACGCCGCAGACGCTGGTGATGGATGTGGGCTCCACCAAGCGCGACGTGGTCGACGCCGCACGGCGCGTGCTGCGCGAGCAGGTGGGCTCGTTCGTGCCGGCGCATCCGATCGCGGGGCGCGAGGTTTCCGGCGTGGAGCATGCGGATGCCGATCTCTATACGGGCAAGCAGGTGATCCTGACCCCGATCGAGCGCACCCTGACAGCCCATCTGCAAAAGGCCACCGAAGTCTGGACCGCGCTGGGATGCCATGTGCAGAAGATGGCGCCCGAAGCGCACGATGCCGCTTTCGCGGCCGTCAGCCATCTGCCGCACCTGATTGCATTTGCGCTGATGAACGCAATCACTGGCCAAGCTGGCGGCGCCGACTATCTGTCGCTGGCCGGCCCCGGGTTTCGCGACTTCACGCGCATTGCCGCAAGCGACCCGCAGATGTGGCGTGACGTCATGGTCGCCAACCGGGAAGAGTTGCTCGCCCAATCGCGAATTTTCCAGCGGTCGCTGCAGGCCCTGGAAGCGCTGATCGCCAGTGGCGACGCCGAGGCGCTGGAGCAGCAGATCGGGCAAGCCAGCCACGCGCGCGCCCACTGGCGCATGACCTCCGGCAAGTCCGGCAAGTAAATGTTTTCCACCGAGTTTCTGGACATTCCGTCGCTGCAGGCTGCGGGTGGTACGGTGGCGCTGCCCGGTTCCAAGAGCATCTCCAACCGGGTGCTGCTGCTGGCCGCTCTCAGCGGCGGCACCACGACCGTGCATGACCTGCTGGAGTCCGACGACACGCGCATCATGCTGGCGGCGTTGCAGCAACTTGGGTGTGCAGTGGCGCAAAGCGTCGGCTCAGTGGTCATCGAGGGCTTGGGCGGCCGGCTCAAAAACACCCGGGCGCGGTTGTTCCTGGGCAACGCGGGAACCGCCATGCGCCCGTTGACCGCGGCACTCGCGCTGTTGGGCGGCGACTTCGAGCTGAGCGGCGTGGCCCGCATGCACGAGCGACCGATCGGCGACCTGGTCGATGCCCTGCGCCAGTTGGGTTGCCGCATCGACTACCTGGGCCGCGAGGGTTACCCGCCGCTGCGCGTGGGGCAACCCACCTTGCAGCTGGACACACCGATCCGGGTGCGCGGCGACGTATCGAGCCAGTTCCTGACCGCGTTGCTCATGGCGCTTCCTCTGGTCGCGGCGACCCAGAATCTGGTAATCGAGGTGGTGGGCGAACTGATCTCCAAGCCCTACATCGAGATCACGCTCAACCTGCTCGCGCGCTTTGGCATTGCCGTGCAGCGCGAGGGCTGGCATCGTTTCACCATTCCGGCAGGCAGCCACTACCTCTCGCCAGGCGCCATCCACGTTGAGGGTGATGCCTCGTCTGCTAGCTACTTCATAGCGCTTGGCTCAATCACGGCGGGGGTTTCAGGCCAAAAAGACATAAAAATTACGGGTCTCGGCGCAGATTCCATTCAAGGTGATATCCGCTTCACGGAAGCAGCGCGATTGATGGGCGCGCAGGTCACCAGCGGCCCGAACTGGCTCGAAGTCTCGCGCGGCGCATGGCCGCTGCACGCCATCGACCTCGACTGCAACCACATCCCCGACGCCGCCATGACGCTGGCCGTGATGGCCCTGTATGCCGACGGCCCCAGCCTGCTGCGCAACATCGCGAGCTGGCGCGTCAAGGAAACCGACCGCCTGGCCGCGATGGCCACCGAACTGCGCAAGCTCGGCGCGGGCGTGGAAGAAGGCGCCGACTTCCTGCGCATCACGCCACCGGCTTCGCCCGGCCACTGGAAGGCGGCAAGCATCCATACCTACGACGATCACCGCATGGCGATGTGTTTTGCGCTCGCCGCGTTCAACCCGGCGGGTCTGCCGGTTCGCATCGAGGATCCCCAATGCGTCGCCAAGACCTTTCCGGACTACTTCGAGACCCTGTTCTCGCTCGCACACACTTTCCCGGCCAGCATCCCGGTGATTTGCGTGGATGGCCCCAGCGCGTCGGGCAAGGGCACGCTCGCGGCCGCGCTGGCGCAGCGGCTCGGTTACCACTATCTCGACTCCGGCGCGCTGTACCGCGTCACTGCGCTGGCCGCCGTGCGTGCAGGCCTGGCGCTGGATGTGGCACATGAAGTCGCGATCGCCGCACTGGCGCAACGCCTGCCCGTGCGATTCGCTGGCGGGAGGGTATGGCTGGACGGCAACGATGCCACCGATGCCATCCGCACCGAGGAAGCCGGCATGCACGCTTCCATGGTGTCGGCCCTGCCCGCCGTGCGCACCGCCCTGGTGGCGCTCCAGCACAGTTTTCGCACCCTGCCAGGACTGGTGGCCGACGGGCGCGACATGGGCACCGTTATTTTCCCGAACGCACCGCTCAAGGTTTATCTGACCGCCGGTGCCGGCCGCCGCGCCGAGCGGCGTTATAAGCAATTGATTTCAAAGGGTTTTCCAGCTATACTTGACAGTCTTCGGGTCGACTTGGAGGCGCGCGATGCGAGGGATTCATCCCGTAGCGTCGCGCCTTTGAAGGCGGCCGAAGATGCCTTGCTGCTGGACAACTCGGATTTGACGATTGAGGAATCTGTCGACCGGGTGCTGTCCTGGTGGCAAGGCAAGCAGCCGTTCGGGCAATCCTGAGCAGTTGCCAGGCCCACACAGCCCGCAGCGCGTCAACCAGGCGCACCAGTTGTGTGGTTTGTCAACTTAACCCGCGACCTGATAGCTAATTGGGCCGCAAAAACTGCCACAGTCAGTTATGGAAACGATAGCAATCCCGCGCTCGTCAACCCTGCCTGTGTTGTCAAGGAAATTGAATGTCTGAATCTTTCGCCGCCCTGTTTGAAGAATCACTGCAACGCTCTGAAATGCGTATGGGCGAAGTGGTCACCGCGGAAGTCGTGCGCATCGAGCACAGCTTCGTCGTGGTCAACGCCGGCCTCAAATCCGAAGCCTACGTGCCGATCGAGGAATTCAAGAGCGACAAGGGTGAGCTCGAAGTCCAGGTCGGAGACTTCGTCTCGGTGGCCATCGACGCCATCGAAAACGGCTATGGCGACACCATCCTGTCGCGCGACAAGGCCAAGCGCCTCGCCTCCTGGATGGCACTTGAAAAAGCCCTGGAATCCGGCGAATTCGTCACCGGCACGACCAGCGGCAA
Organism: Burkholderiaceae bacterium; assembly: GCA_004322085.1. Classification (GTDB taxonomy): domain Bacteria; phylum Pseudomonadota; class Gammaproteobacteria; order Burkholderiales; family Burkholderiaceae_C; genus Rhodoferax_A. The sequence goes on from SCRR01000062.1 coordinate 16,689, forward strand.
GGTCAAGGGCGGCCTGACCGTGCTGGTCAATGGCATCCGAGCCTTCCTGCCCGGCTCGCTGATCGACACCCGTCCCGTCAAGGACCTGGCCCCGTACGAGAACAAGACCCTGGAATTCAAGGTCATCAAGCTCGATCGCAAGCGCAACAACGTGGTGTTGTCGCGCCGTGCCGTGGTGGAAGCCAGCATGGGCGAGGAGCGTGCCAAGCTGATGGAAACCCTCAAGGAAGGCGCCGTGGTGCATGGCGTGGTCAAGAACATCACTGAGTACGGTGCGTTCGTGGACCTGGGCGGGATCGACGGCCTGCTGCACATCACCGACATGGCCTGGCGCCGTGTGCGCCACCCGAGCGAAGTGGTGACGGCGGGTCAGGAAATCAACGCCAAGATCCTCAAGTTCGACACCGAGAAGAACCGCGTGTCACTGGGCCTGAAACAAATGGGCGACGATCCGTGGATGGGCGTGAGCCGCCGCTACCCGCAGGGCACGCGCATGTTCGGCAAGATCACCAACATCGCCGACTACGGCGCGTTCGTGGAACTCGAGCCTGGCATCGAAGGCCTGGTTCACGTGTCCGAGATGGACTGGACCAACAAGAACGTGGCCCCGAGCAAGATCGTGTCGCTGGGCGACGAGGTCGAAGTCATGATTCTCGAAATCGACGAAGACAAGCGCCGCATCAGCCTCGGGATGAAGCAGTGCAAGGCTAACCCATGGCAGGAGTTCGCGCAGGAAACCAAGCGCGGTGACCGCGTCAAGGGCCCGATCAAGTCGATTACCGACTTCGGCGTTTTCGTCGGCCTGGCCGCCGGCATCGACGGCCTGGTGCATCTGTCCGACCTGTCCTGGAACGAGCCCGGCGAAGCTGCCGTGCGCAACTACAAGAAGGGCCAGGAAGTCGAAGCCATCGTGCTGGCTGTGGACGTGGACCGCGAGCGCATCTCGCTCGGCATCAAGCAGCTCGACAGCGATCCGTTCACCACTTTCACCACCATCAACGACAAGGGTCAGACCGTCACCGGCAAGGTCAAGACGGTGGATGCTCGCGGTGCTGAAATCGATCTGGGTGAAGACATCATCGGCTACCTGCGCGCCAGCGAGATCAGCCGCGACCGCGTGGAAGACGCGCGCAACGTGCTCAAGGAAGGCGACGAAGTCACTGCGGTGGTGGTCAATGTGGATCGCAAGACGCGCAATATCCAGCTGTCCATCAAGGCCAAGGACATGGCCGACCAGCAGGAAGCCATGTCGACCCTGAGCCAGCAATCCGCGCGTGAAAACGCCGGTACGACCAGCCTGGGTGCGCTGTTGCGCGCCAAGCTGGACAACAACAATAACTAAGCCCGTCAGACGGGGGCAAAACCGCGCGTCAGCCCACTCTTTGCGGAGTGGCTCCACGCCAGTATGGTCCCCGTCTTCGTTCCCAGATGACCCGATCCGATCTCGTCGAAGAGCTGGCCGCGCGCTTTGGTCAGCTCACGCACCGCGACGCCGAATATGCCGTCAAGACGATCCTCGACGCCATGAGCGACGCTCTGGTGCGCGGGCACCGCATTGAAATTCGGGGCTTCGGCAGTTTCTCGATCAACCGCCGCTCGCCCCGCATGGGGCGCAACCCCCGTTCGGGCGAGAGTGTGGCGATTCCCGAAAAGCGTGTGCCTCATTTCAAGCCGGGCAAGGCCCTGCGCGAAGCGGTGGACCAACGCACGCAGGAGCTCGAGGCCGCAGCGCGCAAGGTTTGAGTGTTGAATCCGTCGGTAGAATTGCCTCGTCACTGAGGACGGTTCATGAAATACCTCATGTGGCTGCTCAAGGCAGCCATTTTTTTTACCTTGTTCGCCTTCGCGCTGAACAATCAGCAGGACACCACCGTGCACTTTTTCTTCGGCACGCAGTGGCGCGCGCCGCTCGTGCTGGTGGTGCTGGCGGCCTTTGGTGCAGGCGTGGTGCTGGGCGTGCTCGGCATGGTGCCGCGCTGGTGGAAGCACCGCGTTGCGGCAAAGGCAGCACGGCACGCGCCCAAACTGGCGGACAGCCGTCTGAACGACTCGGTCAACACCAGCATCCAAGATGGACTTTGACCTGAGCCTGGTCCTGCTGGGTCTGCCGGTTGCTTTCGTCCTGGGCTGGGCCGCCTCACGACTCGACCTACGCCAGTTGCGCATGGAAAACCGGCAGGCGCCGAAGGCGTATTTCAGGGGTCTGAACTTCCTGCTCAATGAGCAGCAAGACCAGGCCATCGACGCCTTCATCGAGGCGGTGCAAAACGACCCGGACACCTCCGAACTGCACTTTGCCCTGGGCAACCTGTTCCGGCGCCGCGGCGAATATGAACGGGCGGTGCGGGTGCACGAACACCTGCTATCGCGTGGCGACCTGAACCGGACCGACCGCGAACGCGCGCAGCATGCACTGGCGCTGGATTTCCTCAAGGCCGGCCTGCTGGACCGCGCCGAAGAAGCCCTGCGCAAGCTCGAAGGCACCCCTTTCGAAACCCAGTCCAGCCTGGCCTTGCTGGCCATCTTCGAGCGCTCACGCGACTGGCAGCAAGCCACGCGGATCGCGCAAAGGCTCGAGGACGCGGGTCAGGGCAGCTTCAGCGCACGGCAGGCGCATTACCTGTGCGAGCAGGCGGCAGCCCAGACCACCGAAGGCAACAACGCCGCCGCCCAGCGCCTGATCGAACAAGCGCTGGCGATGGCGCCCCATGCACCGCGTGCGCGCATCGATCTGGCGGCCCTGCATCTGCGGCTCGGTGACGCGGGCGCCGCGTTCCAAACCTTGCAGGCCCTGATCGACGTGGCGCCTCTTTCGCTGCCGCTGGTGGCGCATACGCTGTGCGAAGCTGCGATGGCATGCGGACGATCAAAGCAGGCACTGCATTTGCTGCAAGCCAGTTATGCGCAGGATCCCGGCCTCGACGTGCTCGACGCCATCGTGACGCTGTCTGCTTCGGACGCACCCAGTCTGAATGCGCAGAGCGGACGCGACTGGTACCTCAAGCATCTCGAGCGCGAGCCGTCGCTGGTTGCTGCCGCCAAATGGATCGCGGGAGAAAAACTGGAGCACGAGCAATTCCACGCCCAGGTGCAGCGTGCGCTGGACCATGCGGCGCGGCCGCTGATGCGCTACCGCTGCGCCGCCTGCGGCTTCGAGGCAACGCAGCATTTCTGGCAATGCCCGGGTTGTCAGGCATGGGACAGCTATCCGGCGCGCCGGATCGAAGAACTCTAGCGGCGCGGCACCGTCGGACACCCCCCGGGATCCCATCGGGCATCAGGGTATTTACCGGCGCCGACGGCACCTGGCGGTCAACGGACACGGGGGCGACGCCGTTATAACCAGACAGTCCCGGCGGCTTCTCTGCCGGGTTTCTTTTATTTTCAGGAGTCCCGCCCATGTTGAAGAAAATCCTCGCCATTGTGGCCATGCTGTATGCGGTCGCATCCTTCGCCGCGGTCGATGTGAACAAGGCCACCGCGGCCGAACTCGATGGCCTCAAAGGCATTGGCCCCGGCATTTCGAGCAAGATTGTCGACGAGCGCAAGAAAGGCGATTTCAAGGACTGGAACGACTTCATCGAGCGCGTCAAGGGTGTCGGTGACAAGAACGCAGCCACGTTTTCTTCTGAAGGCATGACCGTCAACGGCAGTTCATTCAAAGGTGCGCCTGCAACACCAGCGGCGAAAGCGAGCACGAAGAAGGCCGATGCCAAACCGGCAACGGCTGCCGAACCGGCCGCTACTGTCGCCACGACCGACGAGAAAAAAGACGCCAAGGCTGACGCCAAAGCCAAGAAGGCCGCCAAGGCCGAAGCCAAAAAGAAGAAGGCTGACGACGCCAAGGCGGCGAAGGCAGCCAAGTCGAAGGCCAAAGCCGACGCGGCCAAACCGGCTGCCAGCGCCGCCAAGAATTGAGTTTATTCGCCCTTTCGATAAACCCGCTCCGGCGGGTTTTTTATTGAAATAATGGCTCCAGCCCTTACCCCATATTGGCTTGATGCTATGGGTCTCGTAGCAGCTACGGATTCACCAACGCAATCAGATCGGTGACCCCCACATCCACACCCGCCTGCATCAGCAAGGTGGTCACTTGCCCGCGGTGGTGCGTCTGATGGTTGAAGAAATGCGTCATGGCCTGCCACATTGGGTGCGCGCGCGGCACGCCCCTGGTGTTGCTATAGCGCATGGCGCGGGTCACGAAGTCATCTGGCATTTCGGCCACCCAGGCTTCGATGGCGGCATCGAGCCGCGCACGCTGGCTGCGCAAGCCGGCCCAGTCCTGGTGCAGCACCGTCGCATGACGCGCGCCCGCGGGCAGCGCAAGCAAGTCAGCGGGCAGCGCAGCGAACGCGTGGGCCTGGGCGGCAAACCGCCCCAACCACATCGTGTCGGCCCAGACCAGATGGTTCAGCGTGCCGTGGATCGAGCCGAAGAAGGCGCCACGATCGCGCTTGCGCTCCTCATCGCCCAGTTTCTCGCAGGCATCGTATAGGCGCTCATTGAACCAGCGGTTGTAGCGGGCCAGAAAGCGGTAGTTGTCCGAAAAGGTTTGCGCCATCGTTTTTGCTCCTATGTAAATAGCAATCCATGTTGATTTGTCAATGGCTACCGGCCGTTTTCATTCACCCTTGGCGCGCGTCACCCCGGGCGCTGCCGAACCCACCGCCCGGCTGCATCTGCACCTGGCCGATGTGGCCCTATTCTTCCACCGTACCATCGCCGCCGCGCACCACACGGTTGACTCCCACCGCGCCGAGGTGGCCGCCGGCCACGCCGCGAAAGGCGACCCGCACACCTGCGGGATGCACTTCGCGTCGGGCAACCTGTTTCGCCGGCGCGTCTTGAAGGAACCGCTTCCGAGGGCCAGCGCAGAAAAAAAACCAAGCCGGCAAGCCCCAGACCTGCTACGACGGGTTTTATATACCCAAAGCCATTGCCGGAAACCTGCTCAGGTTTTCATAGCGAAATGCAAAACGTTGCCCGTAGAATGAAATCTGCATGCCCCTGATCTACCTCGTCCTCCTGCCGTTCATCGGCAGCCTGATAGCCGCCGTGCTGCCCGCCAATGCGCGCAATACCGAGTCCACACTGGCCGGTTTGATCGCTCTTGGTTGTGCGGTGCAGGCCGCGCTGCTCTTCCCGCAGGTGGCCGACGGCGGCGTGCTGCGCGAAGAAATCAGCTGGCTGCCGGCCCTGGGCATGAACCTGGTCGTGCGCATAGACGGCTTCGCCTGGATGTTTTGCATGCTGGTGCTGGGCATCGGCGCGCTGGTCGTGCTCTATGCACGCTATTACATGTCGGCGGCCGACCCCGTGCCGCGCTTTTTCTCGTTCTTCCTCGCCTTCATGGGCGCCATGGTGGGCCTCGTGCTGTCGGGCAACATCATCCAGCTGGCATTCTTCTGGGAGCTGACGAGCCTGTTCTCCTTCCTGCTCATAGGCTACTGGCACCACCGCAAGGACGCGCGCCGGGGCGCGCGCATGGCGCTCACCGTCACGGGCACGGGCGGGCTGTGCCTGCTCGCGGGCATGTTCATCCTGGGCCACATCGTGGGCAGCTACGACCTGGATCATGTGCTGGCCGCCGGCCAGCAGGTGCGCAACCACCCGCTCTACACCACCGCCTTGGTGCTGGTACTGCTGGGCGCGCTCAGTAAAAGCGCGCAGTTCCCATTCCACTTCTGGCTACCGAATGCCATGGCAGCGCCAACGCCGGTGTCGGCCTACCTACACTCGGCCACCATGGTGAAAGCCGGCGTTTTTTTGCTTGCGCGCCTGTGGCCCGTGCTCGGCGGCACCCAAGAATGGTTCTGGTTCGTGAGCGGAGCCGGGGCCTGCACGCTGTTGCTGGGCGGCTATGCGGCGATGTTCCAGCACGACCTCAAGGGGCTGCTGGCGTATTCGACCATCTCGCACCTGGGCCTGATCACGCTGCTGCTGGGCCTGAACAGCCCGTTGGCCGCCGTGGCGGCGGTGTTCCACATCATGAACCACGCCACCTTCAAGGCCTCGCTGTTCATGGCCGTGGGCATTGTGGACCACGAGAGCGGCACGCGCGACATCCGGCGCCTGTCAGGCCTGCGCTCCATGATGCCCGTGACCGCCACGCTGGCCATGGTGGCTGCTGCGGCCATGGCGGGCGTGCCCTTGCTCAACGGCTTCTTATCGAAGGAGATGTTCTTTGCAGAAGCCGCTTTTCTCGACGCCAACACCCTCTTGAAGGTCACCCTGCCCTTGGTGGCCATGGTGGCTGGCATGTTCAGCGTGGCCTATTCGCTGCACTTCACGCTCGACGTTTTTTGGGGGCCACCGGCCACCGATCTGCCGCGCCAGCCGCACGAGCCTGCGCACTGGATGCGCGTGCCGGTCGAGTTGCTGGTGCTCGCCTGCCTGGTGGTGGGCATGTTCCCGGCGCGGTCCGTGGGCCAGTTCCTCAGTGCCGCGGCGCGCCCCGTGGTGGGCGGCAACCTGCCCGTGTTCAACCTCGCGCTCTGGCATGGCTTCAACAAGCCTTTCGCCATGAGCCTTGCCGCCATGCTGGGCGGCATCGTGCTGTACCTGCTGCTGCGCTGGCGACGCAGCAGCGGCCGCATGAATGCCGCGCCGCTGGTGCGCCACCTCGATGGCAAACGCATCTTCGAGGCGCTGCTCGCCGCCCTCACCGAGGTCGGGCGCAGCGCCCGGCGCGCGCTCGGCACGCAGCACCTGCAGTGGCAAATGCTGTGGCTGGTGTGCGCCGCACTTGCGGCCGGCGCCATGCCACTGTGGACGAGCAGCCTGCCCATCGGCAACCGCACCGCCCTGCCCATGTCCTGGAGCTTCGTGCTGCTGTGGGGCATTGGCATGGTCTGCGCCATGGCAGCGGCATGGCAGGCCAAGTACCACCGCCTGGCCGCGCTGACGCTCATGAGCGCAGCGGGGCTGTGCACCTGCATCACATTCCTGTGGTTTTCGGCGCCCGACCTGGCACTCACGCAACTGGTGGTCGAAATCGTCACCACGGTGCTGATTCTTCTGGGCCTGCGCTGGCTGCCCAAGCGCGAAGATGACTCGCGCGCCGCGTCACCGGTCCTCCAGCAGCGCAGCGCCCAGGCCCGGCGCCTGCGCGACCTGGTGCTGTCGCTGGCGGCAGGCGCCGGCATGGCCTTGCTGTCCTTTGCCATGCTGAGCCGGCCCTTTCCGCAAAGCACCTCGACCTTCTTTCTGGAGCATGCGCTCAGCGAAGGCGGCGGCACCAACGTGGTCAACGTCATGCTGGTGGACTTCCGCGGTTTCGACACCTTTGGCGAAATTGTCGTGCTGGGCATCGTGGCGCTGACGGTTTACGCCTTGCTGCGGCGCTTTCGCCCCGCCCCTGAAATCATGGACCTGCCGGCGCAGCAGCGCGCGCTCCCGCCCGACCTGGTCACCGACCTGATCAACCCGCGCCAGGCCGTGGACACCGCCGTGGGCTACCTCATGGTGCCCGCCGTGCTGGTGCGCCTGCTGCTGCCCTTTGCCGTGCTGATGGCCATCCACCTGTTCATGCGCGGGCACAACGAGCCTGGCGGCGGCTTCGTCGCCGGGCTGGTGTTCTCGGTGGCGCTGGTGCTGCAATACATCGTCTCGGGCACGCAGTGGGTCGAGGCGCACCTGCCGCTCGCGCCGCGGCGCTGGGTCGCTGTCGGCCTGCTGTGCGCGCTGGCCACCGGCCTGGGCTCCATCGCACTCGGCTACCCCTTCATGACCACGCACACCGCCCACCTCACACTGCCCCTCGTGGGCGACATCCACCTGGCAAGCGCCACGTTTTTCGACCTCGGCGTGTTCATCCTGGTCGTCGGCGCCACGCTATTGATCCTGACCTCCATCGCCCACCAGTCGGTGCGCGGCCACCGCTTCCATGCGCGCCTGGCCGAAGAGGCCGCCGCTGCCGAAGGAGGGCCGCCCTGATGGAGCTGGTCCTTGCCCTGGCGATTGGCGTGCTGACGGGCTCGGGCGTGTGGCTGTTGCTGCGCCCGCGCACCTTCCAGATCATCATGGGCCTGGCGCTGCTGCCGTATGCCGTGAACCTGTTCATCTTCAGCATGGGCCGCCTGGGCCTGGCCACCGGCAAGGAGCCCGTTCTGCAAAGCGGCATCGCGCAAGACCTGGCGCACTATGCCGATCCCATGCCCCAGGCGCTGGTGCTCACCGCCATCGTCATCAGTTTTGCCATGACGGCGCTGTTCCTGGTGGTGCTGCTCGCCTCGCGCGGGCTCTCGGGCACGGACCACGTGGACGGCAACGAAGCGCAAGAACTGCGCGAGCCGTCATGAACCAGCTCACCGCCAGCGCCATGCCGCACCTGATGCTGGTGCCCATCGTGCTGCCCCTGCTCACGGCCGCGTTCATGCTGTTGCTGCGCGAAGAGCAGCAGCGCACCAGGCTCGTGCTCAACCTGGCCTCCACCCTGCTCGGGCTGCTGGTGGCGCTGGCCTTGCTCGGCTGGGCCGACCAGCAAGGCGCTCCCACCACCATGGGCGTCTACCTGCCCGGCAACTGGCCGGCGCCATTTGGCATCGTGCTGGCGCTCGACCGCCTCTCGGCGCTCATGCTGGTGCTGACCAGCACAGTCGGCCTGGCGTCGGCCCTGTATGCCTCGGCGCGCTGGCACCGCGTGGGCGTGCACTACCACCCGCTGTTCCAGTTCCAGCTCATGGGCCTGGCCGGCGCCTTTCTCACGGCCGACCTGTTCAACCTGTTCGTGTTTTTCGAGATCATGCTGGCCGCGTCCTACGGCCTGCTGCTGCACGGCTCGGGGCGTGCGCGGGTGCGGGCGGGGCTGCATTTCATCGCCATCAACCTGGCGGCGTCGTCACTGTTCCTGGTCGGCGTCTCCATGCTCTACGGCATCACGGGCACGCTGAACATGGCCGACCTGGCGCGAAGCATTGCGCAGGTGCACGAGGCCGACCGGGGCCTGCTGCACGCCGCCGCCGCCATTCTTGCCACGGCCTTCTTGATCAAGGCCGCCGTGTGGCCGCTGAACTTCTGGCTCGTGCCCGCCTACAGCGCGGCCACGGCGCCCGTGGGCGCGCTGTTTGCCATCATGACCAAGGTCGGCATCTACGCCATCTTGCGCCTGTGGACGCTGATGTTCGGCGGCGCGGCCGGGGCCTCGGCGCTGTTTGGCGGTCCATGGCTGGTCGGCGCTGGCCTGGTCACCATGACCTTTGGCGCCATCGGCATGCTGGGCTCGCAGCGCCTCGGGTACCTGGCCGGCTACGCGGCCATCCTGTCGTCGGGCACGCTGCTGGCGGCCACCGGCTTTGGCCAGAACGTGCTCACGGCCGGCCTGTTGTACTACCTGCCCAGCTCCACCCTGGCCGTGAGCGCACTGTTTTTGCTCAGCGACCTGATCGACCGCTGGCGCAACAGCGGTGACAGCATGGCGCCCTACGAACCCAGCGCCGACGAGGCGCCGTTCCTGAACGCCGAGCTGGTGCCCACCGACGGCTTGAACCTGGACGACGACGAACAGGTGCTGGTGGGTCGCACGATTCCCGCAGCGGCGGCTTTTTTGGGTCTGTCCTTCCTGGCCTGCACGCTGCTGGTGGCCGGGCTGCCGCCGCTGTCGGGCTTCGTCGGCAAGGCCGCCATGCTCACCGCGCTGCTCAACCCGCTGGGCCTGGGTTCCCCGGTCGGGCGGCAGCCGGGGCTGGCGGGCTGGGCCTTCATGGCGCTGCTCATTGCCTCGGGGCTACTGGCCTTGATTGCCCTGACGCGCGCCGGCATACGCCATTTCTGGGCTGCGCAGGGCCGCCCCACGCCCCAGCTGCGCCTCATCGAAGGCCTGCCCATTGCCGGCCTGCTGGCAGCCTGCATTGGCCTGAGCGTGGCGGCAGGCCCCGTCATGCGCTTCACCCAGGCCACCGCGGACGCCCTGCACGCGCCGGGCACCTACGTGCGCGCCGTCATGTCGGCCACCCCGGTGCCCAACCCGCCGCGCTCACCCAGCCCCGCCACGCCAGGAGAAAAACCATGAAGCGCCTGCTGCCCACGCCCTTGCTGTCGCTGGCCTTGTTCGGCCTGTGGCTGTTGCTCAACCAGAGCGCCAGCGCGGGGCAGCTGGTGCTGGCCATCGCCATTCCCTTGCTCACCGCAGGGCTGCGCCCCTTGCCGGTGCGCATTCGCCGCCCCGGCACGGTGTTGCGCCTGATGCTCACGGTGGCGGCAGACACGGTGCGCTCGAACCTGGCCGTCATCCGCCTGCTGCTCTCGCCGGGCCCCCGGCGCCACCCGGCAGATTTTGTACGCGTTCCGCTCGACATACGCGACCCCAACGCCCTGGCCGTGCTGGCCACCATCGTCTGCATCACGCCCGGCACGGCCTGGGCCGAACTCTCGCTCGACCGCAGCATGCTGCTGCTGCACGTGCTCGAAGTGGACGACGCGCAGGCCATCGCCGCCCACATCAAGCAGCGCTACGAGCGCCCGCTCATGGAGATTTTTGAATGACTCCCGTGCTCTCGTGGGCCCTGCCCCTGGCCTTGCTGATCCTCATGCTGGCCATGGCGTGCGCGCTGGTGCGCCTGCTCAAGGGGCCGGCTGCCCAAGACCGCGTGCTCGCGCTGGACTGCATGTACCTCAACGCCATGCTGACCATGCTGGTGTTGGGCTTGGTGTACGACAGCAGCAACTACTTCGAGGTGGCGCTGCTCATCGCCATGCTCGGCTTCGTCGGCTCCACCGCCATGGCCAAATTTTTGCTGCGCGGCGAGGTGATCGAATGAGCACCCAGGTCCTGCCGCTGTGGGCAGAAATCACCGTGGCCGCGCTGGTGCTCTGCGGCGCCACCGTGGCACTGCTCGGCTCCATCGGGCTGCTGCGCCTGCACAGCTTTTTTGAGCGAGTGCATGCGCCCGCCATCATCGCCACCCTGGGCTGCTGGTGCGTGATGTATGGCACCTTGCTGTACTTCTCGATGCGCGGCGAGGGGCTTGCCGTGCAGGTGCTGCTGATCGCCCTGTTCACCGCCGTCACCGTGCCCATCACCACCATCTTCCTGATGCGCGCCAGCCTGTTCCGCGCGCGCCAGATGGGCCAAAACGTGCCGCGCAGCGTCAGCGCGCCGACCGACGGCTCCGGGCACACCAACCTTCGAACATGATTCACATTAAAAAATATGAGTGTGTGGCGCTTGCCATTGCCTGGTTTCAGACTGTTATCAGAGTGAAACCCAATCAGCATCGGCGCTGATAGCTAGGTTTTATATAGTGTCACGTTGGGGTTGCAGCGCACCCATCGCACTGCATGGCCCCGGGCCCGTTATATCACACCGCGCCGAACCGAACCCACCGCCGCCCGGCGTGTGGATCTCGAACACATCGCCGGGCTGCATCTGCACCTGGCCGATGTGCGCCAACTCCTGCACGCTGCCATCGGCGCGCACCACGCGGTTGATGCCGACGGCTCCGGGCTGGCCGCCTGCCGTGCCGAAGGCCGGATGCACCCGCCCGTTGGACAGGATGCTCGCGGTCATGGCCTCCAGGAACTTCACGCGGCGCACGCCGCCGTCGCCGCCGTGCCAGCGCCCGCCGCCGCCCGAGCCCTGGCGGATCTCGTAGCTCTCGAGCCGCACCGGAAAGCGGAACTCCAGCACCTCGGGATCGGTCAGGCGCGAATTGGTCATGTGGGTCTGCACGACGCTGGTGCCGTCGAAGCCGCCCGTCAGCGCGCCGTTCGCGTCGAATTCCCCGCCGGCGCCGCTGCCGCCGGAAATGGTTTCATAGTATTGATGCTGGGCGTTGCCGAAGGTGAAATTGTTCATGGTCGGCTGGCTGCCCGCCATCACGCCCAAGGCGCCGAACAGCGCATTCGTGATGCAGGTAGAGGTCTCCACATTGCCGGCCACCACGGACGCCGGCGGATCAGGGTTGAGCATCGATGCCGGCGGGATGATGACTTCGAGCGGTTTGAGGCAGCCCGCATTGAGCGGAATGTCGTCGTCCACCAGCGTGCGAAACACATACAACACGGCCGCCACGCACACCGCCGTGGGCGCATTGAAGTTGTTGACCTGCTGCTTTGATGTCCCGCTGAAGTCGATCACCGCACTGCGCTCGGCCGCATTGACCCGGATCGCCACGCTGATCTGCGCGCCGTTGTCCAGCGGCAACGTGAATTTAATGGGGGTCAGATTCCAATTACCGGGAACGGTAATGGAATCCGGTGGAGGGTTTGTTGATAATTGGAATCTGACCCCCATTAAATCGATAACCCGGCGTACCGACTCCTCGGCGTTGTCCTGCACATGGCCCATGTAGGCCCGCACTACGTCCAGGCCGAAGTCGTCCACCATCTTGCGCAGTTCCTGCACGCCCTTCTCGTTGGCCGCGATCTGCGCCTTCAGGTCGGCCAGGTTCTGCTGCGGATTTCTCGAAGGGTACTTGCCACTGCCGAGCAACGAGAGCATTTCGGCCTCGCGCAGCACGCCCTGCTGGACCAGCAGGAAGTTGTCGATCTGCACACCCTCTTCCTCGATCAGGGTAGAAAACGGCGGCATCGAGCCTGGCGTGATCCCACCGATGTCGGCATGGTGGCCGCGACTGCCGACGTAGAACGCCGGCTTGTCTGCCAGGTACACCGGCGTGATCACCGTGATATCGGGCAGGTGCGTACCGCCGTGGTAGGGGTCGTTGAGCACGTACACGTTGCCTGGCCGCATGGTCGCCGCGTTCTCGCGGATCACGGTCTTGATGCTCTCGCCTATCGAGCCCAGGTGCACCGGCATGTGCGGGGCGTTCGCGATCAGGTTGCCGTCGGCGTCGAACAGTGCGCAACTGAAATCGAGCCGCTCCTTGATGTTGACCGAGTAGGCCGTGTTCTGCAGCTGCAAGCCCATTTGCTCGGCAATATTCATGAACAGGTTGTTGAAGACCTCCAGCAGGACCGGGTCCACATGCGTGCCTGCTGCGAATTTAATAGCGCGTGGCACACGCCGCTCCAGCACCAGATGGCCGAACTGCGTCAAGGTCGCGTCCCAGCCCGGCTCCACCACAGTGGTGGCGTTCTGCTCGGCAATGATCGCCGGTCCCGCGATCACATCGCCGGCGCGCAGATCATCGCGCACCACGAGCGCCGCGTCGTGCCACTGGCCACCCGAATACATTGGCACGGTTTCGCGACGCGGCACCTCTCGCGCCTCTTTGAGCGCAAGCCGGGGCTCGTATGGCGCGTCCCCCGCCACTACGGCCTCCACCGACACGGCCTCCACCACCAGGCCCTTGCCCTGCATCAGGAACGAAAAGCGCTGGCGGTAAGCCGCTTCGAAGCCGGCGGTAATGGCGATGACAGCAAGCCCCCACCCCTGCCCTCCCCCAAGGGGGGAGGGCGCAGACCACGGCACGATCAGCGCGCCATCGCTGCCCTCGTAGCGCACATGCACGCGCCGGTGCGTCGCGATGCCACCGCGACTGGCCTGCTGGCGCGCCAGTTCCGACTCGGCGGTCTGCGCCAGAGCATCGAGCGCGGCGGCAATGTCGGGCATGGCCGCTTCGGTCAGCTTGCACTCGACCGCCCGCTCGCGGATCACGTTCTGGTCGGCCAAGCCCATGCCGTAGGCCGAGAGGACACCGGCCAGTGGATGCACGAACACGCGCGTCATGCCCAGCGCGTCGGCCACCAGGCAGGCATGCTGGCCACCGGCGCCGCCGAAGCACTGCAGGGTGTAGCGCGTCGCGTCGTAG
>SCRR01000063.1 GCA_004322085.1 Burkholderiaceae bacterium
CACTTCAACGCAAGCAACGTGCCCGTCAAATCGTTCGACAACGGTTTCGGCATGTGCCAGCTCACGACTCCCCCGCCCAGTTTCGAACAGGCCTGGAACTGGAAACTCAATGTGGATGGCGGACTGGCGCTGTTCGGCCAGAAACGCCGTGGCGCGATGGCCTACCTGTCCCAGAGCGGGCGCTCCTACACCGACGATCAACTGAAATACGAGACGGTCTGCCGCTGGAACGGCGGCAGCTACCACGTCTGGGACGCGAGTACCGGTGCCTGGAAGCGAAAGTCGAACATCCTGTGCGACTCCAAATGCGGCAACATCGGCTGGGACATGACGGATGCGCAAAACAGCGGCAAGAATGAAGCGACCCTGCATAACCGGGACGGTGGCAAATACGTGAAGGGGCGTGCACCGGGGGCGCACTGGATGTACAGCGGGGTCTGCTATGCGGATCACGTTCTGGGCTAGCCTGCTGGTGGCCCTGTCTTCAGTACAGGTCGCACAGGCCCGGGATGTCGATCCTGGCCGCAACAACCCCGTGCCGACCCGGCCGGCCGCAAATTCATGGGTGCCGCTCGAAGTCCAATCGCCTTCGGGAACACGCTACAGCGTATGGGTCGCGCGCGACGCATCGATTCCGGCCGGGGCCGGGCCGGACAATATCGAGTTCGTTGCCGAAATCGGCAAGCGCGCGATCGTCTTCATCGACAGCTATCCCTCGAATCCGGGGGGGATGTCCTACTGCCAGGCCGGCCACGAACGCTTCCTGCGCGTCGCGTCCATTACCCACAACCTGGCTGTAGAAACCTTCCATGTGAAGGTGGAGAGCTGCCGCGACAACATCGAACTCGCCTCGGATGGAATCGAATGGCGGCCGCAATCGCAAACGCTGCACATCCACTGGCTGCAGGGACCGCAGGGACCGAGAACGCCCGAAACGCGCGACATCCACATCAGCTCCGCCACGACGCCGGATTGAGCTGCCTTGGCTCGCATCCCCTGCGCGTACGCGTCATTCCGCCCTGATATGCCCTGACTTGATGACGCGCCCAATATCGTCATACTCGCGCGCGATGGCCCGGGCAAATTCTTCGGCCGTCCCTCCAGTGGGCACGTTATCGGTGGCCAGCAGTTTGCTGCGCAGATCGGGCAGCGCCAGCGCCTGGTTGATCTGGCGGTTGAGCCGCTCCAGCAGCGCGGGTGGTATGTGCGCCGGCGCAAAAATCCCGAATTGCGAGGACAGATTGGCGCGTGGATAGCCCAGCTCGGCCAGCGTGGGCACCTCGGGCAGTGATTCCAGACGCTGGGGCGCACCCACGGCCAGCGCGCGCAGCTTGCCGGCCTTGATGTACTGGAGCACCGCCGCGCCGGCATTGATGGACAGGACCTCGAACTGGCCGCTGAGCGCATCACCCATTTGCTGGCTGCCGCCCTTGTAGGGAATGTGCGTGATCTGCACCTTGGCGGTCTGCTCGATCTGCGCCAGCATCACGTGCCCGAGCGAGGCCTGCCCCGAAGTGGCCCAGCGCACGGCCCCGGGATGGGTCTTGGCCGCGGCAATCAGGTCGCGAAAGTCGCGGCTGGTGCTCGCGGGTGTGGCCAGCAGCAGCACCGGCGAATACATCACGCTGACGACCGGCGCAATGTCCAGCAGCGGATCGTACGGCAACTTGCTCACGTGCGGGTTCAACGAGAGCGGGCTGATGGCGGAAAAACCCAGCGTGTAGCCATCGGGTGCGGCCTTGGCCACCGCATCCATGCCGATGCTGCCGCTGGCGCCGCCACGGTTCTCGATGATCACCGGCGTGCCCAGTTGCGTGGTGAGCTTGTCGCCCAGCGCGCGCGCCACCGCGTCGCTGACACCACCGGCCGGGTAGGCCACGATGATGTGTATGGGGCGCGCCGGCCAGCCCTGGGCCAGACCGGACAACGGGGTCAAGGCCAAGGCCGACAAGGCAGCGAGCGAGGAACGGCGGGAGATGGGCGGCATGTGAAAAACCTTGGACAGCAAAAATCCGTCATTGTGGGGCAAGCGAAGACGCGCAGGATGCACCGCCACCAGCGGCACGCCCGATTCAGCCGCGCGGATGGTGCTTCGCGTGCATCTGCTTGAGTCGCTCGCGCGCCACATGGGTGTAGATTGTGGTGGTGGAAATATCCACATGCCCCAGCAGCATCTGCACCGCGCGCAGGTCGGCGCCGTGGTTCAGCAGATGGGTGGCGAAGGCGTGGCGCAGCGTGTGCGGCGACAGTGGCACCGTGATGCCGGCGGCGCGTGCGTGTTTCTTCACGATCATCCAGAACATCACGCGCGTCATGCCGGTGCCGGCCTTGGCGCCGCGGTTCGTTACGAATAAATCATCCGTCTGCTTGCCCGCGAGCAGCTCGGGGCGAGCCTCGGTCAGGTAGCGCTCGATCCACAGGCGCGCCACCTCGCCAAACGGTACCAGGCGCTCCTTGCTGCCCTTGCCCAGCACGCGCAGCACCCCCTCGCTCATGCTGACGTTGAAGGTCTTGAGCGTCACCAGCTCGCTCACGCGCAGGCCACTCGCGTACATCAACTCCAGCATGGTGCGCTCGCGCAGTCCCAGCGCCGTGTCGGTGTCGGGCGCCGCCAGCAGGGTCTCGACCTGCGCCTCGGTCAAAGTCTTGGGCACGCGCAGCGCCTGCTTGGCGGCCTGCAGCTTGAGCGTCGGGTCCGCCGCGATGGCGCGCTCGCGCAAAGCCCAGCGAAAGTAGCGCTTGAACACCGTAAGGCGCCGGTTCGCGGTCGTGGCCTTGGTGGCCGCATGCCTGAGCGAGAAGTAGCTGCTCAGATGGTTTTCGGCTGTATCGTTGAGATCGAGCCCCCGCGCGCCGAGCCAGTCGGCGAACAGACTCAGGTCGCGCCGATAGGCCGCCAGCGTGTTTTTGGACAAGCCTTCTTCAAGCCACAGCGCGTCCACGAAGTTGTCGATGCTGGACTGGCTGGCGGGATGCATGCGGTGAAGATAACAAAAACGGCCGGCCGTGCGGTTATTCTCGACGCCGTGAATTACCCGCAACTGCTGTTCCCCGATTTTTCGCTGATCCTGTGCGGCTACCTGGTGTGCCGCTACACCGCGCTCAGCCGCCCCGTCTGGGAGCCGGTGGAAAGCCTTGTGTATTACTTCATGTTCCCGATTCTGCTGTTCCAGTCGATCATCAAGAGCCCGCTCGACTTCGGCACGGCGTCGAACCTGATCGCGGCGGGATTGCTGCTGGTGGCCAGCGGCATCGCGCTGGCCTATGCGCTGCCGTACCTGCCATGGGTCGGGCGCCATATCCAGCTCCGCGACCACGCCGCCAGCGCGCAGACCGGATTTCGCTTCAACTCGTTCATCGGCCTGGCGCTGGCGGGCAAGCTGGCGGGCCCCGAAGGGCTGCTCATGATCTCGATCCTGATCGGGGTCAGCGTGCCGCTGACCAATATCGGCGCGGTTTTTCCGATGGCCCGGCACGCCAACCTCGGGCTCGCGCGCGAGCTGGTGCGCAACCCTTTGATCATCGGCACCGCCGCGGGGCTCGTGGGCAACCTGCTGCATGTGCACATTCCGTTCTGGCTGGAGCCCACGGTCACGCGCATCGGCGGCGCCTCGCTGCCGCTGGGGCTGATGGCGGCCGGTGCCGGCATGCAACTGGGGCATCTGTCGCGCGGCAAGAC
>SCRR01000064.1 GCA_004322085.1 Burkholderiaceae bacterium
CGCCTGCTGGGCGAGCTGAGCAGCCTGATGGCCTACGAGGTCACGCGCGACATGCCGATGCAGGACGTGCACATCGAGACGCCGCTGGAAACCATGACGGCGCGCGTGATCGACGGCAAGAAGCTGGTGTTCGTCTCCATCCTGCGCGCTGGCAACGGCATTCTGGAAGGCATGCTCAGCGTGGTGCCCGGTGCGCGCGTCGGGCACGTGGGCCTGTACCGCGACCCCAAGACGCTGAAGGCCGTGGAGTATTACTTCAAGATGCCGCAGGACATGCAGGAACGCGACGTGGTCATCGTCGATCCGATGCTGGCGACCGGCAACTCGGCGATCGCCGCCGTCAAGCGGCTCAAGGAATTGAACCCGAAGTCGATCAAGTTCGTCTGCCTGCTGACCTGCCCCGAGGGCATTGCCGCACTGCACAAGGCGCATCCCGACGTGCCAATCTACACCGCCGCCGTCGACCGCCAGCTCAACGAGCATGGCTACATCCTGCCCGGCCTGGGAGATGCGGGCGACCGCATTTTCGGAACAAAGTAGATGGCGATGAAGCTCGTCTCGAAGACCCTCGCGTATATCGTGGCAGCGGTCGCTGCGCTGGCCGTGCTGCTTGTGGCCGCCGGGCAGCTCGGCATGCTGGCAGGGCACGCACCTACCGACCTGGGCGTGAAGGATGGCAGACTCAAACCGCCCTCAACCACGCCCAACAGCGTGTCCAGCCAGGCCGCGCTGTATCCCGACAACCCACAGCGCGCGTACGCGCAGGTAGCGCCGTTCAAATACACGGGCGACGGCAAGGCCGCGATGGCGCGCCTGGCCCGCATCGTCAAGGCCATGCCGCGAACCATCATCGTCAAGGACGAGCCCGGTTATCTCTACGCACAGTGCAGCACGCGCTGGCTCAGATTCACCGACGATCTGGAGTTCTACCTGGACGAGAAGGCCGGTGTCATCCAGGTGCGCTCGGCCAGCCGCTTGGGCAAAGGGGACCTCGGCGTGAATCGGGCGCGTGTTGAAGCGCTGCGCCGGCAATTCGAGCAGGGCGCGGTGTTACTACCAAAATAGTAGCTGTACGTCATTAACAGGTAATGGTTACAGCAACTATTCATCGAAAATTACGGAACGAGGAAAACCCGATGACAAGCTACTGGTTGATGAAATCCGAACCCGGGGAATGCTCGGTCGACGACGCGCTGGCGGCTCCCAATGCCACCGTGCCCTGGGTCGGCGTACGCAACTACCAGGCACGCAACTTCATGCGCGACGCAATGCAGGTGGACGATGGGGTGCTGTTCTATCACTCCAGTTGCGCCGAGCCCGGCATCGTGGGTATCGCGCGCGTGGCGTCCACACCCTACCCGGACCCGACCCAGTTCGACGCCAAGTCGCCTTACTTCGATGTCAAATCGAAGCCGCAGGAGCCGCGCTGGATGCTGGTGGACGTGCAGGTGCTGCGCAAGACCCGCAACCTCGCGCTGCCCGAGCTGCGCGCCCATGACGCGCTGCAGGACCTTGTGGTGCTGCGCAAGGGCAACCGCCTGTCCATCACGCCGGTCGAGCCAAAGCACTGGCGGGTCATCTCGCAGCTGCTGGGTAGCGCTCCGCGCTGAAGCGCCCCCCCGGACGGACCGCCCGCGCGTGCACGCGAGCATGCCGCCGCTTTGCCGCTGGCATAAACTTCCAGTTTTCACGCCGGAATGCGGCAAGATATCAAGGAACACCGGACATGGGCGCGCAATGGAAGGAAAAAGGCAAGGCACAGGCCGCGGATGCCCGTGGCAAGCTGTTCGGGCGATTGGCCAAGGACATCATGGTGGCGGCGCGCAGCGGTGCCGATCCCGCGCTGAACTCGCGCCTGCGGCTGGTCGTGGAGCAGGCGCGCAAGGT
>SCRR01000065.1 GCA_004322085.1 Burkholderiaceae bacterium
TGTTCGCCGCGAAAAAGGGCGGCCAGGCGGGTGAGGCGGCCGACAGCGCGGCGCTGTACCTGATTCCCACCAGCGAGGTACCTCTCACCAACACGGTGCGCGATGAAGTCGTGGCCGAGGCCGACCTGCCGATCAAGCTCACAGCCCACACCCCGTGCTTTCGCTCCGAGGCCGGCAGCGCGGGCCGCGACACGCGCGGCATGATCCGCCAGCACCAGTTCGACAAGGTCGAGATGGTGCAGATCGTGCACCCGGACAAGAGCTACGAGGCGCTGGAAGAGATGACGTGCCACGCCGAGGCCATCCTGCAAAAGCTCGGCCTGCCCTACCGCGTGGTGGCGCTGTGCACTGGCGACCTGGGTTTCGGCGCGGCCAAGACCTACGACCTCGAAGTGTGGCTGCCGGCGCAGAACACCTACCGCGAGGTCAGCTCGGTCTCCAACTGCGAGGCGTTCCAGGCGCGGCGCCTGCAGGCGCGCTTCAAGAATGCGCAGGGCAAGAACGAGCTGGTGCATACGCTCAACGGCTCCGGCCTGGCGGTGGGCCGCACGCTGGTGGCGGTTTTGGAAAATTACCAGAACGCCGACGGCTCGGTCACCGTGCCCGAAGCCCTGCGTTCCTACTTGGGCGGTCTTGAGGTTCTGCGCACCTGATAAACTCTCGTGCTCGACAACGGAGAGATGGCAGAGTGGTCGAATGCGCCGGACTCGAAATCCGGTATAGCCTTATGGGTTATCCAGGGTTCGAATCCCTGTCTCTCCGCCGAGGACAATGGCCTGATGCTATAAGATGTCTAGCATCGGGCTTTTTGCTTTGGGCAGCAAGTCAATTCTGGGAGACCGGCAGGCCAGCGCAGCTTGCAACGAAGGCGTTTATACGGAGTTCGCTTGACAAAAGGGATTACTGACGAGGCTGAGGGAGATCTCACGCAGCCCCCGGTCTTGACCGTCAGGAAGGTTCGCTCGCTGCAGGGCAATGTGCCGCGGCACATCGGCTGGATCGAGCCATGGATCAGTGGGTCGGTTGCCATCTGGATCGCCTTGATGGCCTTGATCGGCCGGTCCTATTCACCGGTATTGTGGTCGTGCGCGGTCTTGACTGCCGCGCTGGCCTGGTGGAGCTGGCGGCGGCCCGCGCGGCGCCAGACGGAGTTGCTGCTGCGTGCCGCGAGCCTGATGGTGCTGGACTTTGTGGTCCTGACCCAGACTTATCAGAATCCTCTGGTTACCGGGAACTGGATCGCCGTGCCCCTCATTCTTTATGCGCTGTTGCTGCAGCGCAAACTCGTGTGGGGCCTGCTGGGTTTCAGTCTCGGTGTCTACGTGCTCGTGATTTTCCTGTTCCATACGCAGGCCGCGGATGAGATCTGGTTCCTGCGGGCCGCATTTGTTTTCATCTTTTCGGTCGCCGCTACCCAGATGGGGGAGGTGGTGCGCAGAACGGACGAGTTGCTGGAGGAGCGGCGGGTGGACACCGGCAGCGGACTGCTCAATGAATACGGCTTCATCGACCATGGCCGGGAGTTGTGGCGCTACTGTCGCCAAAAGCACGTTCCTGCCACGCTGGTGTTGCTGGATGTGCCCGACCTGCAGAAGATCAGGGAGGTTTACCACGCCGGGGCCACCGGCATGGTGGAGCTCAGGGTGCTGGAAGCGGTGGGTGCGCTGGACGTCGGCACGCACGTGCTGGCGCGCCTGAGCATGTGGCGCTTTGCGCTCCTGATGGCCGGCACCACGCGCGAGCAGGCCCTCAAGCTGGTCGATGCCAGTCTCGGCCGTCCGCCGGTGATCGAGATGGACGACGGGTTGCTGAATTTGAGCTTCATGGTCGAAGTGCACGCGCTGGAAAGCCGGCGGCAAGACATCAAGCTGGTGGATTTTTACAAGAGTGCACTGGCGGCGCTCGATGCGCAGGCCGAGCATGCGCGTGCCGGCGAGCCCAGGCGCGCGGCGGCGGAGTCGACGCCCTGATTTTTCTGACCAATACGCAGCCGGGCACTCCGGCACGTCGCTGCCGCAGGCATGGCCATCGAAAATGCAAGCTTCGCGGGGCTGCGGTTGCGCGACGGGCCCGGCCGCATTGAACTGCTCACCAATGCAGGTAGAACATCCCCTTGGCCAGCAACACGATGATGATCAGATGCGAAAAAACACTCGCATGGATGAAATTCGAGCGCTTCGCGGTCATCGTGTGGCGCTTCATCGAGACCATGGCAGTG
>SCRR01000066.1 GCA_004322085.1 Burkholderiaceae bacterium
GGGGCCCATCACCGTGTGGATCACGCCGGGCGGGACTTGCAGATGCAACTGCTCGATCAGCACCGTGGTGGGCGTGTTCAGCTGCTTGACCTGAATATCCAGCGTCATCGGGAGGCTGTCCGGCTGCGGGTCAGCATGACCGATACGCCGGACAGAGCGGGCACGCTGTTGCGCGGCGCGATGGATTGCGGATGCATGGATGCTCCTTGGAGGGTACGGAAATTCTACGAGGACGTCCTCACGGGGCTACAGGGGCCAGGCATTGAAGCGGTTCGCGAGGTTCGCGCGGTATTCCTTGCGCCGATCAAAACCGGGTGGTCAGCTGTGTCAGCCAGGCGGGCGACTGGTTGACCAGCCAACCCTCGATGGGCTTGTCGAGTCCCGACAGGATCATGGCGGCGACCGCGATCATCAAGGCGCCGAGGATCATCTTTCCGGTCTGGCCCGCCTGCATGAGCTTGCCGCGCACCTTCGGCATGGCGGCGCGGGAGACGTAGGCGAGGGCAACGACGGGAAGCGCGGCCGCCAGGCCAAAGACGCCCATGAGCAAGGCGACCTGGGGCAGGTGCGAACCCTGGCTGGCCAGCAATACGGCCGCGCCCAGGGTGGGGCCGACGCACGGGCTCCAGACGACGCCCAACACCAGACCGATGGCGAACTGACCCCACAGGCTGTCCAGCGCCATGCGCGAGAGCAGCTGGTTGCCCGCGTTCCCGATGCCCGATGTGGCCATTGCGAATCGCCGCTGCAGGCTTGCCGACATCAGGATCAGCCCCAGCGCGCCAAGGATGAAGGCGCCGGCGTTTCGGAAGATCGAGGTATCGAGCCCCAATACCGATCCCGCCCACGCGAGTGCCGTGCCGATGACGGCGTACGAGATGGCGAGCCCCGCGGCCAACGCCAAGGGCGCCCGCGGGTGGGCATTGGCCGCCGATCCCAGCAGAATCGGGATGATGGGCAACACGCAGGGGGAGAGCGTCGTCAGCAGGCCCGCCAGAAACGCCAGGCTGTAGGAGCCGAGTCCGAATTCCATCAGTTGACCGTCTTCTTGATCAAGCCTTCCAGGCCTTCAGGCGTGGTGTCGCCGACCGAGCGGGCGACTTCCCGCGTACCCTTGAAGGCCACCAGCGTGCTTTGCATGGTCACCCTGAACTTCTTGAGCAGGGGCTTGTCGGCGTCGAAGTCGATCGTCATGAGGGTGACGTCTTTGTAAGCGGGCTGCTTCATCAGGCCGTCGACGATGGGCTTTTGTGCCTTGCAGGTCGGGCACCAGGTGGCGCTGATGTCCAGCACGACGGGCTTGCCAGCGTGCGTCAGTTGGTCGAATGCTTGCTGGTTGAAGGGTTTGATTTCGCCGGCCATGGCCAGCGAGAATGCGGCGGACAGGGACAGCAGAGCGGCGGTTTTTGCGAATTTCATGGAACATCTCCTATGGGGTTGAAGCGGCGAACGGCTGGAAAGCCGCCTTCCCGCGCCAGGCTTTACCGGCTGGTCCAGTGCCGGTGGATCACGTGATCGACCGACAGGGCGCCCGCACCGCGGCACAGCAGCACCAGCATCATCGCGGCCCACTGGATGTGCGTGGGCCAGGCTTGCGGGTAAACGAAGATTTCGATGACCGACGTCATGCCCAGCAGCACCAGCGCGACCGGCCGCGTGGCCAGTCCGAGCACCAGCAGCGCCGGCGCGCTCAGTTCGATGGCAACGGCCATGTAGGCGGCGAAGTCCGCCGGCAGAAGCGGCACCTTGTAGTCGTCCTGGAACAATACCAGCGTCGTTTGCCAATTCGCCAGATGAGCCATGGCGGAGTTCCAGAAGACGGTGGCCACCGCGAGGCGCAGCGGTAGCGCGAGCAAGCTGTAGGGCACCCGGTCGAGCCAGCGCACGAGTTGTGTCAATGGGTCGTCACGCACCGGTTGCGATGCAATGGAGGTGGACGGGGTCTTCATGGCGAGATCCTTCAGGCTTGCGGTTGTTGACGCTGTCACGGGGATGCGCGCCCCGCGTGGCAGTTTGCATAGCAGCCGCGCGCAAGATGTGCGGCGAGCAGGGTGTGGGGTGACGCGCCGGCGACTTGCGCCAGCGCCGAGCCCAGGGGCCGCCCGGCAAACAGCGCCGCCGCCACCTGCCATTCGGATTCGCCCAGGCGCAGCGTGTGGACCTCGCCCTGCATGCGCCGCACCAGCAGCCGGACCGGGCCGTCGGCCAGGTCGATGGCCGCCATGGCCTCGTCATCCTGCGCCAGCACCGCGTGCCAGACGGTGTCGGCCGGGAACTTGCAGCGCAGCAGTTGCGCCGCCGGATCGGGTTCGAAGCACAGGCCTTGCAGCTCGGCCTCGTTCAGGCTTGACAGCCGCGCGAGTTCCAGCGCGCGCGCGTCTGGCGCATGCAACACCAGATTGACCGCCCATTCGAGCCGGGCCAGGTCGCCCAGGTAAG
Source organism: Burkholderiaceae bacterium (assembly GCA_004322085.1). GTDB lineage: Bacteria > Pseudomonadota > Gammaproteobacteria > Burkholderiales > Burkholderiaceae_C > Rhodoferax_A. The sequence goes on from SCRR01000066.1 coordinate 2,440, forward strand.
GCACCGACGCGGCCTGCGGCAGCTGCGCAAGAAACTGCGGAAACTCCGCGCCGTACTCGTTCAGCCAGGCGCTGCGTGGCGGGGCCTGGGCCGCGAACAGGTGTGCCGCGCCTTCGAAGAACTCGGCGCCCACCACGTGCCGCACGGCGGGATAAGCCAGTTGCAGCGCCGTTGCGAGCACACCGGCCAAGGTGTTGCGGTAAACCCCAAGCCGCTGTTGCGGGTCCAGTCCGTCGTCGATGACCGTGGCGCACGCGTCCCCGTCCACGTCGCCCCGCAGCCCTTCGCGCATCGCGTGCTGCAGCTCAAGCAGTGTCGGTGCAGATGGCTTCATGGTGCTGTTCCTCGAGCAGGGTCTGGGCGATGGCGGCTTCCTCCATAAGAACCTCGAGCGCAGGCACGTTGGTGTCCCACTCGATCAGGGTCGGTATTGGCCCGAAGCGCGCGAGCGCCTCGCGATACAGCGCCCACACTGGTGCCGCGACGCGCGAACCGTGATCGTCGATGCGCAGCGTCCGGCCCTGACCGAATTCGCGGATGCTGTGTCCGGCCAGATGGATTTCGCCGATGGCCTGTGGCGGCAGGGCCGCCAGGTAGGCGTGCGCATCCCAGCCGTGGTTGCAGGCGCTCACGAAGATGTTGTTGACGTCACACAGGATGCCGCAGCCGGTGCGCCGTGCGACCTGGGCCAGGAACTCCCACTCCGGGATGCTGGAGTGGCGGAACTGCAGATAGGTCGACGGGTTTTCGACCAGGATGCGCCGCTTCAGGTGTGTCTGGACCTGATCGACATGCTGGCAGACCACGGCCAGTGCCTGCGGCGT
>SCRR01000004.1 GCA_004322085.1 Burkholderiaceae bacterium
TCGCCAGCAACCGGTACAGGTACAGCGGGCCACCCGCCTTCGGACCGGTGCCGGACAGCCCGTGGCCGCCGAACGGCTGCACGCCGACCACCGCGCCAACCATGTTGCGATTCACGTAGATGTTGCCGGCGCGCGCGGCCGCCAGCACCTGGGCAATGGTCTCGTCGATGCGTGTGTGGATGCCCAGTGTCAGGCCGTAGCCGGTGGCGTTGATTTGCTCGATCAGCTGGCCGAGGTCGCGCCGGCGGTAGCGCAACAGGTGCAGCACCGGCCCGAAGACCTCGCGCCTCAACTCGTCCAGGCTGCCCAGTTCGACCAGGGCCGGCAGCACGAAGTCGCCGTGGCCCAACTCGGCAGCGTCGCAGCGCTCGCCACGGAACACGCTGCGTCCCTGGTCCTTGAGCGTCTGGATGTGCTGCTCGATGCTAGCGCGGGCCTGGGCGTCGATCACCGGGCCGGCATCGACGGCCAGGCGCTCGGGGTTGCCCACCTGCCATTCGGCCAGCGCGCCCTTGAGCATGTCGACGATGCGCGCCGCAGCGTCTTCCTGCACACACAGCACGCGCAGCGCCGAACAGCGCTGGCCGGCGCTATCGTACGCCGACGTCATGACGTCCGCCACCACCTGCTCGGCCAGCGCCGAGGAGTCGACGATCATCGCGTTCTGTCCGCCGGTTTCGGCGATCAGCGCGATCGATTGGCCGGAGGCACTGACACGGTCCGCCAGCACGCGCTGCAGGATGGCAGCCACCTCGGTCGAGCCGGTGAACAACACGCCGCTCACGCGCTCATCCCCGACCAGTTGCGCACCCACGGTCTCGCCGCGTCCCGGCAGTAGCTGCAGCACGTCGCCCGGAATGCCCGCCGCGTGCAGCAAGCGCACGGCCTGCGCCGCAATCAAGGGCGTTTGCTCGGCGGGCTTGGCCAGCACCGTGTTGCCCGCGGCCAGTGCTGCCGCAATTTGCCCCGTGAAAATGGCCAACGGAAAGTTCCACGGGCTGATGCACACCACCACCCCGAGCGGGCGGTGCGAGCCATTGTCGAAGCTGGCGCGCACCTGGGCGGCGTAGAAACGCAGGAAGTCGGCGGCTTCGCGCACCTCGGACAGCGCATTGGCAAAACTCTTGCCGGCCTCGCGCACCAGCAGACCCATCAGTTGCTGGCCCTCGCCTTCGATCAGGTCGGCGGCGCGCTCAAGCACGGCAGCGCGCTCGCCCGGCGGGGTGCCCTGCCACACCAGCGCGGCATCACCGGCGGCGCGCAAGGCGCTGCGCACCTGCTCTTCGGTGGCTTCGCGCACATGGCCGACGATGTCGCGCCGATCGGCCGGGTTGCGCACCGCCAACCATTCGCCGCCCGCACCGGGCGCATCGAACGGCGCCACCGCGCGCCAGTCGGCCTGGCTGCTCGCCAGCAGTGCACTGGACAGCGAGCCCAGCCGGTGTTCGTTGTTCAGGTCGATGCCGGCGGAGTTGCGCCGGCCCGGGCCATACAACTCGCGTGGCAGCGCGATCTTCGGATGAGGCAGGCCGATACGCCCCTCTTCGGCCGCCATCGTTTCCACGTCATCAACCGGGTCCCGTACCAGCTCTTCGAGCGACACCGCCGCGTCGGAGATGCGATTGACAAACGAGGTGTTGGCTCCGTTTTCCAGCAGCCGCCGCACCAGGTAGGCCAGCAGGGTCTCATGCACGCCCACCGGCGCGTAAATGCGGCACGGCCGCGCCAGCTTGCCGTCTGCGACCGTGCCAACCACCTGTTCGTACAGCGGCTCGCCCATGCCGTGCAGGCACTGGAACTCGTACTGGCCGGGGTAGTAGTTCTGACCCGCCAGATGGTAGATGGCGGCGAGCGTGTGCGCGTTGTGCGTGGCGAACTGCGGATAAACCGCCTCGGGCACCGCCAACAGCCTGCGCGCGCAGGCCAGATACGACACGTCGGTATAGGCCTTGCGCGTATACACCGGATAGCCTTCAAGCCCGTCGAGCTGGGCGCGCTTGATTTCTGTATCCCAGTACGCGCCCTTGACGAGACGGATCATCAACCGGTGGCGGCTGCGCCGCGCCAGATCGACCAGGTAGTCGATGACCTGCGGGCAACGTTTCTGGTAGGCCTGGATGACGAAGCCGATACCGTTCCAGCCGGTCAGTTGCGGCTCACTGCACAGGCGCTCGAGCAGGTCCAGAGATATTTCCAGCCGGTCGGCCTCTTCCGCATCGATGTTCAGTCCGATGTCGTACTGCCGCGCCAGCA
>SCRR01000067.1 GCA_004322085.1 Burkholderiaceae bacterium
GTTCGACTTCGAGGGCGGACGGCGCATGACCAACGCGGACCAGGGCCTGGCGGAGTTGGAGGCCAATGTCGATTCGCTGATCGTGGTGCTGAACGAGAAGTTGCTGGAGGTGCTGGGCGATGACGTGACCCAGGACGAAGCGTTTGGCCATGCCAACGACGTGCTCAAGAACGCGGTGGGCGGAATTGCCGAAATCATCAACGTGCCGGGTCATCTGAACGTCGACTTCGAAGACGTGCGCACCGTGATGAGCGAGCCCGGCAAGGCGATGATGGGCACCGCCGTGGCCGGCGGCCCGGACCGCGCGCGCATTGCGGCCGAACAGGCGGTGGCCTGCCCGCTGCTGGAAGGTATCGACCTGTCGGGTGCCAAGGGCGTGCTGGTGCTGGTGACGGCGACCAAGGGTTCGCTCAAGCTGAGTGAATCCAAGCTCGCGATGAACACCATCCGCGCCTACGCGGCGCCCGACGCCCACGTGATCTATGGCGCAGCCTACGACGATGACCTGGGTGACGAAATCCGTGTCACGGTGGTGGCCACCGGCCTCTCCCGCCAGGGCGTGCGTCGCACCGCGCCGCCGCTGCAGGTGTTGCGTACGGGTACCGACAACATCCCGTTCAATGTGCCGAACCTGAACTCGATTATGGGCGGCGTCGGCGGTGCAGGCGCCGGCCATGCGGGCAACGCCCAGCCCGACTACGGCAACATGACCGTGCCTAGCGTGTGGCGTACCAACCGCACGCAGGCCGCCGCCAAGGTCGATGCGCTGTCCTCCGGCGGCATGGACGATTTCGAGATCCCGGCTTTCCTGCGCAAGCAGGCTGATTAGGGGCAAGGCGCCGGTGGAGTGCAGGCTCTGGCCGATGCTTTTAAAATTACGCATGCTTCAGCAACGGACCCTCAAAACGTTAACCAGCGCGGTCGGCGTTGGCGTGCACAGCGGCCAGAGGGTCGAGCTCACCTTGCGTCCCGCGCAGCCCGATACCGGCATCGTGTTTCGCCGCGTCGATCTGCCGGTGCCGGTCGATATCCCGATGTCGGCGACCGCGGTGACGGATACCCGCATGGCCACCACCGTCTCGCACGGTGCGGCCAAGGTGGCTACCGTGGAGCATTTGATGTCGGCCTGCGCGGGCCTGGGTATCGACAATCTCTATGTGGACATCACCGCCGAAGAAGTGCCCATCATGGACGGCTCGGCGGCGTCATTTGTGTTCCTGCTGCAGAGTGCCGGCATTGCGCTGCAGAACGCACCCAAGCGATTCATCCGGATCACCCAGAGCGTCGAAGTACGCGAAGGCGATGGCGCGGATCTGAAATGGGCGCGGCTGGAGCCTTTCAATGGCTACAAGCTCAGCTTCGAGATCGACTTCAACCATCCGGCGGTCGATTCGTCGGGCCAGCGTGTCGTGTTCGACCTGAGCACCGGCTCGTACAGCCGCGATATCGCACGCGCACGAACCTTCGGCTTCACGAAAGACGTGGAGATGCTGCGCACCCACGGGCTGGCGCTGGGCGGCGGGCTCGACAACGCCATCGTGATCGACGACTACAAGGTGCTCAATGCCGACGGTCTGCGCTATGGCGACGAGTTCGTCAAGCACAAGATCCTCGACGCGATGGGAGACATGTACATGCTGGGCAAGCCGCTGCTGGCCAGTTACAGCGCCTTCAAATCGGGCCACGCGCTGAACAACAAGCTGCTGCGTGCGCTGCTGGCGCGCCCCGACGCCTACGAGGTCGTCACGTTCGATGACGAGAAACTCGCCCCCAGCGGTTTTTCCCAGTTGGCGCGGGCCTGGTAGCTGCCCGCCATGGCGTTGTTTCGCGGGCTCTTCTTCGTGCTGCTGCTGGGGGCGGTCATTTTGTTCGCCCTCTACGGCGCCACGGGCCAGCTCAAATACAGAAAATTCGGGCTGCGCATCGTGATCGGAACGCTGCTGGCCGCCTTCGGCTTTTTTGCGGTGCTGATCGTGCAGCGCATCGGGTAGCTGGCCCCCACGCTTGCCACTGCGTGTGCTGCGCTGCCCCTCGAGGGGGTTGGCCTTGCTTGGGGCGGCCCGGCGCTACGGCCGGTAGCTCCCACGATTGCCGCTGCGTTCGCTGGCCCGGCCTTACCGGCTGCGCCCCGCTTTGTACATGCCGCTGCTCTTGCGCTGCAGCTCTGTCGCCTGCGCGAGCCGGCGCATCGACTGGCCTACATGTGCGTGCGTGATCGCCAGCCCCAGTGCGTCGGCCGCATCGGTGCCGGGCAGGCCCGGCAAGTTGAGCAGTCGCTGCACCATGGCCTGTACCTGCGCCTTGGCCGCCTTGCCATGGCCCGCCACGGCCTGCTTCATCTGCAGCGCGGTGTACTCGGCCACCGGCAAGGCGCTGCAGACCAGCGCCGTCACGCACGCGCCACGCGCCTGGCCCAGCAGCAGCGTGGCCTGCGGATTGACGTTGACGAACACGATCTCGACCGAGGCCGCATCGGGCTGGTAGCGCGCCGCCACCTCGGTGATGCCGTCGAACAACACCTTCAACCGTCCCGGCAGGTCGCCGCGCTCCAGGTGCGTGGTTTTGATGGTGCCGCTGGCCACGTAGCTGAGCGCCGAGCCGGTCACCTCCACCACGCCGAAGCCGGTGGTCTGCAGGCCGGGGTCGATCCCCAGGATCCTCACGGCAGCTCCGCATCGCGCATGCGCGCAACGATGGTGGACGCGCGGCTCGCCAAGTAGCCCGAGTTGGGCACGCGCTCGAAATACTTGGGGCGCGGCAGCATCACGGCCAGCCGCGCCGCCTCGTAGGCGCTGAGCCGCGATGTCGGTTTGCGGTAATAGTGCTCGGCCGCGGCTTCGGCGCCGAACACGCCTTCGCCCCATTCCACGCTGTTCAGGTAGATCTCCAGGATGCGGCGCTTGCCCAGGATGTTCTCCAGCAGCATCGTCAGCTCAAATTCCTGGCCCTTGCGTAAGAGCGTGCGCTCGCCCGAGAGAAAAAGGTTCTTCGCCAGTTGCTGGCTGATGGTGGAGCCGCCGACGATTTTGGGCGGCTTTTTGCCGGGACGCGCCTGGCGCGCGCGCCGCGCCGCGAGCTCTTCGGCCTTGGCATTTTTCTGCCAGGCCTTCTCGATGGCCTCCCATTCGACGCCGTCGTTGTTGACAAAATTGTCATCCTCCGAAGCGATCACGGCGCGCTTGAGGTTGTCCGAGATCTGCGCATAGGGTACCCACTGCTGGCGCCAGCGCAGCTCGCCATGCGCGCGTGCCAGGCGCCAGGCCTCGGAGCGCTGGAACGTGGTGGACTCGGGGTGCACTACCAGCATCAATGTGATGCGCGCCACAAAGAACAGCTGCAGCGCAACAAAGGCAACGAGGCACAGGCCGATCCAGCGCAGCAGGGGTTTCATGCGCGCTTCATTCCATCATGGCGCGCAGCTCGGCCAGCACCTGGGGGGACGGCGGGCGCACCCCGCGCCAGATCAGGAAGGCCTCGGCCGCCTGCTCCACCAGCATGCCCAGCCCGTCGCGCGGCACGGCGCCGTGTTCAAGCGCCCAGGTCATGAAGCTATTCGCCGCAGGGCCGTACATGAGGTCGCAGGCCAGCGCACCGGGCTTGAGTGCGCTCGCCGGGATCGGTACGCCGGCGCCGCCCAAGCTGCTTGCCGTGGCGTTGATGATCACGTCGAAATGCCCCGCCAACCCTTTCAGATAGGGCGTATGCAGCTCCGTATCTTGTAGCAAGGCAAGTGCCCGGTGGCGTTCGGCCAGGGCCAGCGCCTTGTGGTGGGTGCGGTTCGCGATCGCGATGCGGGCCGGCCGCGCCTCGATCAGCGGGCCCAGCACGCCGGCCGCGGCGCCGCCCGCGCCGATCAGCAGCACGTCGCGACCGGCCAGTGCCACGCCCGCGTTGCGCTGGATGTCGTTCACCAGGCCGATGCCGTCGGTGTTGTCGGCGTCAATGCCCTGCAGCGTGAAGCTCAGGATGTTGGCGGCGCCAGCCAGCTTTGCCCTCGCGCTGACCCGGCTGGCCAGCGCCGCGGCCTCGAACTTGAACGGCACCGTGATGTTGCAGCCCCGCGCCGTGCCAGTGGTGTCCGTCATGAACTCGCGCAGCGATTGCGCAAAGTTGTCCAGCGGAATCAGCCGCTTGCCATAGTGCAGGTGTTGCCCGGTGAGCTCGGCAAAGCGCGCGTGGATCCACGGCGACCTGCTGTGCTGCACCGGGTGGCCCATGACGCAATAGAGATCCATGTTCATTGACTGCGCGTGCCAGCTTACTGGGCCGTCAGTTTGGTTTCGAGCGTCTCGTCGCGCGTGAAGCGAAAGCGCGAGACCACCACGATCTGGTCCGCCTGGCGTCGCATGGCGGGGCTGAAATGCGCAAACGGCCCGGCACTGCGCGCAATCGCCTGGGCCCGGCGATCCAGCGCGCGATCGCCTGAGGACGCCACCACGTCGGTGTCCACCACGCGCCCATCGAAATTCACGGTCAGGATCATGGTCAGCTCGCCATACAGTTTTTTGCCGCCCAACTCGGGGAAATGCTCGGTACCGCGATCCTCGATCTTGTGGCGCAGCGCGTCGTAATACACCGCATAGACCTCCTCGCGCGTGGCCGGGCTGACGTAGTGTTTTTTGGGCCGCGCGTTTTCTTCATTCACGCGCCGCTCGATCTCGGCCAGCAGCTTGACCAGCTGGCGCCGCTTGTCCTCCTGCTGCTGCGCGTCGGGTTTGTCGCTGGCCTGGCTCGGGTCGGCCGGCGGCATCGCGGCCAGCAGTCTCTTGACCTGCGCCAGCATCACGGTTTGCTGCTCCTGCATCGCCTCGACCTTGCGCTGCGCATCCTCTGCGGCGTCACCCAGTTCGGTCAGCGCGGAGGGCGGCAGCGGCGTGGTCGCGCGCCCCTTGTCGGCGTCGCCACCGCCGGCCAGCGAGGCCTGCGCGATGGCCTGGGCCTTGTCCGGGCGCTCGTTCGACCGGGCGTTGACCAGGACGACGTCCAGTGGTGTGTCCTGGAACACGCGATTGAAACCCTCGGGGTTCACAAAGCGCACGGTCAGCAGGGCCGCGTGGACCGCGATGGACGCGCCAAGCGCAAGCTGGAGGGTGCTGAAGGACCGCAGTTTCACGGGAGTGGATTATCGTTGCTGGGCGCCGGGCCGGGGGTGCCTCAATCCGTGCGCGCGACCTCGGCGGATGGCGCTGCAACACCTTGCGGGTCCGGCTCGGGCGGTCCGGCTTCTTCCATATCGACTGCAATGGCGATCGGCCCCGCAACGGCATCGTCCTCTTCGTCGTCCTGGGCGGTGTCTTCATCCTGGGCGACACCTTGCGGCGCGGGGTCCAGCCGCTCGATCACGCTGGCGTGCACGTCCAGCGTGATCTCGTCGATCGCGCCCAGGCGCACGCGCACGGCCGCGCCGCGCGGCAGGGTTTGCGCGCCTGTCAC
>SCRR01000068.1 GCA_004322085.1 Burkholderiaceae bacterium
TCCTCAACGCTGCCGCCCAGCGCAATGGCGATAAAGTGGGTGTCTGGCAAATCGTGGGGGGCAATCTGCGCTTCTCACCGGTCAAGCTTGGCGCTTCCGACCTCAATGGTTACGTGCAGGTGCGCGACGGGCTCAAGAACGGGGACAAGGTCGTGACCTATAGCGAAAAAGCGCTGACAACGCGCAGCCGAATCCATGTGGTCGACCATATCCCGGGACTCCCGGAATGATCAGCCTGGCCGGCCGCGACATCCTCCATGCCTGGGGCAAGTTCGTCTTCACCGGCATCGGCCTCGGTCTGCTGATTGGCGTCACGCTGGTCATGGCTGGCGTATACAGAGGCATGGTGGACGACGCCATGGCGCTGCTCGACAACAGCGGCGCCGAACTTTGGGTCGTGCAAAAGGACACGCTGGGCCCGTATGCGGAACCGTCCAGCCTGAACGACGACGTTTATCGCACCATCCTCGCCATGCCGGGAGTGGCCCAGGCTGCGAACGTGACCTACCTGACCATGCAGGTACGCAAGGGCGAGAGCGATGTACGCACCATGGTCGTCGGCATCGCGCCCGGCAAGTTGGGGGCCACACCCGGATGGCCACCTTATCTCGTCGCCGGACGCCAGATCACGCGCGGTCACTACGAGGCCGTGGTCGACATCGCCAGCGGCTTCAAACTAGGGGATCGTCTTGCGATCCGCCGCAATCATTACACCGTGGTGGGGCTGACCCGGCGCATGGTGTCCTCCAGCGGTGACCCGATGGTGTTCATTCCACTCAAGGATGCCCAGGAGGCTCAGTTTCTCAAGGACAACGACGCCATCTGGCAAAGCCGACGTCGCACCGAAGCCAACCCGGCCTTCAGTCGCCCTGTTGTTCCCGGTCTGCTCGATGCTGTAATTGCTTCCCAAAGCACCAACGCGTTCGTCAATGCCGTACTGGTGACACTGAAACCCGGCTATGCGCCCGACGAGGTCGCTCAATCCATCCGCCGCTGGAAGCGGTTGACGGTCTACACGCGGGCACAGATGGGAGGCATCCTCGTCGGCAAGCTGATCGCCACCTCGGCCAAGCAGATCGCCATGTTCCTGGTGATCCTGGCTGTCGTCAGTGCGGCCATCGTGGCCTTCATCATCTATTCACTGACGATGGACAAGATCCGCGAGATTGCAGTGCTCAAGCTCATCGGCACGCGTAACCGGACTATCGCCGCAATGATCCTGCAGCAGGCCATCGCGCTGGGCGTGATCGGTTTCGTGGTCGGCAAGATCACATCGAGTTTCTCGGCGCCGATATTCCCGAAATACGTGCTACTCACGCCAATGGATTCGGTGGCCGGCTTTTTCGCCGTGCTCTTGATCTGCGTCCTGGCCAGCCTCGTCGCCATTCGCATGGCACTCAAAGTCGATCCGGCCGAAGCCATCGGGTAGTGAAATGAGTAGAAAAGGCATCCGTATCGAGGGTTTGAGCAAACGCTATGGCAAAGGTGATACCGCTGTATTTGCCCTGAAGGACGTGAATATGGTGGTGGCACCGGGCGAGGTGGTGGGCCTGATCGGCCCTTCCGGCTCCGGCAAGAGCACTCTGCTCAAATGCTTGGGCGCAGTGATCGACCCCACCGCTGGCCGTATGGTGCTGGACGACGACGTGATCTACGACAATGGCTGGAAAGCCCGTGATCAGCGAGCGCTGCGGCGCGACAAGATCGGCTTCGTTTTCCAGGCGCCGTACCTGATCCCGTTCCTCGATGTCACCGACAACGTGGCGCTGTTGCCCATGCTGGCTGGCGTCGCCAACAGCGAAGCGCGCGCCAAGGCGCTGGAACTGCTGACGGCGCTGGATGTACAGCACCGCGCTCAAGCCATGCCCACGCAACTGTCTGGTGGCGAGCAGCAACGGGTTGCCATCGCGCGCGGCTTGGTCAATCGCCCGCCCGTCATCCTGGCCGATGAGCCCACGGCACCGCTGGATTCCGTGCGCGCCATGGCCGTGATCCGAATCCTTAATGACATGGCCCGCAAATACGAGACGGCCATCATCGTTGTCACTCACGACGAGAAAATCATCCCCACCTTCAAGCGCATTTATCACATCCGTGACGGCGTGACCCATGAGGAAACGGGCGAAGGGCGAGGCTTCGAATGAGTGGCCCATTGGACTTCAGGAGCTTTTCATGGAGCATTTTTATGGGATCCGCTAAATCACTCCAGCATCCCGTCAACCCCGGCCGCCGAATGACAGCATCCTTGCTTATGGCCAGCCTGGTCGTCGCCGGTCTGGCCGGCTGCGCCGCCGGCCCCGATTTCCAGCGTCCGGCCGCATCCGGCGTGCCGCACTACACCACCACAGCAATGACTGCGCAAGCTGCGTCCGCACCCACGCAGTTCGGCGAAGCACAACGCCTGGTCGACGGACTTCCTATCGAAACGCAATGGTGGCGCATTTTGGGCTCACCCGCACTGGATGCTCTGATCGCCGAAGCTCTCCAGGCCAGCCCGACGCTGGCGGCGGCCAGCGCCAATTTGCGACAGGCACAGGAGCTTCTCGCTGCACGCTCAGGGTCGACGAAGTACCCGCAGCTAGATGCCGGACTGAGTGCGCAGCGCCAGCGGTTCAACCCCAGTAGTCAGGGGCTGAGCGGTGACGCACGTCTATTCAGCCTTTACAACGCCAGCGTGGGGGTGCATTACAGCCTCGACCTGGCCGGTGGCAATCGGCGTGCACTCGAAGCCCTGGCGGCGCGCGCAGAGTACCGTCGCTTCGAGCTGAATGCAGCGCGCCTGACGCTGGCCGGCAATATCGCTACGGCTGCCATCACCCGTGCACGCCTTGCCGGGCAATTGGAATCAACCGCAGAAATCGCGCGTGCACAGGGCGAGCAACTGCGCGCGGCCCATGAACGCGTGCGTATCGGTCAGGCCTCACCCGATGAAGTCTTGAGCCTGCAAGTCCAGGCTGGGCAAACACGCGCCGAACTCCCGGCGCTGCGCAAACAGCTGCAACAAACCGAACATCTGCTGGCGGTGCTTGCCGGTCGTGCCCCGGGCGCCGGCAGCATTCCAGCTTTTGTGCTGGCCGATTTCACTTTGCCCACCGAACTCCCACTCATGGTGCCCTCAGAACTGGCACGTCGCCGTCCGGATATTCAGGCGGCAGAAGCGTTGTTGCATGCGGCCAATGCAGATTACGGCGTAGCGGTCGCCAAACTCTATCCACAACTCAACCTGAGCGCCAACCTTGGCTCTCAAGCACTGACCGCCGGGGCCCTGTTCGGCGGCGGCTCAGCAGTGTGGAGCCTGGTGGGGCAGCTCACCCAGCCACTTTTCAATTCGGGGCTACCCGCTGAAAAGCGGGCAGCGCTCGCCGCCTTTGATGCCGCCGCAGCCAATTACCGGAACGTCGTTCTGGAGTCCTTCCGTAGCGTCGCGGACACCCTGCGCGCGGTGGAAAACGACGCTCAGACATTGACTGCGCTTGCCGCTGCCGATGCGGCAGCACGAGCTTCCTTGGAGTCGGCCGAACGGCAATACCAGCTAGGTGCGGCCAGTTACCTGCAACTGCTCGTCGCGCAGCAACAAGCGCAGCAGATCCGGATCAATACGGTCGCGGCCCAGGCCAGACGACTGGCCGATAGTGTTGCTTTGTATCAAGCCCTGGGCGGCGGAGTGAGTCAAGCCCCTACCCCATCCTGACGTCAAGCCGATTCACAAAGACGCATTACGGCGGGGTTGAATTTCCAATTCATTGACGTGTCGCGTCAAACGTTTACACGAGAGCGGGAGCGCCGTTGCCTTGTACTTCCTGCCGCACGTGCCGCGCCGCTTCCACCATATTGCGAAGGGCCGCCTCGGTCTCGGGCCAGCCACGCGTCTTCAGGCCGCAATCGGGGTTGACCCAGAGATTGCGTGGCGGGATGACGCTGGCGGCCTTTTGCAGCAGCCGCACCATTTCGCCGACGGCCGGCACGCGCGGTGAATGGATGTCGTAGACACCGGGGCCGATCTCGTTGGGATACCTGAAGTCGCCAAAGCCGCGCAGCAATTCCATTCCCGAGCGGCTGGTCTCGATCGTGATCACATCGGCATCCATGGCCGCGATCTCGGGCAGGATGTCGTTGAATTCGCTGTAGCACATGTGGGTGTGAATCTGCGTCGCATCGGCAACGCCCGAGGCGGTGATGCGAAAGGCGTGCGTGGCACTGCGCAGGTAGTCCTTCCAGCCCGCGCGGCGCAGCGGCAGGCCTTCGCGGAACGCGGGCTCATCAATCTGCACGATGCCGATGCCGGCCTGCTCAAGGTCCATCACCTCGTCGCGCATGGCCCAGGCGATCTGCTCGCAGGTCAGGCTGCGCGGCTGGTCGTCGCGCACAAATGACCATTGCAGAATGGTCACGGGGCCGGTCAGCATGCCTTTCATGGGCCGCTTGGTCAGGCTTTGCGCGTACACCGTCCAGGCCACGGTCATGGCCGCGGCGCGTGCCACATCGCCAAAGATGATGGGAGGCTTGACGCAGCGCGAACCGTACGACTGCACCCAGCCGTTGGCGGTGAACGCAAAGCCATCGAGCTGCTCGCCGAAATATTCCACCATGTCGTTGCGCTCGGCCTCGCCATGCACCAGCACGTCCAGCCCGAGCTCCTCCTGCTTGCGCACGGCCAGCGCGATTTCGGCCTCCATCGTTCGCCGGTAACCCGCGTCGTCCAGCTCGCCTCGCTTGTGCGCGGCGCGCGCGGCGCGGATCTCCCTGGTCTGTGGAAACGAGCCGATGGTGGTGGTGGGCAACGCGGGCAGCGCAAGGCGCACGCGCTGCACGGCCTGGCGCTGGGCAAAGCCCGAGGCCCGGTGGTCATCAGCAGCCGTGGCGCGAGCCAGGCGCAGTGCAACGTCGCCGCGGTGCACGCGCGGGCTGGCACGGCGAACAGTGCAGGCGGCACGGGACGCGTCGAGCGCGCCTTGCACCGAGGCCGCGTCATCGTTGAGCAGTGCCTTCAGTATCTGCAGTTCGCCGAGCTTTTCCACGGCAAAGGCCAGCCAGGACTTCACCTCGGGGTCCAGCGTGGTCTCGGCCTGCAGGCTGTACGGCACGTGCAGGAGCGAACACGATGGCGCGACCCACAGCGCGCCCTGGTGCTTGGCGGCAACCGGCCGCAGCATGGCCAGCGCACGATCGGGGTCGGTGCGCCAGATATTGCGACCATCGACAACGCCCACCGACAGCACCTTGTGGCTGGGCAGCCAGTCGGCCACACCGGTCAGTTCTTGCGGCGCGCGTACCGCGTCCACATGCAGGCCGGCCACCGGCAACTGGCAGGCCAGGCGCAGGTTTTCCTGCAACGGCGAGAAATAGGTCGCCAGCAACAGGGGCGGCGCGCGCCGGGCCAGTTGCCAGTAGACTTGCTCGAACGCGTGGCGCCACGCGTCGGGCAGGTCCAGCCCCAGCACAGGCTCGTCCATTTGCACCCATTGCACGCCTTGCGCCAGCAGGCGACCCAGGATGTCTTCGTAAACCGGCAGCAGTTGCTCCAGCAGCGAGAAGCGGTCAAAGCCCGCTTCCTTCTCCTTGCCGAGCCACAGAAAACTCAGTGGCCCCAGCAGCACGGCCTTGACCGGGTGGCCGGCTTGCAGAGCCTGGGCCACTTCGTCGAACAGCCGGTTGTCGGCGAGCCTGAAGTGCGTGGCGCTGGAGAATTCGGGCACCAGATAGTGGTAGTTGGTATCGAACCACTTGGTCATCTCCAGTGCGGGTTCGCCTTCCGAGGTGTGGCCATGGTTGCAGGCCGGCCCGTGCGGGTGATCCGGCTTGGCCTGCACGCCGCGCGCCATCGCAAAGTAGCGCGACAGCGGCGGCTCGTACCCGCTGAAGCCGAATCGCGCAGGCTCGCAACCCAGCATCTGGATGTGATTGGCAACGTGGTCGTAGAAGGCGAAGTCGCCGACGGTCACAAAATCCAGCCCCGCTTGCCGCTGCACGGCCCAGTGGCGCGCCCGGATGTCGGCGCCAACGGCTTCCAGCGCAGCCGCATCGACGCTGCCCTGCCAGTACTGCTCGAGGGCAAATTTCAATTCCCGGTGTGCGCCCATGCGCGGGAAACCAGGGATGTGCGAAAGGATTTGTCTGGCGCTCATGCCGCTCCTCTGATGACGAATGTATGTAGTGAAGACACCATCGTCTAACAAACGAATATATTATTCAAGCGAAACAATAGTCGACTTAACTTGAAAATTACTAATGCAGCAATCTGTCCTTGAAATTCGTCATCTGCGCACGCTGGTGGCGTTGCGCAACGCGGGCAGCCTGGTACGTGCCGCGCATCTGCTGAGCCTGACGCAGTCGGCGCTGTCGCACCAGGTCAAGCTGCTGGAAGACCACTACGGCGCGGCGCTGTTCGAGCGCAAGTCGGTTCCGCCGCAATTCAGCGCAACCGGCCTGCGACTGTTGGCGCTGGCCGATACCCTGCTGCCGCAGGTGCAGGAAGCCGAGCGCGACCTGGCGCGGCTGGCAACGGGCCGCTCGGGGCAACTGCGCATCGTGGTGGAGTGTCACACCTGCTTCGACTGGCTGATGCCGGCCATGGACGCGTTTCGCGAGCGCTGGCCCGAAGTAGAGCTCGATATCGTCTCGGGCTTTCACCCCGATCCGATCGCACTCGTGCTGCAGGAGCGCGCCGACATCGCCATCGTGTCGGAGCAGGATGCGGGCGAACCGGTGGACTACCACCCGTTGTTCCGCTTCGAGATCATGGCACTGCTGGCCAACAACCATCCGCTCACGGCCAAGCCCCACCTCACGGCCAGAGATTTCGCCAAAGAGACCCTGATCACCTACCCGGTGCCCGACGACATGCTGGACGTTGTGCGCCAGGTGCTGGAACCCGCGGGCATCAAGCCTGCGCGCCGCACCACCGAACTGACGGTTGCCATGCTGCAACTGGTGGCCAGTGGCCGCGGCATTGCCGCGCTGCCGCTGTGGGCCGTGCAAAGCTATCTGGAGCGCGGTTATGTGACGGCCCGACCCGTGGGCCGCAAGGGGCTGACCGGGCGCCTGTATGTGGCCTGCACCAGCGCGACGTCGGGGCGCCCCTGGCTCGCGGACTTCGTCGCCATCACCCGCGAAAGCTGCTTTCTCACGCTCAGTGAAATCGAGCTACTTTGAACATCGAACCGGCCCAAGACGCTTACTCCCTGTGCGGATCAGCTGATAAAGTCGTGGGCATGAGTTCTGCCCCACCCGTCCCTGCCGACATATTTCACGACGCTTTCTACAAATTCGTTGCCGTTGAAGACCCCGGCACGCTCGTGACCCACTTGCGTGGGATCACCCAGGATCTGCTGGGCAGCGTGCTGGTGGCCGCAGAGGGCGTCAACGGGATGCTGGCGGGCTCCGCGCAGGCGCTGGACACATTCGAGGCAATGCTCATGCAAGACCCGCGCTTTCAAGGCAAGTTCGCCGGCATGCAGTTTAAACGCAGCCCGTGCGCCACCCGGCCCTTCAACAAGCTCAAGATCCACCGCAAAGCCGAGATCGTGCCGCTGGGCATCGACGGGATCGACGCCACCTGCCACGCGGGCATCAACGTGCGCCCGGCGGACTGGCAAAAGCTCATCCACGAAGACGACGTGATCGTCATCGACAACCGCAACAGCTTCGAGCATCGGCTCGGCCGCTTCAAGAACGCCATCAATCCGCAGGTGGCCAACTTCCGCGACTTTCCCGACTACGTGAAGGAGCACGTCGAGGACTGGAAGACCCAGGGCAAACGCGTAGCGATGTACTGCACCGGTGGCATCCGCTGCGAAAAAACCAGCGCGTGGATGCAGGGTCTGGGCCTGCCCGTCTACCAGTTGCAGGGCGGCATTCTCAATTACTTCATCGAGATGCCGGACGCGGCCGCGGACTGGGACGGTGAATGCTTTGTGTTCGACAACCGCGTCGCGCTGGACACCCACCTGCGCGAGACCGGTACCACGCTGGACGATGTGTACGACGGCGAGCGCGATGGCGAGTGGCGCCTGCAACGCGCCCGGCTGTTGCAAGCCGGGTGATTCGGGACTAGCGCACCACCACCATCCAGCCGCGAATCTCTCCGCCCGGGTGGGCCGCGGTATGGACATTGGCATACCACTTGCCGGCCATCAACTCGGAGACCTGTTCAGGCGTGAGCGTGGCCCGGCCCGAGTACGGGCTCGTGATCGGAGCCGGGAACGGCAGCCTGACTTTCGCATTCGTGCCAACGGCTGCCGGGCCATGGAAATGGGCCATGGTCGCCGGGCCGCTCAGGCCGCTGAAAGACATCTTCCAGCGGAAAAGCCTCGTATCCTTGTTCAACACCGCGTCAACCGTGCCCGTCGCGGCCGTCATGACGGACGGCACTTCGTTTGCACCTCTCAAGGTGGTGCTGAAGGCGACGAGGTTGGCGTCCGGATTGACTGTATTGACAGTACTGCAGCCAACGATGAACAAAGTCACGGCGGCGGCAAACGCGGTGCGGATCGCATGGCGGTAATTCATTCTCAATGTCTCCTGGTGGCACAAGGGGGGTTTCATGGTACTAGGCCCCGCACCGCATCGGCAAATTATTGATCGTTGTTCCTAGCCGATGAGCCCCCTATTGCGACGCCAGCCGCCACAGCGAAGTCAGTTCCGCCGCGCGCGCCGCGTGCAGCGGATCGGACGCGTCGGATGCCTTGGGATGGGTGGGACGAACGTCCAGGCGTCCGAGCACTTTCAAGCCCGCCTCCCCGATCCACCGCAACAGTTCGTCGCGCGAGCGCAGCCCCAGATGCTCGGCCAGATCGGACAGGATCAGCCAGCCCTCGCCTGCGACCTCCAGGTGCTCCGCCAGTGCGCCCAGGAAGCCGCGCAGCATGCGACTGTCGGGGTCGTACACTGCATGCTCGATGGGCGAGCTGGGCCGCGCCGGGACCCACGGCGGATTGCAGACGACCAAGGCAGCGCGTCCCGGCGGAAACAGGTCGGCCGGCACCACGTCCACCTGCTGCGCCAGCCCGAGCTGCGCCAGGTTCTCTCGCGCGCAGGCCAGCGCGCGCGGGTCCAGGTCGGTGGCGACGACGCACGCAATGCCCCGGCGCGCCAGCACGGCCGCCAGCACACCGGTGCCGGTGCCGATGTCAAAGGCCAAGCTGTTCGAAGCCAGCGATGCGGGCAACGGGGCGCGCGCCACCAGTTCCACATATTCCCCGCGCAGCGGCGAATACACCCCATAGTGCGGGTGAATGCGCTGCGGGCTGGGGTCGGCCAGCGCCGCAATCTCGACGCCCTTTTTACGCCATTCGTGCGCGCCGATCAGGCCCAACAGTTCGCGCAACGAAGCCACGTAGGGCTGCGGCGCGGGACCATAGGCCTCGGTACAGGCACGGCGCACGTCGGGTGCGCGCCGCAGCGGCAGGTTATGGCCGGCGTCGAACGGCAGCAGCAACATGCCCAGCGTGCGCGCACGCTGCGAACGTGCCAGCCGGTACAGATTGAAGGCATGGGCCAGCGATTCCAGTGGCGTCGGCGCTGCGGGCGACTGGCCCCGCTTGCGCGGCTTGCGGTCGATCCTGCGCGCCAGCGCCTGCAACAGCTGGCGCGCGTTCTGGAAATCGCCCCGCCACAACATGGCCGTACCCGCGCAGGCCAGCCGGTACGCGGCATCGGCGCTCAAGCTGTCGTCGGCCAGCACCACACGTCGCGGTACGGGCGATCCGCTCTCGGAGCGCCAGCGCGCGCAGTGGGATTGACCTGACTCGTCCCAGCGGATCAGCGGTGGTTCCGCGGGATCGGGGAGCAGACTAGAATTCAATGAGGCACCTTCACGGACCGAGTTTAGGGCGAGTCGACCCAGGGCAGGAGCTGGCGCCTGGCGTCCACCAAGAAACAATTTTTTTCTTCCCTCACACGTGAACAGGCAGCCAAATGAAGATCACGGCCAACCAGGAGTTCGCTCATGCCAAGATCCAAACCCGATTCGATTCCGACTCTGCCACCGGACCAGGAGCCCGACGAGCTGCCGGTGGAGCCCGACGAAGGCCTGGTGCCTCCCGAAGGCATCGACATTGACGAAGACCACGAACGCGTCATCAACATGCCCGACTGAGTCCATGCGCCCCGTTGTTGACGCGCCAGGCCCAGCGGTCCGGCTCCGAACGGACCGGCCCGCCCTCTTGCGGACCGCTCAAGCATGAACGGGCACACGCTGTTCTTCGTACTCGACCTCACCGGCACCTTTGCGTTTGCCATCAGCGGCGCCGTCGCCGCCAAGCAGCGCAACCTCGACCTGTTCGGCATCGTCGTCATCGCCTACAGCGTGGCCTGCGGCGGGGGCATCGTGCGCGACCTGTGCATCGGCGCGATTCCGCCAGCGGGGTTGGCCAACTGGCGCTATCTGGTAGCGGCGCTCGTCGCCGTATTGGTCACCCTTGGCGCCTACTCGCAGGTGCAGCGGTTGAATCAGCCGGTGCTATTGTTCGACACCATCGGACTGGGCCTGTTCGCGGTTTCCGGTGCGCAAAAGGCGTTGCTGCACGGTTGCAATGCGGAGGTGGCCATTCTCCTTGGAACGACCACGGCGGTTGGCGGCGGGGTGATACGTGACGTGTTGCTGACACGCGTTCCCGTGATCCTGCAGCGCGAGATCTACGCGTCAGCGGCGCTGGCGGCGGCCGTGATCGTGGTCGGTGCCGATGCGCTGAACTGGGGAACCGACTGGAGCCCCTGGGTTGCGATGGCGGTGTGCTTCGGCCTGCGCTACCTGTCGCTCCACTATCATTGGAACCTGCCCACCTACGCGGGCGCCAACGCCAAGAAGCCACCACCGGCCGATTGATTGCGGCACCCGTGTGGGAGCACCACGACTGCAAGCAAAATAGTCCTGTAGCCCTTGCCCAGCATCGACATACAGCTACTAAAACGATAGAAACGTTCCTGCGTTGCAGGTGCGGTTTTATCGCGCGGCGTAGCATTTCCTGATTATCGGCATCAGGTGAACCCATCTGAGCGACCGATAAAAAACTTCGAAGGCTGCCTGGCCGTCGCAGAGGAAATTGTCATGAACGACGCAGCCACCTTGCCCAATAACGCCCGCCACTTACGGCTGGACCCACTCATGCACGGGCAACGCCGGCGCGTCCCTGGTACGCGAGATGGA
Organism: Burkholderiaceae bacterium; assembly: GCA_004322085.1. GTDB lineage: Bacteria > Pseudomonadota > Gammaproteobacteria > Burkholderiales > Burkholderiaceae_C > Rhodoferax_A. The sequence goes on from SCRR01000068.1 coordinate 11,147, forward strand.
GCGGCGTTATGACTGGCGCCGCAAGGAGCCTTGACCCGAAGTCCCGCAGCACGCTCAGTACCCCGGCCGACGATCGCGCGCTCACGGCGATTTTCACGGCCTACACCGTCACGGCGACGGTCTGGCTGGTGTTCGCCACTGCGGTGGGCTTGCTGCTGGCCTTCAAGTTCGGCGCGCCGGACTTCTGGGCTGGCGAATACCTGACCTTCGGCCGCCTGCGGCCCATCCATACCAACGCGACCTTTTACGGCTGGGCCAGCATCGCCCTGGTCGGGCTGGCGTATTACGTTGCGGCGCGCAGTTGCGGCACCAGGCTGTACAGCACCAAACTGGCGTGGATCGGTCTGGCGCTGTTCAACCTCGCGGCGCTCGCGGGCACCATCGCACTGGATCTGGGCTACAACTGGGGCGACCTCGAGTACCGCGAATGGCCGTGGCCAATCCGGCTGATCTTCCTGGCGGCGCTGCTGGTGACCGGCTGGAACCTGATCGGGACGGTTGCGCGCCGCAACAGCGAGGACATCTATCTGTCCAACTGGTACACCATCGGTGGCGTGCTGTGGACCTGCATCATCGCAACCGTCGGCGTGCTGCCGTGGTACCAGTACGGCCTGGGTCAGGTCGCGATCTCCGGCTTCTACATGCACAACGCGGTGGGAATGTGGTTCACGCCGCTGGCGCTCGGCGTTTTCTACTATGCAATCCCGAAGATCCTGAGCCGGCCCATTTATTCCTACGCATTGGGCGTGTTCGCGTTCTGGACCAACCTGTGCTTCTATCCGCTGCTGGGGGGACACCACTTCCTGTTCAGCCCGCTGCCCTGGTGGCTGCAGACGACCGCGATCGTGTTCAGCGTGGCGATGCTGGTGCCGGTATGGGGTGGCAGTGCCAACTACCTGCTGACCATGCGCGGGCGCTACCGAGACATGACCCACTCCTACCCGCTGATGTTCATCTTCGTGGGGGTGATCGGTTACCTGGTGGGCTCCACCCAGGGCACGGTCGAGGCGTTCCGCTCGATGCAGGCGATCTGGCACTTCACCAACTTCACGGTCGGGCACTCGCACCTGACCATGTACGGCTTCGTGACCTTCGCAGTGTGGGGCGGCATCTACGCGCTGCTGCCACTGGCGACCGGCAAGACGGCAGGACGCCTCGGGCTCGCGGCGCACTTCTGGATGGCGCTGGTCGGCAGTTTCATTTACGTGATCTCGCTGTCGATCGGCGGCACCGTCCAGGGTCTGGACTGGCTGCATCGGCTGCCCTTCATCCAGTCGGTGGTGGACATGAATCCGTACTGGGTCTGGCGCGGCGCCGGCGGCCTGCTGATGTTCCTCTCGCACATCGTGTTCGCGTGGAACGTGTGGCGCATGACCTCGGGGCAAACGGGCAATGCCGCCTCTCCGATCCTGGGCCCGACCGAGCAGGTGGCGGCATGAAAAAACTTGTATGGATCGCGGGCGGCGCGGTGCTGATCTACATCTGCCTGGTGCTCGCGATCGCCGTGATCCCGGCGATCGAGCTTTCGAAAGTCCCGGCGGGCCCCGACGTGGTGCCACTGACGCCGCTCCAGGCGCAAGGGCGCGCGGTGTTTGCCGCCAACGGCTGCGACTATTGCCACACCCAGCAGGTGCGGCCGTTGAACGAGGACAAGGTGTTCGGGCGCCCGTCCGCACCCGGCGACTTCGCCTACCAGACCCCGGAGCTGCTGGGTTCCGAGCGCACGGGGCCGGACCTCACCAACGTCGGCAACGCCAAGCCGAGCGACGTGTGGCAGTACATGCACCTGTACGATCCACGCTCGGTCGTACCCGAGTCCATCATGCCGAACTTCAAGTTCCTGTTTCGCGTGTTGGCGACCGTTCCGCCCGGCGAGACGGCGGTGCCGATTCCAGCGCCATTCGCACCGAAAGATGGCAAGGTGATTCCGACACCGCAGGCCAAGGCATTGGTGGCGTACCTGTTGGCTCTGAAGCAGACACCCATCCCTGGTTACAAGATGAGCGGAGCAACGAGCGCGGCGACACCGGCCACGCCGGCGGCCGCGGCGCCGGCTACTGCAGCGACTCCTACTGCAGCAGCGCCCGCAGCGGCGGGCGGTTATGCCTACGATGCCGCGAAGGGCGAGGCGCTGTTCACGCCCCACTGCGCCGTTTGCCACCAGGCCACCGGCGCGGGCGTGCCGGGTGCGTTCCCGCCGCTCAAGGGCAACGCCGCGGTGGACAACGCCGACCCCACGCTGCACATCCACACCGTGTTGTATGGTGCTCAGGGCGTCACCATCGGCGGCGTAGCCTACCCGGGTGCGATGCCTCCGTTCGCCGGCCAATTGAGCGACGCGGACGTTGCCAACATCGTCAACTATGAGCGCAGTTCGTGGGGCAACCAGGCCAAGCCCGTGACGCCCGTTGAAGTGGCCGCAGTGCGCGCCAAAGGCAAGTAGGCAGGAGATCGTCATGCACCATCATCTAATGGGTCCGTTCTGGGGCAACGTCGCAATCATCGCGATCGCGGGCGCGATCACGATCGGCTGCTTCGCCGCCATGTTCCGCATGATCTTCCGCCCCGGCGAGAAAGATCCCCATCATGCGAAGTACGACATCCTGCGTTCCGATCGCTGAGAGGGCCTCTACCATGGCAAACCCCCACGTACGCGTCTACCTCGACAACGACCCCCAGCCGGTGATCGACCACGAGCTTCCTACCGCGCTGACCCTGGACACCCGGAAAATGACAGACGGCCCGCACCGGCTGATCGTGCGCGCCGAAGACCAAAGCGGTGCCGAGGGCGTCGAAGAGATCCCGTTCCACGTCCAGAACGGCCCGGGCATTCTGGTGTCCGGCCTGCGCCCGGGCTCGACACGGCGCGGCACGCTGCATCTCACCGTGGACGCCTTCAGCACCGACGATCCATTCGACCCGCGTCGTGCCGAGGCGCGATCATCGATTCCGGTCTGGGTGTGGGTGATGTGCCTGTTCGTGCTGGCGTGGGCGGTCTTTTATGCGGCGCGTATGTGGGAAGTGCCGGCCCAGTACGCCAATACACCGACCTATGGCCCCCCACCCGCGGTTCTGGCGCCTGCTGCGACGCCTGTTCCAGCGCCCGGGCCTGCGAAGAACTGAGCTCGAACACCACGTGGTGGTCTTCTCCACGACACCCAAGTTATTCCAAGTGAAATCGGCCTTAAGTCATTATCCAGTAACGACCTATAGCTATCAACATCATAGTAAGAACAGCATCACCCATCCAGCTCCGGATAGCGGCGAAAGATACCGTCTTGGTTGAAGGCGAGCCGCCGTTCGCTGGCGAGGTAGGCTGCCACACGCTTGTGCTGCGCCACCTGCGCATGCAATGCCACCACATGCGGCGCGCGGCGCAACTGCCGGCGCATTGCCTTGGGGAACGCGTAGAGCAGCCCCTCGACCAGCTGGAACAGCGACAGGTCCGCATAGCTGAGCCGCGCGCCCACCAGGTGCAGCGCCTTGCCCGCAGCCAGCCGCTCCGTGTTGCGCGGGTTGCGCGCCAGCACCACCTCGAACCATTGCAGGAATTTGGGCAGGCGCGCCACGCGGAAATCTGCCGCGCGGCGCAGTGCCTCGGCCTGCTGGTCCTCGTAGTACAGGCCGATGCCGATCGGGTGGTGCGTGTCGTGCGCCTCCACCACCATGTCGGCAATCGTCAGCTGGATCTGGTGCGTCCACAGTCGATCCGCCTCGCTCTTGCCCACCAGCGCGAGCTTCGGCCCCAGGTGCAGCAGGATGGCCGCCGTTTGCCCGATCACCTGCCGGCCGTCCACCAGGAACGGGCACGCGAACGGTGGGCGCGCGACGCAAGCGTCCTCCACGTAATACGCCATGGCGGCCATGCCTTGCGCGTCATCGCCTGCGGTGCCACCCTCGCTCCCGCGCGCCACATCCAAATAGGCTGCGCCCACCGCCTCCAGCGCCAGTCGCACGAATTCGCCGCGGCCCTGGATGCCAGGCCAGTAATAAAG
>SCRR01000069.1 GCA_004322085.1 Burkholderiaceae bacterium
ACGCAAAGTGTGCAGTTTGCCGTCGGCGGCAACGGCAACATCAAGGGGCACGGCGCTGCCAGCGGGGTGTTCAGCGGCGGCCTGTCGGGCGTGGCGTTCGCCGAAGGAGTGAACCTGGTGTCCCGCGTGACGCAGGGCTGCCAGCCGGTGGCGCCGGTGCGCGAGATCACTGGCGTCGATGGCCATGTGCTTACCGCGCTCGATGGCCGGCCCGCGCTCGATGTGCTGATGGAAGACCTGGGGGTTTCGCTGGAGCGCCCGCGTGCGGCACTCGCCAAGGTGCGTGCCACGCTGGTGGGGCTCAGCGACTCGGGCAGCGACTCGGTGAACCGCACCGGCAACTTCGGCAGCGACGTGATCGTGCGTCACATCGTCGGGCTGGACCCGGCGCGCAAGGGGGTGGCGATTGCCGAGGTTGCCGAGTCCGGCATGCGGCTGGCGTTCTGTCAGCGCAACGTGTCAGCGGCGCGCGCCGACCTGATTCGGATCTGCGCCGAAATTCGCGAAGAGCTCGAGCCCGAAGAGATACCGTTGAGTGTCGCCACCGTGCTGGCCGCAGCCGAGGCTGATGCGGCCCCCAACGCGGCCCGGCGCATGGCCGGCGCGATCTACGTGAGCTGCTCGGGGCGTGGTGGCCCGCACTTCGGGGCGCCCAGCGCCGAGTTGCAAATCGTGCGCCGGGCGCTCGGTGACGTGCCGCTGGTGGGGTTTTTTGCGGGCGGCGAGATTGCCCGCCACCACCTGTATGGCTACACCGGCGTGCTGACGGTGTTCGGTCTCTGATTCGGGCAATGCGGGATCCTGTGCGCGCCGCCTGCGCCACTTCGAGGTTCAATCCAGCTTGATGCCGTTGGCGTGGATCACGGCGCCCCATTTTTTGCGTTCGCTCTCTGTATAGCCCGCCATCTGCGTGGGTGTGCTGGGAATGGCTTCGAGGCCGAGGGCCTGGAAGCGCGCCTTGATCTCGGTCGTACCCAGCGCCTGCACCAGCGCCTTGTTCAGTTTGGCTACGACGTCGGGCGGGGTTCCGGTTGGCACCACGAGCCCCTGCCAGGCGGAGGCTTCAAAGCCCTTGAGGCCTTGCTCGGCGAGCGTCGGGATCGAGTCAAAATTCTTGACCCGCTGCGCGCTCGCAATACCGATGGCGCGCAGCTTGCCGGCCGCAATGAACGAGGAGCCGCTGGCCGTGTCGACAAACATGAAAGGAACCTGGCCCGAAACCACGTCCTGAATGGCCGGAGCGGCGCCGCGGTAGGGAATGTGCATCAGCTTCAGGCCCGCCTGCTCGCCAAACAGTATCGTGGCCAGATGGTGCGGACTGCCCGAACCCGGCGAGGCGAAGTTGGCGCCGCCGCTCTGGGTCTTGGCCCACGCGATGAATTCCTTGAGGTTCTTCGCCGGAACCTTAGTGTTCACCACCAGGATCAGCGGAAAGCGCGCCATCAGCCCAACCGGCGCCAAGTCCTTTTCGGCACTGTAATTGAGCTTGCTGTACAGCGCTGGGTTGGCTGCCAGTGTTCCGGTATCGGCGGACAGCAATGTATAGCCGTCGGCCTTGGCATGTGCCACATAGTCCGCACCGATGTTGGTGGCGGCGCCCGGCTTGTTCGTGACGACGATGGTCTGACCCAGCGTCTTGCCCATGGCGTCCGCCAGCATGCGTGCTACCACGTCGGTGCCTCCACCGGCCGGATACGGCACCACCCATTCGATGGTTCGGGCCGGATAAGACTGAGCGGATGCCGTGGCCGCGACGGCCAGCAGGCAGACCGACAGGAGCTGCCGGATCAAGGTGGTGAAAGGTCGCATGGGATCCCTTCGAGTGGGTGGGTCAAATGCTGGCCAGTCGCTCGGCCTGCACGATGTGTGCGAGCGCGGCTTTGGCATTCTCCTGTTGGCTCAACAGGTCCAGCGCCAGCGTTGCCAGAAGCAAGGGTGTTTTGTTTTCGCCAACACGGCCGATGCATTCTGCCAGCGCGGTGTAGGTCTGTTCAAGCTCATTTTCACTCATGGCTGGTCTCCCAAAAAGGCGCGCGCAAGCGCCGCTGCAATGGCGGCGGCTGCCGCGCTGGCGTCGCGCCAGCGGCCCATGACGTAACCGTCGGGCCGGATTAGGTAGAGCGTGTCCTCGGTTGCGTCGTAGCGCTGCCACGCCTGTCCCAGCTCGTCGGCGATCGCGTCGGCTCGGGCAGCGCCGCGGGCCGCCACGCGCACCAGATGCAGTGCCGCCAGGCCCGAGCGTGCGGCGCCGGTGAGCTGCTGCAGGGCCGCTGGCACCCTGGGCGCGCTGGAGAAGTACAGGGCCACGAAGCACCGGCCGAACAGCGCCGTCAGGTGCGCCGTGCCTTGCACGGTCTGTACCGTGGCTTCGGGGGCCGGCAGGCCGGCGCGGGCACCGGCCTTGAAGGCACTGCCCGCCTCCGGCTGGTTCAGCGGCGAGCCAGCGTACTCGATCGGCGCCGACTGGCGCGGGTTGATGAGCGAGTCGACGGCCGGCGTTACGGTCGCGAGCCGCAGCGCCGCTTCGCGCATCAGCGCAAAGCCGTGATGGGGCGGTGCCATGAATTCGGTGCTCTTGGCACCATAGGCAATGTTTTCGCGCGTTGCCAGCACGCGCTCCATGGAATAGCTTTCCAGCAGCGACTCGCGGGCATGGCCCTGCTGCACCAAGGCCAGCTTCCAGGCCAGGTTGCCGGCATCGTCCAGCCCCGAATTGAGGCCGCGCACGCCAAAAATCGGCACCAGGTGCGCCGCGTCGCCCGCGAACAGCACGCGGCCGTGTTTGTAGCTGCGCAGCGTCAGGCACTTGGCGTTGTAGATGGAGATCCACAGCGGCTTCCAGGGCGCCGTCTCGCCGATCATGTCCAGGTGCGCCTGCACGCGCGGCAACACGTTCTCGGGTTTGACGGCTTGCGCCGGATCTTCGTCGTCGGCCACCTGGTAGTCGATGCGCCAGACGTTGTCGGGCTGGCGGTGCATGAGGATGGTGGAGCCGAGATTGGACGGCGGGTCGAACCAGGCCAGCCGCTCGACGGCGCGCTGCGTGTCCTGCTCGATGTCCACGATCACATAACGGCCCTCGTACTGCATGCCCTCGAGTGGCAGGCCGAGCTGCTCGCGCACCGTGCTGCGCCCGCCGTCGCAGGCCACCAGCCAGTCGGCGTGCACGCTGTGCGTGACGCCGTCCGCCGTTTCAAAGTCAACCTCAACGCCCAACGGTTGCGGCCGCACTTGGGTCACGCGGGCCGACCAGCGCACATCGACTCCGCCGATGCGTGCCGCGGCATTGTGCGCATAGCGTTCGACGTAATACTGCTGGATGTTGACCATCGGCGCGAAGCGCTCGGTGGGCTCGCTCGGCATTTCGAAGTGCAGCACCTCGGTGCCCCGGAAGTAGCTGCGTCCACCGACCCACGACAGGCCCTTGGTGACGAGCGCGCGGTCGGCCCCAACCCAGCCCAGGATTTCCTGCGAGCGGCGTGACATGCAGATGGCGCGGCTGCCTTCGCAGTAAGACCCGTCCGCCTCGATCACCAGGCTCGCGACGCCATGCTGCGCCAGCAGTGCCGCCAGCGACAGGCCGACGGGCCCACCGCCGGCGATGAGCACCGGTATCCTGACCGGGGTGGAAGGTGCAGTGGTCATGGTGACTCTGGGACTGGTTGAACGGATTTCACGATTGCGCCCTGCGTTTATATCGTTGTCCAAGCGCTGTGCGCTACGGACATAATTGTCGCCGTGACTGAAACTGACCCTTGGCGCGTCAACCCGCTCGACCTTCTGCGTCGGCGCACCGGCGCAGGGCGCTGGCTGGCCGTCCTGGTGGCACTGGCCTTTGCGCTGCTCGTCTCCACCGCGGCGACCCACCATCACCCGGCCGGCGAAGAATACGACTGCGCCATTTGCGCCGCGGTCGTGCATGCGGTCTCCGACACGGTGTTTCCGGTCGCAGTCCCCGTTGCCGTCTACGTCCTGCTCTACGCGCTCGAGCGGACCCCCGCACCACCCCTGCACTGTGCAGCGGCGGTGCCTTTCCCGTGCATCTGCGGACCTCCCACGCGAACCTTGTGACCACGCCGGAAACGGCCATTTCCTGAAGTAGTTTCGTCTGACGCCGGCGCATCGCCGGTGTCCTGTTCGCCATGGTTCTGGAGGTTTGCTCATGCATTCGTTTAAATTGCGCCCGCTTGTTTTTTGTCTGTCGGGCATGTTGACCAGCGTGGGGGCGTGGGCCGCACCGCCCGCCGACGCGCCACCCGCGGCCGATGACGCCGGCACGCTCTCGACGGTGGATGTCACCGTGCAACAGTCGAAAAAAACCGGCATCGACCTGACCCCGAAGGTGGGCACCACGGTGTACCGCATCGACCGCTCGCTCATCGACTCGCTGGGGCAGGGCGACGCGACGCCTTTCGACGAGGTCCTGCTGCGCGTGCCCGGTGTCTCCAAGGATTCCACCGCCTCCGGCTCCCTCCACGTGCGCGATGACCACGGCAATGTGCAGTACCGCATCAATGGGGTCGCGCTGCCGGAGAGCATTTCAGGTTTCGGCCAGTCGATCGATACGCGCTACGTGCAGTCGGTGGACTTTCTGACCGGCGCGCTGCCGGCGCAGTATGGCCTGCGCACGGCGGGCATTGTCGATATTCAGACCCGGGAGGGGCTGGCCAAGCCCGGCGGCTCGCTGGGGCTGGTGCTCGGCAGCCACAACACCCAGGAAGAGAATGCGTCGTTCTACGGTGCGAAAGGCAACCTGAGCTACTACCTGTCGGGCAGTCTGGTGTCGAACGACAACGGCATCGAGAATCCGCAGCCCACCCTTAACCCGCAAAATGACCACACGCGCCAGGGCAAGACGTTTGGCAATTTCTCGTATTTCGTGGACGACAGCACGCGCATCGGCTTTATGTTCGGCACCTACAACGGGAAGTTCCAGATCCCCACCAATCCCGGCCAGACGCCCAGCTACTCGCTAACGGGGTTCAGCGACACCGCGACGGACTTCAATGCCCTGCCGTCAAGCGACGTGCGCGAGCAGCAAACCGAAGTCAACCGGTTTGCCGTGCTGTCGTTCCAGAAGTCCCTGGACAAGCTCGACTACCAGATCTCGGCGTTCCACCAGTACTCGGACCTGCACTATCTGCCCGATCCCGTGGGTGACCTGATCTACAACGGCGTCGCCTCCAACACGCTGCGCTCGAACACGGCCAACGGCCTGCAATTCGATGCGTCGTACAAGACCAATCCCGACCATACGCTGCGTTTCGGCTCCGCCTATACGCGCCAGGCCACGCAGAGCGACAACTCGGTGGCGGTCTTCCCGGTCGGTGCCGACGGCAGCCAGTCCAGCAGCGATCCGCTGACGATCACCGACAACTCGGGCAAGATCGGGCAGCTGTTCAGCCTGTACGCGCAGGACGAGTGGCGGCTCAACCCCAAGCTGACGCTGAACTACGGGCTGCGCTTTGATGCCGTGAACGCCTTCACGACGGAGCACCAGTTCAGCCCGCGCGTCAACATGGCCTACAAGCTAACGGAGGCCACCGCCCTGCATGCAGGCTACGCGCGCTACTTCACGCCGCCCCCGCAGGAGCTGGCCTCGCAGGCGAGCATCAACCTCTACTCGGGCACCACCAACCAGCCCGAGGTCGCCACCTCCGATCCGGTAAAGGCCGAGCGCACCGACTACTTCGGTGTCGGGGCCTCGCACAAGGTGAACGACAGGCTCACGCTGTCGGCTGACGCCTACTACAAGAACGTCCGCAATCTGCTGGACGAAGGCCAGTTCGGGCAGGCGCTGATTTTGTCCCCCTTCAACTACGCCAAAGGCTACGCGCGCGGACTCGAGCTATCGGCCCGGTACAACGATGCGCACTGGGCCAGCTACGTGAATTTTGCGGTTCAAAAAGCGCAGGGCAGCAACATCATTTCCAGCCAGTCCCTGTTCGGCGCGGCCGAGCTGGCCTACATTGCCAATCACTACATCTACCTCGACCACAACCAGACCTACACGCTGTCGGCGGGCACCAGCTACCGGTTCGGCGATAACCAGGTCAGCGGCGACCTGCTGTTCGGCAGCGGGCTGCGCAATACCCCCGACGGCGGCGCACCCAACGGCGGCACGCTGCCCGGCTATACCGTGGTCAACGCGGCCTTCATGCACACCTGGAAGCAGGCCGAGGGCGACTTGCAGGGGCGCGTTTCGCTGCTGAATGTGTTCGACAGAACCTACCTGCTGCGCGACGGCACGGGCGTCGGCGTCGGCGCGCCGCAGTACGGTCTGCGGCGCAGCCTCTATGTGAGCATGACCAAGCACTTTTGAGTGAGTGCGTGGCCCCGGCTACCGGCTGTTCTGACCGCGGATGACCGCCTCCGCGATGTTCGGCGGCGCCTCGGCGTACTGCCTGAACTCCATGGTGTAGGTGGCGCGGCCCTGCGTGAGCGAGCGCAGCGTGGTCGAGTAGCCGAACATCTCGGCAAGCGGCACTTCGGCGCGCACCAGCTTGCCGCCGCCGCCCGCAATGTCTTCCATGCCCTGGATCATGCCGCGGCGCGTCGACAGGTCGCCGATCACATTACCCATGAAGTCTTCCGGCACCTCGACCTCGACCGCCATCATCGGCTCCAGCAGGATCGGGCGCGCGCGCCGCATGGCGTCCTTGAACGCGATGGCGCCGGCCATGCGGAATGCGTTCTCGTTCGAGTCGACATCGTGGGACGAGCCGAACACCAGCGTGGCCTTCACATCGACCACCGGGTAGCCCGCCAGCACGCCGGCTTTGAGGCTTTCCTGGATGCCCTTGTCCACCGCCGGGATGAATTCGCGCGGAATCACGCCGCCCTTGATCGCATCGACGAACTCGTAGCCCTTGCCGGGCGCTTGCGGCTCCAGGTTCAGCACCGCATGGCCGTACTGGCCGCGTCCGCCCGACTGCTTGATGAACTTGCCTTCGACGTCCTTCACCGCCTGCTTGATGGTTTCGCGGTACGCGACCTGCGGCTTGCCGACCGTGGCTTCGACGCCGAACTCGCGCCGCATCCGGTCCACCAGAATTTCCAGGTGCAGCTCGCCCATGCCCGAGATGATGGTCTGGCCCGATTCCTCGTCGCTCTGTACCCGAAACGACGGGTCTTCCTGCGCGAGCCGGTGCAGTGCGACCCCCATCTTTTCCTGGTCGACCTGGGTCTTGGGCTCGACCGCCTGCGAGATCACCGGGTCGGGGAAAATCATGCGCTCGAGGATGATGATTCTGTCCGGGTCGCACAGCGTGTCGCCCGTGGTCACGTCCTTCAGGCCGACCGCGGCGGCGATGTCACCCGCCTGCACTTCTTTGATTTCCTGGCGCACGTTGGCGTGCATCTGCAGGATGCGCCCCAGCCGCTCGCGTCTAGCCTTGCCCGGGATGTACACCGTGTCGCCGGTTTTCACCACGCCGGAATAGACGCGAAAGAAGATCAGCTGTCCGACGAACGGGTCCGTCATGATCTTGAACGCCAGCGCCGAGAACGGTTCCTTGTCGGCCGGATGCCGCTCGATCTCCTTGTCATCTTCGCTGTGACCCATGATCGCGGGCACGTCGACGGGCGAGGGCAGATAATCGAGGATGGCGTCCAGCAGTGCCTGCACGCCCTTGTTCTTGAAAGCACTGCCGCACAGCATCGGAACGATCTGGTTCGTCACCGTGCGCTGGCGCAGGCCTTGCTTGATTTCGTCTTCGCTCAGAGGCACGCCGCTGAGGTATTTTTCCAGCAAGGCCTCGCTGCCGTCGGCCGCCGCCTCGACCATCTTGTCGCGCCACAGGGTGGCCGTGGCGAGCAGGTCCGCGGGAATGTCGCCATATTCGAAATGCACACCCTGGCTGGTGTCGTCCCACAGGATAGCCTTCATCTTCACAAGGTCGACCACGCCCTGGAAGTGCTCTTCCGCGCCGAGCGGAATCTGCACCGGCACCGCCACGCCCTTCAGGCGTTCGCCGATCTGGCGCTGCACGCGCAAGAAGTCAGCGCCCACGCGATCCATCTTGTTGACGAAGGCGATGCGCGGCACATGGTACTTGTTGGCCTGGCGCCAGACGGTCTCCGACTGCGGCTGCACGCCGCCGACCGCGTCGTACACCATCACCGCGCCATCGAGCACGCGCATCGAGCGTTCGACCTCGATCGTGAAGTCGACGTGGCCGGGTGTGTCGATGATGTTGATGCGGTGCTCGGGGTAGTTGCCGGCCATGCCTTTCCAGAACGCGGTGGTCGCGGCCGACGTGATCGTGATGCCGCGCTCCTGCTCCTGCTCCATCCAGTCCATCGTGGCGGTACCTTCGTGCACCTCGCCGATCTTGTAGTTCACACCGGTATAGAACAGGATGCGCTCCGTGGTCGTGGTCTTGCCGGCGTCGATGTGCGCGCTGATGCCGATATTGCGGTAGCGTTCGATGGGTGTTTTTCGGGTCATGACGATTCTCCTGGCACGTCGCTTCCTGCGCGCCGTGACCGTGGATTTTGCAACGGGCGGGCCGGCGCGTACAGGGCGCGAGCGTTTACCAGACAATACTCGCGTTCCTTATTCGGGGTACAGACATGGCTTCTACGGGATGCGAGTCGGTCAAGGTTCTGGCGTTCGACGTGTTCGGCACGGTGGTCGACTGGCATGGCGGCATCGTGCGCGAAGTCACCGCGTTGGGGCTTGATGTGGACGCCGGCGCGTTTGCCCTGGCCTGGCGCGCGGGCTATCAGCCGGCCATGCGGCGTGTGATGTCGGGCGAACTGGGCTGGACGCTGATCGATGACCTGCACCGCCTGATCCTCGATGACATCCTGGGCAAATTCCACGTCACGCACCTGACGGAGGCGCAAAAGCGCCACCTCAACAAGGCGTGGCACCGGCTCGATGCCTGGCCTGATGTGATCGGGGGTCTGCGCCGGCTCAAGTCGAAATACATGATCTGCACACTGTCCAATGGCAACCTCGGACTGCTCGCTGACATGGCGAAACGCGCGGGCCTGCCGTGGGATTGCATCCTGTCCGCCGAGGTCTTCAAAAAATACAAGCCCGATCCGGCCACCTATCTCGGGGTCGCCAAGGTCTTCGACGTTGTGCCCGAAGACGTGATGCTGGTGGCAGCGCACCACGACGATCTGGCGGCGGCGCGGGCCTGCGGGCTCAAGACGGCGTACATCGAACGGCCTGCGGAGTTAGGACCTCGGATGCCGAAGGATGTCTCGCCCGACCCGCGCAATACGCTGCATGCGCGCGACTTTCTGGCGCTGGCAGACGTGCTGAAATGTTGATTGCCTGGCTGTGCCGATCGGGCCCGATCAGATACCGCGCGACCGATCCAGCTTGAACTGCCGTACAAATTCGCTAAACCGCCCCGCATCGAGCGCCTCGCGCACTTCGCGCATCAGGTTCAGGTAGTAATGCAGGTTGTGGATGCTGGCCAGCATCGGGCCGAGCATTTCGCCGCAGCGGTCCAGGTGGTGCTGGTAGGCGCGCGAGAAGCCGTCGCGCCCGCC
>SCRR01000070.1 GCA_004322085.1 Burkholderiaceae bacterium
CTGTGCCGGGACTTTGTCGTGCCGGAGTTGCTGCAGGACGCGGCGACACCGCGCGCGCTGGCGGATGCCGTGCTGCAGTGGCTGCAGGCGCCACCTGAGAAAATGGCGGCTGTCCAACAACGATTTACCGCGCTGCACGCCGAACTGCAGCGTGACACGGCCCAACTGGCGACCGATGCGATCGAGAAAATACTTCAAGGCTGAGCAGGCCCCGCTCGTCTGGGACGCGCCGGGGCTGGTGGCCGGCGTGGACGAGGCCGGACGCGGCCCGCTGGCCGGGCCGGTGGTGGCCGCGGCCGTGATTCTGGACGAGCTCCATCCCGTCGTGGGCCTGGCCGACTCGAAAAAGCTCAGCCCGCGCCGGCGCGAGCGGCTGTTCGATGAAATCCGCGCCAAGGCGCTGTGCTGCTCGATTGCCGAGGCCAGCGTGGAAGAAATCGACCGCCTCAACATCCTGCAGGCCACGATGCTCGCGATGCAGCGCGCGGTGCAGGGGCTGCGGCTCAAGCCATCCAGGGTGCTGGTTGACGGCAACCGGCTGCCGCAGCTTGAGATGCTGGCCGAGGCCATCGTCAGGGGCGACGCACTGGTGCCGGCTATTTCGGCCGCATCGATCCTGGCCAAGGTGCATCGGGATCGCTGGTGCGTGCAGTATGACCAGCAGTTTCCACAATACGGCTTCGCCGGACACAAGGGCTACGGCACTGCCGCGCACATGGTGGCACTCGAAGCGCACGGCGCCTGCCCGCAACATCGCAAATCGTTTGCGCCGGTCGCGCGGGTGCTGCGGTGACTGCTGCGGACGACATGAACGCGGGTCGGGCGGTCCATATCACCTCGCGCGACAACGTCTTGTTCAAGGAGTTGCACCGCCTTGCGCAAGACAGCACGGCGTATCGAAAGCAGGGACGGGTGTGGCTCGAAGGTGATCATCTGTGCCGCGCCGCCATGAAGCGCGGCGTGCAACCCGCTATCGCCGTCTTTTCAGAGTCATTTTGGCCTCTGGCCAATACCCGATGGACACGAGTCGCTATCAAAAATGTAGTTATTTCCGACTCTTTGATGGGGATCGTCAGCGCGCTGGAGTCACCGGCCCGCATGGCGTTCGTGGTCGACCTGCCGCTGGCGCCCGCCCTGTTGCCGGGTGCGGCCTCGGTGATTCTGGACGGAGTGCAGGACGCCGGCAACGTGGGCTCGATCCTGCGCAGTGCCGCGGCGTTCGGCTTTGGCCAGATCATTGCGCTCAAGGAAACGGCCGCCTTGTGGTCGCCCAAAGTCTTGCGCGCCGGCATGGGCGCGCACTTCGCGCTGCGACTGGTCGAGCGCATCGAGGCGCAGGCGCTCGATGAGTTGACGGTACCCATCGTCGTGACCAGCTCGCATGTCGGGAGCGCCTTGCACGAGCAAAAGCTGACTATGCCATGCGCCTGGGTGCTGGGCCATGAAGGGCAGGGCGTGAGCGCGTCATTGATGGCGCGCGCCAGCCTGTCGGTGCGGATCGAGCAGCCTGGCGGCGAGGAGTCGCTCAATGTGGCTGCGGCCGCTGCCATTTGCCTGCACGCCAGCGCGGGGTTGCGTGGGCTGCAGGGCAGCCATAGGGTCTCGTCTGGTTATAATTAGAAGCTTTCCCAAATCAGCTTCGCCCAAGCCCAGTTCAAGCCAACCCCCTCACAAAAGCAGCCAGCAAGAGTCGTTTCTTGTACCCGCTTGGGCGAACCGTCATCAACCCGGAGAACCCAGTGCTTTTGTCTCTACAGGGAAACTTCCCTCCCGCCATCCTGGCGCTCGCAGACGGCACGGTCTTTGTCGGCAATTCCATCGGCGCCTCAGGCGCCACCGTCGGCGAAGTGGTGTTCAACACCGCCATGACCGGCTACCAGGAAATCCTCACTGACCCGAGCTACTGCCAGCAAATCGTCACGCTGACCTACCCGCATATCGGCAACTACGGCATCAACGTCCAGGACGTCGAGGCCAGGCGCATCTACGCGGCCGGACTGATCGTCAAGGATTTGTCGCCGGTGGCGTCCAACTTCCGCAAGACCATGACCCTGTCCGAGTACCTGGTGCGGGAAAAAACGGTTGCGATTGCCAATATCGACACCCGCAAGCTCACGCGGCACCTGCGCACGCTCGGTGCGCAAAACGGCTGCATTCTGGGGCTGTCGATGGGCGAGAAGGTCACACCCGCGCTGATCGACAAAGCGGTGGCGCGGGCTCAGGCCGCGCCCGACATGAATGGTCTGGATCTGGCCAAGGTGGTGTCGATCGAGTCACCCTACGACTGGACCCAGACCGAGTGGCAACTGGCGAGCGCCGACGGCAAGCCCGGCTACGGCGAGCAGACAGCACCAAAGTATCACGTGGTTGCCTACGATTGGGGCGTCAAGAACAACATCCTGCGCATGCTTAGCCGGCGCGGTTGCCGGGTGACCGTGGTGTCCGCACAGACCCCGGCTGCGGATGTGCTCAAACTGGCGCCCGACGGCGTGTTCCTGTCCAACGGCCCCGGCGATCCGGAGCCCTGCGACTATGCCATCGACGCCACGCGCGAGCTGATCGAATCGGGTGTCCCCGTGTTCGGCATTTGCCTGGGGCTCCAGATCATGGCTCTGGCCAGTGGCGCCACGACTTTCAAGATGAAGTTCGGCCACCACGGCGCCAATCATCCGGTGAAAGACCTGGACACAGGCCGCGTCAGTATCACCAGCCAGAACCACGGCTTTGCGGTGGACGAAAAAACGCTACCGCCAAATTTGCGCGCCACCCACGTCAGCCTGTTCGACGGCACGCTGCAGGGCATGGCGCGCACCGACAAGCCGGCCTTTTGCTTCCAGGGTCACCCCGAAGCCTCGCCAGGGCCACACGATATCGGCTATTTGTTTGACCGCTTCATTGCGCTCATGGAAACGGCCAGGGAGAAGAAGTAAATGCCCAAGCGCACAGACATCAAGAGCATCCTCATCATTGGCGCAGGCCCGATCATCATCGGCCAGGCCTGCGAATTCGACTATTCGGGCGTACAGGCCTGCAAGGCGCTGCGCGAGGAGGGCTACAAGGTCATCCTGATCAACAGCAACCCCGCGACCATCATGACGGACCCGGCCACGGCCGATGTGACCTACATCGAGCCCATCACGTGGCAGACGGTCGAGAAGATCATCGTGCGCGAGAAGCCGGATGCGATCCTGCCGACCATGGGCGGCCAGACCGCGCTGAACTGCGCGCTCGACCTGTGGCGCAACGGCGTGCTCGACAAGTACAAGGTCGAGCTCATCGGCGCCACGCCCGAAGCCATCGACAAGGCCGAGGACCGTCTCAAGTTCAAGGACGCGATGACCCGCATTGGCCTGGGCTCGGCGCGCTCCGGCATTGCGCACAGCATGGATGAAGCCTGGGTGGTGCAAAAGACGCTGGGCTTTCCCACAGTCGTTCGCCCCAGCTTCACGCTGGGTGGTACCGGGGGCGGCATTGCCTATAATCCGGACGAGTTTGAAGCCATCTGCAAGCGTGGCCTCGAAGCTTCGCCGACCAGCGAGCTGCTGATTGAAGAATCCCTGCTCGGCTGGAAAGAGTACGAGATGGAGGTGGTGCGCGACAAGGCGGACAACTGCATCATCGTGTGCTCCATTGAAAACCTGGACCCGATGGGCGTGCACACCGGCGACTCGATCACCGTAGCGCCGGCGCAGACCTTGAGCGACAAGGAATACCAGATCATGCGCGATGCCTCTTTGGCGGTGCTTCGCGAGATTGGCGTGGATACCGGCGGCTCGAATGTGCAGTTCGCGGTGAATCCGGTCGACGGCCGCATGCTCGTGATCGAGATGAACCCGCGCGTGAGCCGCTCCTCGGCACTGGCTTCCAAAGCCACGGGTTTCCCGATTGCCAAGGTTGCGGCCAAGCTGGCCGTGGGCTACACGCTCGACGAGCTGCGCAACGAGATCACGGGCGGTGCGACGCCCGCGAGCTTCGAGCCCAGCATCGATTACGTGGTCACCAAGGTCCCGCGCTTTGCCTTCGAGAAATTTCCGCAGGCTGATTCGCGCCTCACGACGCAGATGAAGTCCGTGGGGGAAGTCATGGCCATGGGCCGCACTTTCCAGGAGTCGTTCCAGAAGGCATTGCGCGGCCTGGAAGTCGGCGTCGACGGCATGAACGAGAAGACGCAGGACCGTGAGGTGTTGGAGAAAGAGCTGGGCGCGCCGGGCCCCGAGCGCATCTGGTATGTCGGCGATGCGTTTGCACTTGGCATGAGCGTGGACGAGGTGTTTGCGCTCACCAAAATCGACCCCTGGTTTCTGGTGCAAATCGAGCAGATCGTCAAGATCGAGCTGGAGCTCGAAACCCAATCGCTGG
This sequence comes from Burkholderiaceae bacterium, assembly GCA_004322085.1. Classification (GTDB taxonomy): domain Bacteria; phylum Pseudomonadota; class Gammaproteobacteria; order Burkholderiales; family Burkholderiaceae_C; genus Rhodoferax_A. The sequence goes on from SCRR01000070.1 coordinate 4,360, forward strand.
GCGACATCGACGGGCCAACGCTGCGCGAGCTCAAACAAAAGGGATTTTCCGACCGCCGGCTGGCGCGCCAGCTCAAGACCACCGACAAGGCCATTCGCGACAAGCGCATCGCCCTTGGCGTGCGTCCCGTCTACAAACGGGTGGACACCTGCGCGGCCGAGTTCGCGACCAACACGGCCTACATGTACTCGACCTACGAAGCCGAGGGTGGCGAGTGCGAGGCCAACCCGACCGACCGCAAGAAGATCATGGTGCTGGGCGGCGGCCCGAACCGTATCGGCCAGGGCATCGAGTTCGACTACTGCTGTGTGCACGCCGCGCTCGCCATGCGCGAAGACGGCTACGAGACCATCATGGTCAATTGCAATCCCGAGACCGTGTCGACTGACTACGACACCTCGGACCGCCTGTACTTCGAGCCACTCACGCTCGAAGACGTGCTCGAGATCGTCGACAAGGAAAAGCCGTTCGGCGTGATCGTGCAATACGGTGGCCAGACACCGCTCAAGCTCGCCCTCGACCTGGAGGCCAATGGTGTGCCCATCATCGGCACCTCGCCGGACATGATCGATGCGGCCGAAGACCGTGAGCGCTTCCAGCATCTGCTCAACGACCTGGGCTTGCGTCAGCCACAGAATGCCACCGCTCGTACCGAACCCGAGGCGCTGGAAAAGGCTGCCGCGCTGGGCTATCCGCTGGTAGTGCGCCCGAGCTATGTGCTGGGTGGCCGCGCCATGGAAATCGTGCACGAGCAGCGTGACCTGGAGCGTTACATGCGCGAGGCGGTCAAGGTCAGTCACGACTCGCCGGTCTTGCTCGACCATTTTTTGAGCAACGCGATCGAATGCGACGTGGACGCCATTTGCGACGGTCAGCGTGTCTTCATCGGCGGCGTGATGGAACACATCGAGCAGGCCGGCGTGCACAGCGGCGACTCGGCGTGTTCGCTGCCGCCTTACTACCTGTCCGCCGCGACCGTGGCCGAGCTCAAGTCGCAGACGGCCGCCATGGCGCGTGCGTTGCACGTCGTCGGGCTGATGAATGTGCAATTCGCCATCCAGCAGGTGGACGGCCAGGATGTCATCTACGTGCTGGAAGTGAACCCGCGCGCCTCGCGCACCGTGCCGTTTGTGAGCAAGGCCACCGGCATCCAGCTCGCCAAGGTGGCAGCGCGCTGCATGGTGGGGCAGTCACTCGACTCCCAGGGCATCTTTGAGGAAGTCACGCCGCCGTATTTCAGCGTGAAGGAAGCCGTCTTTCCCTTCGTCAAATTCCCCGGTGTGGATACCATTTTGGGCCCCGAGATGAAGTCCACGGGTGAGGTCATGGGAGTTGGCAAGACCTTTGGCGAGGCCTACGTCAAGTCCCAGATTGGCGCCGGCACCCGGCTGCCACGCGGCGGCAAGGCCTTCATCTCGGTCAAGAACAACGACAAGGCGCGCGCGGTCGACATCGCGCGCGGGCTGGCGGGGATGGGGTTCGAGCTGGTGGCGACCAAGGGCACGGCCGCCGCCATTGAGCAGGCCGGCATTGTCTGTGTGAGCGTCAACAAGGTCACCGAAGGGCGCCCGCACATCGTTGACATGATCAAGAACGACGAGATCGCACTGGTCATCAACACCGTGGAAGAACGCCGCAACGCGATCGCCGACTCGCGCGCCATCCGCACCTCGTCGCTGCAAGCGCGCGTGTCCACGTTCACGACCATTTTCGGTGCCGAAGCGGCGGTCGAGGGCATGAAATACCTCGACGACCTCGATGTGCATTCCCTGCAGGAATTGCATGCCCAACTCGCGGCGGCTTGAGTTTCGCACGACAATCGCGGCATAATCCGCCTCACAAGATACCGCCGGACGGGAACGCCCGGCGGTTTCGTTTTGGATGAACCTTTTGTTGAAAATATCATGGCTACCATTCCCATCACCAAGCGCGGCGCAGAGCTGCTCAAGTCCGAATTGCGCACGCTCAAGACGGTGGACCGTCCCTGGGTCATCAATGCAATTGCCGAGGCCAGGGCCCAGGGCGACCTGAGCGAGAACGCCGAATATGACGCCGCGAAGGATCGCCAGGGATTCATCGAAGGCCGCATCAAGGAAATCGATAGCAAGCTGTCGGCCGCGCTGATCATCGACCCGGCCACGCTGGAGGCGGGCGGCAAGGTGGTTTTCGGAGCCACCGTCGAACTGGAGGATGAGGCCTCTGGCAACATCGTCAAGTACCAGATCGTCGGCGAAGATGAGGCCGATCTCAAGCTCGGGCTGGTCAACATCAGCAGCCCGATCGCGCGCGCCCTGATTGGCAAGGAAGAGGGCGACACGGCCGAAGTGCAAACCCCCGGCGGCATCAAGCACTTCGAGATTGTCGCGGTGTCCTACATCTGAGGGGATCGCGTTTTGGACAGGCGTTTTGCGGTTCTGCTTGCCGCCCTGTGGTGGGGCAGCCTGACGACGATCGGTTTCCTGGTGGTGCCGCTGCTGTTTGCCAACCTGCCCACGCCGGCGATGGCCGGTGGCATGGCGGCCAAATTGTTCGCGGCCCAGACCTGGGTGTCCATGGCCTGTGGTCTGCTGCTGTTGCTGCTTTCAAGGTCAAAACAGTCTCAAACCCTTTCCCAATGGGCGCAAGTAGCTATTATTTTCATAACCTTGGGCCTGCTGACCGCCTTGCTCAACCAGTTTGCGGTGGCGCCCCGGATCGTCGCGCGCGAGAACCTGCGGCTGTGGCACAGCGTGGGCAGCGTGATGTATCTGGTGCAGTGGCTGTGCGCCGGGATCGTGTTGTGGAAGCTGGCGCCCAACTCGCCGCAGCCCGATTGACGGGTGCTTTGCGGCGCGCTGGAGGCAGCGGTCCGCTATCGGGTCGCCATGCAATGACTTGATCGATTTTTTCCAGAGGCACGGCAATGGAATCACAAATTTTGCAAATTGATGCGACGGCGTGGTAGGCCGTCACCGCCGAGCCGGCCTGGACGATCGCGCTGGAGGCCGGCAAGGTTCTGCATTTCCCGCGCCTGGGTTTCACGCTGCTGGCGCAGGAGGCGCAGTTGCTCGATCCCGCTGTCCTGTCGCCAAAATCACGAAACATCAGTCTCGACGCGAACGGGGTGCTGCACGGCGCCAATGGCGAGACGGCCACGGTGCAGGCGCTGACCGCGATGATCGGACGCTTTCGGGAGCAGTCGCAGCAGCTCATCGCCGCGCTGCTGCCGCGTTACACGGGTCATTTGCGCCTGGCACCCACCAGCTATCGGCCGATGCAGGTGGAATCGCGCCGCCAGTCGTGGCGCGCGGATGACCGCCGGTTGCATGTCGATGCCTTTCCCTCGCGTCCGAACTGTGGTGAACGCATCCTGCGCGTATTCGCCAACGTCAATCCGTCCGGTATTCCGCGGGTCTGGCGCGTTGGCGAGCCGTTCGAAACCGTGGCGCGGCGGTTCGTGCCGCGCGCCAAGAGCTATTCACGATGGCAGGCCGGTGCGCTGCATACGCTGCACGTGACCAAGTCGCTGCGCTCCGAGTACGACCACCTGATGCTTCAGCTGCACGACGGCATGAAGAGCGACCTGGACTACCAGAAGACGGCGGAGCAGGCCACGGTGCCGTTCCCGGCCGGCTCGGTCTGGGTCTGCTTTTCCGACCAGGCCTCGCATGCCGTGATGTCGGGCCAGTACATGCTGGAGCAGACCCTGTTCCTCGCACCCGAGCACCTTTACGATCCGCAGGCCAGCCCGCTGGCGATTCTTTCCAGGCTGACGGGCCGGCCCCTGGTGGCGCAGCGGGCGAAGTGAGCGCGCCGCTGCGGGTCTATTCGCGCCAGTGCGTCGCGACCCAGCCCGCGGGGCGCATGCTGCGAAAACTGCGGTTGCGTCGCCCAGCCAGTGCATCGGGCGGATTGCACTCTCCATGGAAGATCACGATGCGTGCACCCGCAGGCACGGCCGGTTCGGCCCAGTAGTTGGCCGGCCAGCGCGGGATGCTGTGGTATTTGAAGCTGGGACACCAGGAAGCGGGCCAGTAGCGCAGCTTGCCCTGACGGTGCAGGAAGTCCGACAGATACGCCTGCTCGTTTCGAAAGCGCGACTGCACCTCGTCCACGTGGGATTTGAAATAGGCCAGCACATCGGGATGCGCGCCCAGCTCGAAGCGATAGACCGATGAGTTGCCGGTGATGCGCTGTGTCTGCCACGGTCGGCGGTAGTCGCGGATGATCAGGAAATCTCCGGGCTCTTCGAAGAAGGCGTCCAGGCTGCCCACGATCACCACATCGACATCGAGAAACAGCGCGGTGCCGCGCAACCCGTGCAGATCGGCCGAAAAGGTGGTGAGCTTCTTCCAGGCCCGGTCGGGCGCGCCGGGTGGCAGATCAAGCTTCAATTCCGGGATAGCAAAGCATTCCACCTCGGCCCGGATACCCTGGCGGTCGTCGGTGAGGCAGACAAAGCGGAATGTGCCACCAAGGTGCCGGCGCACCATGGCGTACAGGCGATTCACGTATTCCGGGCCGTATTTCGTGCCCCATTTCATGCAGATGACGTTGCGCTGGGACGGCGCCACGGGCTGGATCGCGGGCGTCATCGCGTCACGTCTGGCTGCGTTTCTTGACCGAGGTCTGCGGCTTGGGTTTGGCCCGCTTGACCTTGCCGCCCGGTGTCAGGCGCTGGTTGCCCAACACGCGCAGGGTCTTGACCTCGGGTCGCTGGCCACCGCGTTTGCTGTACTTGAGCACCTTGAAGTCGCGCGGGCCGGCCATGCGGTCCTCGTCGATGACCTTTTCCTTCTCGGGCTGCGGACGCCAAAGTACCAGCAGCTTGCCGATTTGCTGGATGGGCGCCGCGTCCAGTTCATTGGCCAGCGTCTGGTAAATCTCGTTGCGCACGGTGCGATCGTCCGAGAAAACGCGCACCTTGATCAGCCCGTGCGCATTGAGGGCGCCGTCGGTTTCCTTTTTGACGGCCGGCGTGAGGCCGCCGGCGCCCACCATGACCACGGGGTCGAGGTGATGGGCGTTGGCGCGATGAGCCTTGCGCTGGGCGGGAGTGAGTTGAATTTGGGGCATGCCCGTATTATCGAGGCAGTATGAAAGTCAAGACCAAAAGCAAAAAGGTCAACCGGGCGTGGCTGAACGACCACGTCAACGACCCTTACGTCAAACTCGCCACGCGTGAGGGCTACCGCGCGCGCGCGGCCTACAAGCTCAAGGAAATAGACGAAACGCTGGGCCTGATCAAACCGGGCCAGTTGGTGGTCGATCTGGGGTCCACCCCGGGCGCGTGGAGCCAGTATTTGCGGCGCAGGCTGTCACCGGGCGGCGCGGCAATCGGCGCGCTCAATGGCACCATCATTGCGCTGGACATCCTCCCCATGGCGCCGATCGAGGGCGTCGTGTTCCTGCCGGGCGATTTTCGCGAGCCGGAAGTACTGCAGAAACTGGAGCATGAGATGCAGGGCCGCAAGGCCGATGTGGTGGTTTCGGACATGGCACCGAACCTCTCGGGGATTGAGTCTGCCGACGCCGCGCGCATCTCGCATCTGGTGGAACTGGCGGTTGAATTCGGCCAGCACCACCTCAAGCCCGAGGGCGCACTGGTGGCCAAGGTGTTCCATGGCAGCGGCTATGGCCCACTCACCAGATTGTTCAAGGGAACCTTCAAGGTCGTCAAACCCATCAAACCCAAGGCTTCGCGCGATAAATCGTCCGAGACCTTTCTGGTCGGGATCGGACTCAGGCGCAGCGGGCCGCAGGCTTGATCAGCGTCAGGAAACCGCAGGAAATGCCCGCAAACCCTTGTAACGCCTGTGGCTGCTGAGCGCAAAAGCCGTGGCCCCACGCCTTGAAACGCCTAAAATGGGTCTCAAGTAGGTAGTGTCCGGGAAAGTGTTCCCGCACCCTTTGCAGTGTTTTGTCAACGGAGCCTCGCTTGAACAATCAGTGGTTCTCAAAAATCGCCATTTGGCTCGTGATCGCCATGGTGCTGTTCACGGTATTCAAACAGTTTGATACCCGTGTCGGTACCAACGCGGGCTACGTCGGCTATTCGACGTTCCTGGCGGAAGTGCGCAGCGGGCAGATTAAAAGTGCGACGATTCAGGATGGCCAGGGCGGCACCGACATCGTGGCCGTCACCAACGATGACCGCAAGATTCGCACGAACGGCACCTACCTTGACCGCGGTTTGATCGGCGACCTGCTCAACAACAACGTCAAGTTCGATGTGAAGCAACGCGAGGAAGGCTCGCTCCTGATGACCCTGCTGGTGAGTTGGGGGCCGATGCTGCTGCTGATCGGCGTGTGGGTTTACTTCATGCGGCAGATGCAGGGCGGCGGCAAGGGCGGGGCGTTCAGCTTCGGCAAGAGCAAGGCCCGCATGATGGACGAGAACAACAACACCATCACGTTTGCGGACGTGGCCGGCTGTGACGAGGCCAAGGAAGAGGTCAAGGAGGTGGTCGACTTCCTCAAGGATCCGCAAAAGTTCCAAAAACTGGGTGGGCGCATTCCGCGCGGCCTGCTGCTGGTCGGCCCGCCGGGCACCGGCAAGACGCTGCTCGCCAAGGGGATCGCGGGTGAAGCCAAGGTGCCGTTCTTCAGCATTTCAGGCTCCGATTTCGTCGAGATGTTCGTCGGCGTGGGCGCGGCCCGCGTGCGCGACATGTTCGAGAACGCCAAGAAAAACGCACCCTGCATCATCTTCATCGATGAAATCGACGCGGTCGGCCGCCAGCGTGGCGCTGGCTTGGGAGGCGGCAATGACGAACGCGAACAGACCCTGAACCAGATGCTGGTCGAGATGGACGGGTTCGAAACCAACGTGGGCGTGATCGTGGTGGCAGCCACCAACCGCCCTGACATCCTGGATGCCGCGCTGCTGCGCCCCGGCCGCTTCGACCGCCAGGTTTACGTGACGCTGCCCGACATCCGGGGTCGCGAGCAGATCCTGCACGTTCACATGCGCAAGATCCCGGTCAGTCAGGACGTGAACGCCGGCATCATCGCGCGTGGCACGCCGGGCATGAGCGGCGCGGATCTGGCCAACCTGTGTAACGAAGCGGCGCTGATGGCCGCGCGTCGCAACGCCCGCGTGGTGGAGATGCAGGACTTCGAGAAGGCCAAGGACAAGATCATGATGGGCCCTGAGCGCAAGAGCATGGTCATGCCAGAGGAAGAGCGCCGCAACACGGCCTACCACGAATCGGGCCACGCGCTGCTGGGCAAGCTGTTGCCCAAATGCGACCCGGTGCACAAGGTCACCGTGATTCCGCGCGGACGTGCGCTGGGCGTGACCATGAGCCTGCCGGCGCAGGACCGCTACAGCTACGACAGCGAATACATGCTGAGCCAGATCGCCATGCTGTTTGGCGGGCGTATCGCCGAGGAGGTGTTCATGCACCACATGACCACCGGTGCCAGCAACGACTTCGAGCGCGCCACGCAACTTGCACGCGACATGGTGACGCGCTACGGCATGACCGACGCGCTGGGCCCGATGGTCTATGCCGAAAACGAAGGTGAAGTGTTCCTGGGCCGCTCGGTTACCAAGACCACCACCATGAGCGAAGAGACCATGCAAAAGGTGGACTTGGAGGTGCGTCGCATCATCGACCAGCAATATGCACTGGCGCGCAAGCTGATCGAGGACAACAGCGACAAGATGCACGCCATGGCCAAGGCGCTCCTCGAGTGGGAAACCATCGATACCGAGCAGCTCGATGACATCATGGCGGGCAAGGAACCGCGCCCGCCCAAGGACTGGACGCCGCGTATCCCGCCCGCAACGGGCGGTGGTACGGGTGGCAACGGTGGGCCGCCCGCCGTCAAACCGGACCCTGCCCCGACTGTGGTCTAAGCAGGGGGGGGCTGTGTTCCGCGGGCACAGCAAGCGACACGAAGACAGGGCTGCTAGGCCCCGTTTTGCGTGCTGGATGGAATGCTGGAATGCGGGCTTTCGCGCCGCACAGTGATATGGATCAATGACGTCTGCGTCCTGGCTGCGTATGCTGCATCTGGATTCTTCAATTGCGCATTGCCATGAACCCCAGCCCGACCGTCTCCGCACCCGATACCGGCGCGCTCGATGTGACACGCCACGCCTGGCACGAAGACTTTCAGGCGCTGTTGACGGGCACGCTGTTCGTGGCGTTGGGTGTGGTGATGTTCGGGCAAGCCGGGCTCCTGACCGGCGGTACGGCGGGCCTGGCCTTCCTTATCCACTACGGCACGGGAATGGATTTTGGCCTGGCGTTTTTCCTGGTGAACCTGCCGTTCTACGCGTTTGCCTGGTGGCGCATGGGCGCGGCCTTCACGCTCAAGACGTTTGCAGCCGTGGGCCTGCTCTCGCTGTTTGCACACTTCCTGCCGCGCGGTCTGGCCTTCAACTACCTCTCGCCACCGCTGGCCGCCGTGCTCGGCGGCTTGCTGTGCGGCGCGGGCATGCTCATGCTGTTTCGCCACCGCGCCAGTCTCGGTGGCCTGAATGTGCTGGTGCTGTACCTGCAGGAAACGCTGGGCTGGCGTGCGGGAGCGGTGCAGATGGCCTTCGACAGCCTGATTGTGCTGGGAGCTTTCTATGTGGCCGATGCAGGGCGCATTGCACTTTCGGTACTTGGCGCGGTGGTACTGAATTTGACGCTCGCCATCAACCACCGACCCGGGCGCTACTTGGCCGTGTAGAGTGCGGCCCAGGCGTCCCGATGACGCTCGGGGGAACAAAGCCATGGGGATAAATGAAGTCAGGCATGCTCTTGCCTGGTGCATCGGCATCAATTACACACTGTTGCTGGCCTGGGTCGGCGTTTTCTTCTATGCCCATGACGGGCTGTACCGGCTGCATACACGGTGGTTCAAGCTCTCGCCAGAGACCTTCGACGCCCTAAACTATGCGGGTATCGCCATCTACAAGCTCGGGATCATCCTTTTCAACCTGGTGCCTTGGGTGGCGCTTTATATTTCGTCCTAACCGACCGTCTGCCGGCATCGTGCCGCTTGCCCCCCGTACCGTCATGTTCTGGCAAACCACCCACTACGCGATCGATCTCACGCGGCCGCGCGTTGCGGGAATCGTCAACGTCACACCCGATTCGTTTTCCGACGGTGGCCAGCACGCCACAACCCGCAGCGCCTTGCGGCACTGTGAACAACTGCTGAAGGATGGAGCGCACATTCTGGACATCGGCGGCGAGTCCACCCGTCCCGGTGCGCAACCGCTGCCGCTGCAAGACGAGCTGGCGCGCGTGCTGCCGGTGGTCAGGGAGGCGGTCAAGCTGGGGCTGCCGATCTCCGTGGACACCTACAAGCCACAGGTGATGCAGGCCGTGCTGGATCTGGGCGTCGACATTCTCAATGACATCTGGGCGCTGCACCAAAGCGGTGCCGCGCAGGTCGTGGCGCGGCATCCCAACTGTGGCGTGTGCCTGATGCACATGCACCGGGAGCCGCAAACCATGCAGGCCGCGCCCATGGAGGGCGACGTGGTGCCGCAAGTACTATTTTTTTTGGAGCGAACTGCGAAGGCCCTGCAAGGGCTGGGCGTCGATAAGACGCGCATCGTGCTGGATCCCGGCGTCGGCTTCGGCAAAACCGTGGCGCAAAATTTCGAACTGCTCGCACGCCAGAGGGAACTGCTGGTTGCGGGCTATCCAATCCTGGTGGGTTGGTCGCGCAAGTCGTCGCTGGCTGCAGTAGCCGCTGCAGATGGGCGCGAGCCGCCGGCGGGCGAACGTATGGTGCCTAGCGTGGCCGCGGCGCTGCTCGCCGTGGAGCGTGGTGCGGCCATTGTGCGGGTCCATGATGTGCGCGAGACCGTGGCCGCGTTGAAAGTCCTGAATGCTATGAATACAATAGCTTGTAATGTTGACACATGAAGGAGAGAGAACAAAAATGATACGCAAATACTTCGGCACGGACGGCATCCGCGGTACCGTCGGGCAGCCGCCCATTACGCCTGACTTTGTACTGCGCCTGGCGCACGCCGTAGGCCAGGTGCTCAAAAAATCGGAGTCGCGCCCCACCGTGCTGATCGGTAAGGACACGCGCATTTCCGGCTACATGCTGGAGAGCGCGCTGGAGTCCGGCTTCAACTCCGCCGGTGTCGACGTGGTGCTGCTCGGGCCCCTACCGACGCCCGGCGTGGCCTACCTCACGCGGGCGCAGCGCGCGAGCCTGGGCGTGGTCATCAGCGCCAGTCACAACCCGTTTGCCGACAATGGCATCAAGTTCTTCAGTGCGCAGGGCAGCAAGCTGTCCGATGCCTGGGAGCAGGCCGTGGAAGCCGCGCTCGACGAGGCACCAGTCTGGGCCGATTCCGCCTCGCTGGGCAAGACGCGCCGGCTCGACGACGCGGCGGGCCGCTACATCGAATTCTGCAAAAGCACCTTCGCCCACGACCTCACGCTCAAGGGGCTGAAGATCGTGGTCGATGCGGCCCATGGCGCGGCATACCAGATCGCGCCCAAGGTGTTCCACGAACTGGGCGCGGAAGTCACGGCCATCGGCTGTGCGCCCGATGGCCTGAACATCAACCAGGAGGTCGGCGCCACGCACCCCGGCGCGCTGGTGCGCGCGGTGCTGGCCAATCACGCCGACTATGGCATCGCGCTGGACGGTGATGCGGATCGGCTGCAACTCGTCGATGCCGCGGGGCGGCTGTACAACGGCGACGAGCTGCTGTACCTGGTGGTGTCCGACCGGCTCGCGGGGAACGACCTGATCCCCGGTGTGGTTGGCACCCTGATGACCAACATGGCGGTGGAGTTGGCGCTCAAGGCACGGGGTCTGCAGTTCGTGCGTGCCAAGGTCGGTGACCGCTATGTGCTCGAAGAACTGGAGAAGAACCGCTGGCTGTTCGGCGGCGAGGGCTCGGGCCACCTGCTGGTGCTGGACAAGCACACCACCGGCGACGGCCTGATTTCCGCCCTGCAGGTGCTGCAGGCGTGCGTACGCAGCGGCCGCAACATGGCCCAGATGCTCGCGGAAGTGACCCTGTTTCCGCAAACCCTGATCAACGTGCAGCTGCGCCCCGGCCAGGACTGGAAGAGCAACACCCAACTCGCGGCGAAAACCAGGGCGGTCGAGGCCGAACTGGGCGACGCCGGCCGCGTGCTGATCCGCGCCAGCGGCACCGAGCCGCTGCTGCGCGTGATGGTGGAGGCGCGCGATGCCGCGCAGGCCAAGGCCTGTGCGGAGCGGTTGGTGGAGGCGGTGAGGGCGGAGTGATGGTTTGCCGCCGGCGCCTCCAGGCCCGCTCCAAAAGTGCGACAAGTTGCATGACGAAAGCTGGGGCACACTGGTTCGAGTAGCCTTTTTGAGCCGAACGATGCCTGGATGCTGTCGGTGGGCTCGCGGTTTTAACCCGGGTCGTCCGCGCCCCGCCCGAGGCGCAATTCGGGTACCCCGGAGCGGTTGAACCGGCAATCGAATTAAAGC
>SCRR01000071.1 GCA_004322085.1 Burkholderiaceae bacterium
GCGCCTGGGTCACACCCATTGGCGATTGGGGCCCCGGCCGGGTCGAGTTGCTGTTGCTGCCGGCACCGGACGAAACCTACGACAACGCCGTTGCCTACTGGGTGCCGGATCACCTGCCGCAGCCTGGCACTTCCCTGGACTTCGCCTACCAGATCGCCTGGCAAGGAAAGCAGGAACAGCACCCGCCCAACGGCTGGGTGACACAGACACGCCGCGGTACCGGATTCAGCAAGTTGAGCGCGTCAGCGCTGCAGCAAACCGTCCAGTACATCGTCGACTTTGCCGGGCCTGCGCTGGACAAGTTGCCCGACGACGCGCCAGTGCATGCGGTCGTCAGCAGCAATGCCAATGGCCACGTGCTGGAGAGCCGCGTCTCGCGAAACCCGGCCACCGGCGGCTGGCGCCTGGCCTTGCGCGTTCAGCGCGTGAAGCCGAGCCAGCCGATTGAGCTACGTGCCTTTCTGCAAAACAACCACAACACCGTGAGCGAAACATGGACCTACATCGTCACTCCCTAGTCCCCCCAATCACTGCGGTAGTGCAGCCTGCGTCAGCACCAACCGGTTCCTCGCGCACCCTGCTGCGCGAGGAACGGCACCCGAATAGCGTGACCACACCGCCGCTGAATCGGGGCGCCATGACCCCCGTTCCGTGGCAGGGCTTCTGGAACAGTATCGGCGCAGCCGTGTTGCGGCCCTGGCATCGCGCGCGCGGGCACGCCACCAGGACACCCTTTGAAACGACAGCCCCGGCACCCTGGCAACATGCAGCCGAGCGCCGCCGCGCCATTTTTGTGGCGCTCACGCTGATCAGCACCGCGGTGGCCGTTGGCCTGTTCGCCAACCTGCAGCCGGATTACAACAGTGCACTGCTCGAATACGGCCAGATCGCACTGTTTGCGGTGCTGTCGGCGTGGGTCGTGACGGGGTTCATGACAGCACTAATGGGGTTTTACGTCACGCTGCGCGGCGACCCCCATGCACTGTCGGCGCGCAGCGTGCAACACCACGCCCTGGACAGCACGGCTCGTACCGCGATCATCATGCCGATTTGCAATGAAGATGTGCGCGCTGTATTTGCAGGCTTGCGCGCCACCTGCGAATCGGTCGCAGCGACGGGCCATGCCGCAGCATTTGATGTGTTCGTATTGTCGGACAGCAGCGATCCTGACCTGCAGCGTCTTGAACGGGCCGCCTGGGAAGATCTGCGACTGCAACTGGCGATGCAGGCCCCCTCGGGCCAGCCGCCAGTAGAGCTGTACTATCGTTTGCGCCAGCGCCGCACCCATCGCAAGGAGGGCAACGTGGCGGATTTTTGCCGCCGCTGGGGTCGCGATTACCGCTACATGATTGTGCTGGACGCCGACAGCGTGATGAGTGGCGACTGCCTGGTCGATCTGGTGAAGCTGATGCAGGCACATCCTGACGCCGGCATCATCCAGACCGCCACCCAATCCATCGGGCACGCGACGCTGCACGCGCGGGCACAGCAGTTTGCCTCACGCATGACAGGGCGCCTATTCACACTGGGCATGCAGTTCTGGCAGCTCGGGGAGTCCCATTACTGGGGTCACAACGCCATTTTGCGGATAGCACCCTTCATGCAGTATTGCGCACTGGCGCCCATCAAGGGTAGCGGCGGCATGGCGGGCAGCATTCTGTCGCATGACTTCGTCGAGGCCGCTCTGATGCGTCGCGCCGGCTATCACGTCTGGCTGGCGGCCGACCTGGTGGGCAGCTATGAGCAGCAGCCCCCTGACCTGCTGTCGGAGCTGCAGCGCGATCGCCGCTGGTGCCAGGGCAACCTGCAAAACTCGCGGCTGATCGCCGAGCCCGGTATTCACCCGGTGCACCGGGCCATGTTCGGCACCGGCGCCATGGCTTATCTTTCGGCGCCGTTGTGGCTTTGCTTTCTGACGCTGGGCACCGTACTGTGGCTATCGGGGTCGCACATCGTGACGGACTGGATGCTAGTACCGGCCGAACTGGCGGCACTGTGGGGCTGGACACTGTGCATGCTGTTCCTGCCGCGCGTTCTGGGTATCGCATCTGTACTGATCAACCGCGAGGAATCAGCCTACGGCGGCACCCTCAACCTGCTGCGCAGCGCCCTGCTGGAAGCCCTGATTGCCCTGCTTCAAGCCCCCATCCGCATGCTGGCCCATTCCCTGTTTGTCGTCGGGGCGCTGACCGGTCTGGAGTTGAACTGGAAGTCGCCACCGCGTCAGGCCGCGGCGGTGCCGTGGCGCGATGCGCTGCGGCGCTTTGCCCCCATGACCGGCATCATTGCCGTGCTGGCGCTCGGCATTGCCGCCATCGATGCGGGCGCGTTGATCTGGCTGCTGCCGGTCGGCCTGCCCCTGCTGCTGGCGATTCCGCTGACGGTGCTGACCAGCCAGGTCGGCTTGGGCCGCGCGCTGCGCGCGAACAACTATTTGCTGATTCCGGAGGAATCGAATTCGCCTGCCGTGCTGCGCCGGGCCTGGCTGCACGCCCGGCGCATGGCCAGATCCCGGCTCGGCGCGGCCTGAGGGTTCGAGCGCCCGCTCGAAGGTCGTATCCCGGGAATGCGAAACAATGAATCCTTATGTCGTCATGACGCCTCGTCGCACTGAAGTGGTCAGGCGCCGCGGTGGACAAGCTCGACTTCGGCTTCTATCTCCACCGGGATGTTGAAGGGAAGCTCGGCCAGGCCCACAGCGCTACGGCTATGGGCGCCGACCTCGGCACCAAAGAGTTCGAGGATGAGGTCGGAGAAGCCGTTGATCACACTGGGCTGCTGGTTGAAGCCGGGTGCCGAGTTCACCATCCCGAAGACCCGCGACCAGGCCGCGATCCGGTCCAGGTCGCCGAGTGCTTGCTGCAGGCTGCCAAGCATCGACAGGGCCGTGAGGCGGGCCGCGGTGTAGCCCTGCTCGACCGAGACTTCACGCCCCAACTTGCCGAATGGTTGCGCGAAGGAGCCGTCCGGGTTCTGAGGCCCGTGACCGGAAATCATGGCCCGGTGACCGACGATCCGCACGAACTGGAACGGCAGAGTCACGCCCGGCGGCGCTTTTGGCGGTGGGGGAAGGATCAGCCCGAGGGCGCGCAGCTTCGTTTCGATCTTTGCCATGGATGCCCCTTCATTGCGGCCGAGTGTAGGGCGCCGGGTCCAAGGCGGCAAGAGTCCGACGGGCGGCCCCATGCGTGTCAAACGCGCTCTTGGCGAGATGGGTTCGCGCGGTGAAAATAGCGTCCATGGACTTCCCTTGTTTTTCGCCAGACCTCGCGGGGACCCAATGCTGAAACCGTCTCTGGCTTTTGTCGCGCTGCTGCTAGCCGGCTCTGCAGGCAGCGCCGCGACCTGCGAGTCGATCAGCGCGCAGATCGATGCGAAGATCCGCGCCGCAGGCGTTCAGCACTACACGCTCACCACGATCGACGCAGATGCAAAGGCGAACGGCAAGGTCGTGGGGAGTTGCGATCTCGGCACCAAGAAGATCGTCTACGCGCTCGATGACGTACCAGCCCGCACGCCGGCACCTGGCGCGTCGTCAGGCAGGACCCCGGCACCCCCCAAGTCGGGCAAGGAGATCATGCTGACCGAATGCAAGGACGGGTACGTCGTGTCTGCGGGTGGCGGCTGCAAGAAGAAATAGCGGCACACCGTGGCGCGATCCGAAATACGCACGCCGGCGCAAAGTGGTTGGCCTCTTTCGCGAAACCAGATTCACTATTTATTAAATAGCAATCTATGTAATACCGATAAGGGCTACATGCACAAAACCTTTAGAAAATTCAAAACGGCATCTTGGGCATGCCCTTCATGCCGCCCATGCGCTTCATCATTTTCATCATGCCGGCGCCCTTCATCTTCTTCATCATGCCCTGCATCTGCTCGAACTCGTTCAGCAGGCGATTCACCTCCTGCACCTGAACGCCGGCGCCTGCCGCGATGCGGCGCTTGCGCGTGGCCTTGATCAGTTCGGGCTTGCGGCGCTCCTGCGGCGTCATGCTCTGGATGATGCCTTCCTTGCGGCGCACGTCCTTCTCGGCCTTGCCCATGTCGACCTGGCCGGCCTTGGCCGCCATCTGCGCAGGCAGCTTGTCGAGCAGGCTCGACAGGCCGCCCATCTGCTTCATTTGCTGCAGCTGCCCCAGGAAGTCATTGAGGTCGAAGCCCGCGCCGCTCTTGACCTTGGCCGCGAGCTTCTGCGCCGCCTGCACATCGACCCCCGCCGTGACCTGCTCGACCAACGCCACGATGTCGCCCATGCCCAGGATGCGCCCGGCATGGCGAGCGGCATCGAACACCTCGAGCCCGTCGATTTTTTCGCTGGTGCCGGCAAACTTGATCGGCGCGCCGGTGATCTGCCGTACGCTGAGCGCCGCACCGCCGCGCGAGTCGCCGTCGAGCTTGGTCAGGACGATGCCGGTAAGCGGCAGGGCTTCCTTGAAGGCCTTGGCCGTGTTGACCGCATCCTGACCCTGCATGGCATCCACCACGAACAGCGTCTCGACCGGATTGAGCACCGCGTGCAGTTCCTTGATCTCGCGCATCAGCACCTCGTCGATCGCGAGGCGTCCTGCAGTGTCGACCAGCAGCACGTCGAAGAAGTGGCGCCTGGCATGGTCCAGCGCAGCGCGCGCAATGTCCGCCGGCTTTTGCTCGGGTGTGCTCGGGAACCACTCGGCACCGGCCTGGGCCGTGACGGTCTTGAGCTGCTCGATGGCCGCCGGCCGGTACACGTCACCCGAGACCGTCAGCACCTTTTTCTTGCGCTTTTCGATCAGGTGCTTGGCCAGTTTGGCCGTCGTCGTGGTCTTGCCCGCGCCCTGCAGGCCGGCCATCAGGATCACGACCGGCGGTTGCGCGGCCAGGTTGATGTCGCTGATGCCCTCGCCCATGGTGTGGCTGAGTTCGCGATTGACGATGCCGACCAGCGCCTGCCCGGGCGAGAGCGAGCCCAGCACGTCCTGGCCCATCGCCTTTTCCTTGACGCGCGCCACAAAGTCGCGCACCACCGGCAGCGCCACGTCGGCCTCGAGCAGCGCCATGCGCACCTCGCGCAGCATGTCCTGCACATTGGCCTCGGTGATGCGCGCCTGGCCACGCATTTCCTTCACGAGGCGGGAAAGTTTGTCGGTGAGAGCGGAGGCCATGAATGGGTGTCCATGCGCTTGACGCGCAGCCTGTAGTAGCGACGGGTGAATGCCGGGGGCGTCGAGCGGGAACCATCGAACCGCTAAACTCTATCCCATGATTTTACCCAGTGCGAGCCCGTTCACCGAGATCCTGAGCGTGGCGGTTGCGCTTGCCTACACGGTGCCGGCGGCGGCGGCGGCCCGCATGGGCGCACGCGCGATCCGTGCCTGGCTGCTGCTCGGCTGGCTGCTGCATGCGCTGGTGCTGGGCTTGGGGCTGCTGGACGGCGCGCCGCACTTCGGGTTTGCGCAGGCGTTGTCGATGACGGCCTGGTTGGTGCTGACGATCTATGGCGTGGAAACCCACCTGTTTCCGCAGTTGCCGGTGCGCTGGGCGCTGGCGGCCTTGGGCGGCGTTGCGGTGCTGCTGCCGCTCGCGTTCCCGGGTGCGCCCCTGCACGACACCTCACCCTGGCTGCCGCTGCACTTGGCGCTGGGCATCGCGTCCTACGGCCTGTTCGCCGTAGCCGTACTGCATGCCTGGCTCATGACGCGCGCCGAAAAGCAGATTCGCCTGGCCAGTGATGCCCACGCCGGCGTGCCGCTGCTAACTTTGGAGCGGCTGACCTTTCGCTTCGTGACAGTCGGCTTCGTCCTGCTCTCGGCGACCCTGCTGGCGGGCTGGCTGTTCGCCGAAACCCTGTACGGCCCGGCCGGTACCGGCCCGGGTTGGCAGTGGGACCACAAGACCATTTTTTCAATTCTGTCGTGGCTCACGTTTGCGGTGCTGCTGCTGGGGCGCGCGCGCTTCGGCTGGCGCGGCCGCAAGGCGGTGCGGTTCCTGTATGCGGGCTCCGGACTGTTGCTGCTGGCCTACGTCGGCTCGCGCTTCGTGCTGGAAGTCATTCTGGGGCGCACACCATGAGGTTCCTGCTCCTGCTGGTTACGGCGCTGATCGGCGTCTGGTTATGGCGCAGTCACCGGGCGGGTGACGAGACGCTGCGTGGCAATGCCCCACCATCGCCGCCCCTCCTGCAGGATATGGTGCGCTGCCCCGTTTGTTCCGTGCACGTACCGAAAACCGACGCGGTGGTCGGACAACGCGGCCTGTACTGCTGTGCCGAGCATCGCCGCCGCGCCGAGGGCTGAATGAGCCGCTCGCCGGACGCGTCCTCCTGGTTCGGGCCGCTCGAGCCCGAGCGCCCGGCCAGGTCTGTCCATCGAGCCCAGGCCGTCGGGCGCTTATGGCGCGGCTTCATGACCGCACGCGTCATGATCGGCCTGCTGCTGTTGCTGCTGCAGGCTTCGATGTATGGCCTGGGTCAACCAGTCAACAAGTGGCTGGTCGCCTTGTGCGGGGGCTATCTTGCGGTGACGCTGGCAGTGCGGATTTTCGCGCGCCCGCAATGGCCGGGCCACAATTTCGACACGCAGTGGGTGTTCACCATCGGCGTGGACGTGGTCGTGTTCTCCGTGCTGCAATATTTGCAGGTCAGCCCGATCAACTACACGCCCCTGTTCGCACTGCCGGTGCTGCTCGCATCGGTGCTCGGCTCGGCCCTGCTGGCGCTGGGCACTGCGGCCGGCGTGTCCCTGATCATGCTGGCGGACGCGTGGCGCATCTCGCTGCAGAGCCCGGGCGACATAACCTCGCATTTCCTGCAAGCCGCCCTTGCGGGGATCGGCTTGTTCATCGTCGCATTTCTGACGCATCAGCTTGCCACCCGGCTGGTGCGCGAGGAATTGCGGGCACGGCGCAGCAGTCTTGCGGTGCGTATCCAGACCCTTGTGAACGAGTTGGTGATCGAGAGCCTGACCGATGGCGTGCTGGTGGTCGACGGCCGGGGCGTGGTACGTGCTGCCAATCCGGCCGCGCGGCAGCTGCTTGGCGCCCATGCGCCAGCACCCGTGGCGCCGTTCCTGCTCGGCGGGCAGCGCCCCTGGCGTGCCCTGGCTGAACTGGCACGCCTGACCTATCGGCAGCACGGCGACCAGATCGCCGACGTCGCCATCGACCACGCGGGACGCAGCCTGTGCCGTGTGCGGGCCCGAACGCGCCTGACGGCCACACATGATGACGAGGTGGAGAGTCTGTGCGTCATGTTCCTGCAGGACCTGCGCGAGATGGAGGCGCGCCTGCGTACGGAGAAGCTGGCCGCCATGGGGCGCATGTCGGCCGCCGTAGCGCACGAGATCCGCAACCCGCTCGCTGCCATCACCCAGGCCAATGCCTTGCTCACGGAGGACTTGTCCGAACCGGCGCACCAGCGCCTGACGCTGATGGTGCAGCAAAACGCCCAGCGGCTGGCACGCATCGTGGAGGATGTGCTCGATGTGTCGCGGGCACAGCAGAAATCGGAACTGTCTGCGCCGGCGTCGCTGGACCTGGACACCACGGTTCGCGATATCTGCACGGACTGGGCGCGGCAGGCCAGCGGCGGGCGCTCCGTCGGGCTGGCGCTCGACGCCGGCAATGCGCTGATCGCATTCGACCCGGACCATCTGCGCCGGGTGCTCGTGAATCTGCTGGACAACGCCCTGCGCTACGCGAGCCATGCTCCCGATTCGCTGCAGGTCGCCACCCATGCATCCGCAACCGGCCAGGCGATGCTGCACGTCTGGAGCGACGGCGTCCCGCTGGAGCCGACCGTGCAGCGTCATCTGTTCGAGCCTTTCTTCTCGTCGGAGAGCCGCTCCAGCGGCTTGGGCCTGTACATCTGCCGCGAGTTGTGCGAGCGCCATGGCGCAACCATCGGTTATGACCGTGCAAGCCGGCGGGTGTCCGATGGCGCACGCGACGGTAATGACTTTTTCGTGGTTTTTCGCTCGACCACGGCTCAATTTGACACAATGCGCGCTTAGCCATGTCCGCCACCCCGTCGCCATCGCCTGCCCAAGTTCTCGTCGTCGACGACGAGCCCGATCTGCGCGACCTCTACGACCTCACGCTGTCGCGCGAGGGCTACCGCGTGGACGCTGCAGCCAACCTTGCCGAGGCTTGGCGCTGGCTGGACGAAAAGCGCTACGACGCGGTCATCACCGACATGCGCCTGCCCGATGGCCTGGGCATGGACCTGTTGACAGGCATGCTGGAGCGTCGGCGTGCCGAGCGCTGCATCGTGATGACAGCCTACGGCTCTGCGGAAAACGCCGTGCAAGCCCTTAAAGCCGGCGCGTTTGATTACCTCACCAAGCCGGTGGACCTCAAGCAGTTTCGTACGGTGGTGGCCTCCGCGATTCAGGACGCGGATCAGTCCTACAAAAATGGCCGCGGCACACCCGGCCTGGCCAAAACTGCCGGTGCACCGGATCGGCTGGGCAGCGAGCCCGCGTCGCTGCGCCGCCTGGTCGGTGACTCCGAGCCCATGCGCCAGGTCAAGCAGCGCATCGTCAAAGTAGCGCGCAGCATGGCGCCAGTGCTGGTGCGCGGTGAGTCCGGCACCGGCAAGGAGCTGGTCGCGCGCGCCATCCACGCCTGTAGCCACCGCGCGGACGGACCGTTTGTCGCCGTGAACTGCGGTGCCATTCCGGAGAATTTGCTGGAGGCGGAATTCTTTGGTGCAAAAAAGGGCTCCTACACCGGCGCCACCCAGGACCGCGATGGCTATTTCCAGGCCGCACGCAAGGGCACGCTGTTTCTCGATGAAATCGGTGACCTGCCGCTGGCCATGCAATCCAAATTGCTGCGCGCCATCCAGGAACGCAGCGTGCGCTCGTTGGGCTCGACTCAGGAGGAGGCGGTGGATGTGCGTATCGTCAGTGCCACGCACAAGGATCTGGCCGGTGACGTCGCGAGCGGGCATTTTCGGCAGGATCTTTTCTTTCGCCTCAACGTCATTGAAATTGCAGTGCCCCCGCTGCGCGAACGCCGTAGTGATCTGCCGGCTCTGTGCGAGGCGCTGCTCGCCAAAATTGCCGGGGAATCGGACTTGCCCGTGCCCGCGCTCTCGGGTGCCCTGCTGGTACAGCTGGCAGCCCATCCTCTGAGCGGCAACGTGCGCGAACTCGAGAACCTGTTGCACCGCGCCGTGGCGCTGAGCGACGGCAACGAACTGCATGTGGACTCTGTTCCGGGGCAGGCTCCGAGCACCCCACCCAACGCGACCGGCGATCTGCAGAGCTACCTGGACCAGCAGGAACGCGAAGTACTGGTCAAGACACTGACCGAGACCGGCTTCAACCGCACCGCCGCCGCGGCGCGGCTGGGCCTGAACCTGCGTCAGATTCGTTACCGCATCGCACGCCTGAACATCACCACCCCGTTTGGTGACGATGCACATGACGACCCCGCCTGATCACGACGGCGCCGGCACCTTGTGGCAGGACGGGTGGTACCGCTTTGCGCGCGCACTGCGCTCGCCCAACGCGGGAGAGCGCCCGGTCAACGCGCTGATCGACCTGCTGGTGCTGCACTCGATCAGCCTGCCACCAGGTCGCTACGGTGGCGAGGAAGTGATGCAGCTGTTCACCAATACGCTTGACTGGAGCGCGCACCCCTACTTCGAGTCGATTCGGGGCATGACCGTCTCGGCCCATTTCTTCATTCGGCGCACCGGGGCGTTGTGGCAATTCGTCAGCTGTCACGCGCGTGCGTGGCACGCGGGCGAGTCCCGCTACCGCGGGCGCGACAACTGCAATGACGACTCGATCGGCATCGAGCTGGAAGGGCTGGAGGGCGACACCTTCGAGGATGCCCAATATGAGACCCTGACCGCCCTTTGCGCCGCGCTGGCGCAGAAATACCCCGTGAGGTACATCGCGGGCCACGAGCATATCGCTCCGGGCCGCAAGCAGGACCCCGGTGGCGGCTTTCAGTGGGCCTTTTTGCAACGCACGCTGGGCTGGAACACTCAGTGTTTTCCCGCTGGCGTAACGCGATCATCCGGCGCCTGAATTTATTTTCGGGACACCGTCTGACGCGCATCCGCTGCAACGCTCGCTAGTCCCCGCCAGCGCGCAGCCAGCAAGGAAGCGGCCAGGCACAGCGAAATTCCCCGGGACACGCATGATTGCTTGATGTGCGGATAAAGCGCGTGTTCTGGCAACGGCTGAGCGCCCATCGTCTGCGGCGACGCTAAAGCGCGCAAGGCAGCGATACCCGGCGTGCGCCCGCGATCCGGATCGCGAAACCCGGCCGATGGCGCGATACACTACCTGTAGTGGCTTGAACTGCCCGCAAACACTAGATATAGTGTCCCCAGTACGCGACGACGAAAATCTGAAAACGGTTTCGATCCGCTCACCAGGCCGAAGCCCCCAAAAAAAAATTGCGCAACCAGAGGAAACAATGCAAGCAACTTCAACTCCCTCCCAGACACTCAGCGACAACCACCTTGTCGGCAAACCCGTTGCCAAAGCATCCGACAGCGCCGGTTCACTGGCCGCCAACCCGTTGGCGCACTACCAGATCATCCGGCGCAACGGCGCCGTGGTGCCGTTCGAGCCGAACAAGATTGCCGTGGCCATGATGAAGGCATTTCTGGCCGTGCATGGCACCCAGGGCGCGGCATCGGCCAGCGTGCGCGAAGTCGTCGACACCCTGACCCAGGGCGTGGTGCGCGCCATGGTTCGCTCTCGTCCGGGCGGGGGCACGTTCCATATTGAAGACGTGCAGGATCAGGTGGAATTGGGCCTGATGCGCGGCGGCCACCATGAGATTGCACGCGCCTACGTGTTGTACCGCGAACG
>SCRR01000431.1 GCA_004322085.1 Burkholderiaceae bacterium
AAACGCAAGCGGCGTCCCGGCTGGCCGGGCACGTGCACGAATGCCCGGAGACCCTTGAAGATCCAATGCGCGACCAGTTCCTGGCCAGGATGCGCAGCGAACCACTCGGCCAGGCGTGCCTGATCGGCGAGGGGAAATTCACCGCATGTAGCACGAAGTCGCACCATGTCCGAAACCCGCTTCGACGCCTTGGCTGGCGCCTGCACGAGGTTCAGGCGCTCGACCTGAAACACCAGCTTGGGAATCGCCATCCAGCGCGGCACTCGGCCGTCGCAGACGTCCTCGATGTGGGATTGCAGTTTGAGCATGACCTCGCTCAGCGAGTGCGAGAGAGAGGTCAACTGGGCGTGCGTGCCTTCGTAGATCGGGAGTCCCGGCCGGATAAGCTTCATTCCCGGCGGGCCCGCCGGAGGCCAATGAGCCTCACGCCAGGCTGCCAACAACTCGCTCAACTCTGTGGACATCCCGCGACGCTTGGGCATGGGAGCACCTGGTTTGGTAAAAGTCACTTTAGGCTATACGTCGAATCATGTACGCTTCTGGCGCATGCCGCAATCGGACCGCGAAGGACGCTCGACACCATGACTGCCTCCGGTGACCCCACTACCACCCCGCAGCACGCCCTCGATGCCCTCGTCGCGTCGATGGGTGGCCCCGGAGAAGTCCTTGGCCTCCTGCAGGACTATCGTCAGCTGGTAGCGGCGCTGGCCACGGAACGCAACCCGGCCATGGTGCTTCCGAATATGCGGTGCTTCTGGACGCGCAAGCAGAAGACACGGCTTGCCGTAGATCTGCCTGCACACGCGCGGGCACCCTTTCTCCGTGATTGAACATCCGCAGACCGACGACGCCTTCGACGACGCCTTCTGGGAGGCGATTGAGGCCGCGGAGCGGGCTGATGCGGTCTGGCACTTCGGCGAGGCGCTGTGGGCGTGGCTTCCCCAGCTTGCCGCCTCACCGCACCGTGAAGCCATATTGGGTGTCTGCGATATCCTGCTGGACGACTTCGCGTACCTGGTCTTCACTCAGATGCTGGACCAGGACGACGCGGTGGCCTGCTTGCACTACCTGTGGCAGTCGGATGCCCGGGTGTCTTGGACCGATCAGGGCCTGCTGCTGACCTTCCCGCTACCCGGCGCCCCCATTCTCTGCGCCAACTCCGGCCGTTTTACGGCTCGGGCGCTCGCGGCGTTGATGGCCCGAGCGGGCCGCCCTTGGCAACCACGCGATACCTTCCCCTGGAAGCCAGGCTGAGGCTCCAGGCGCCGCTCACCGAAGCCTGACCGGCCCTTTCGCTACCAAGAGAGGGAACACGCTCTCGATGCCTCGCGCCATCATCACCTTGGCGACTTTGTGCCGGGTATCGCCGTGTAGGCCAAGCGCGACGAGTCCATCCAGGCACTCACCGATCTGCTCGCTGATTTCCAGCACCAGCATGTCCTCTTCGACGAGAACCCACTTCGACGACTTGTCGCCAGATTCACGGACCCCGATTTCCGCCGCCACATCCAGTACCAAGCTGGATGTTCGGCCATTCTCGCCCCAACAGTCGAGCATATTGCGGATGTAGCGATCCTCGGACTCCAGCAGCGCTTTCGCGACCAACTCCGGCGCACCTTCCTTCACGAGGACGTGCTGAATGGCCTCACGGAAGGCTTCCAGGGTGGGCATTGGCTCCATCGCAGTCGCGGAAGCATCCGATTTCTTCGCCATGAACCACTCCACTACCGATTTATTGAACTATGGACTATAGTACATAGTCAAAAACAGCGCCGCAAGTCAGGCTGCGCGGATAGCGGATTCCCGCTCGATCAGCTCAGCAACGGCCAGCAGCGCTTCCAGGGCCAGCGCTTCATCACGAAGATCGCGGGCACGGTAGATTTCCAGATCCTTGAAGCTCACCCGGCGTTCGCCGCCGTACCACTGGCACGCCAGCACGCCACCGTTCATGAGCATCATGATCTCGTGTTCCGAACGGCCCAGGTACGAGGCCGCTTGGAACACCGACAGCAGCAGGTGTTCCGACGGTTCATCGGGCGGCGCGTCGGTCCAGCTGCTGACCATCATGCGATAACCCTCGCTGAAAGACTCAGCCAGCACCGGCAGGTCGCTGATCAAGATCGGCACCGGAATGCTTCCCTCGAACGGCCGGTGACTGCGTAACGGCGCCCTGTACCCATCCAGTTCGGCCCAACGGGTGCCCACCGTAAAAGCCATCTGCCCCGCCTCTTCCTTGGCGCACCAGGCCAACATGGCGTGACGCGGCCACTCGCTGTGTACCACCACGCTGATGCGCAATTCGAGCAGGACCTCGATCAACGCCCAGCGATCGCTGAGCGTCATGATGTCGTCACCGCACTGCATGCTCACGGACCCGGGATTTCAGCGTCTTCCAGCAGGTCCTCGTCACCCTCCAACGGCTGCAGGAGCAGGTTGTCCTCGCCCAATGCCTCGTTGACGCTGGCTACCGACAACACGAAGTCATCGGCGTCGCTGCCCAGGAACACGCGCGACGCCTCGCACTCGCGCACGAGCTTCTGCACGTAGTCGAGGTTGATCTTGCGCAGGCTGTCACCGAACACCAACTGCTCGATCGACTGTTTGGCGGTGTCCGCCGCCCAGTTCTGGCGAGCGCTTTCGTCCAGCAGCGCCACGTACTTGCCATGCATCTCGTTCAGGGCCAGCGTGATCGCCTCCGGTGCCACGTGGGCATCACCCACCCTGTGCACCTTGCCGACGAAATCCAGCCACTGGCTGTTCCGGCGATCGAGGTTGAGCATGTCCACCACGATACGATCGGCGAGCATCTTGCTCATGTCCTCGGCGCCGAAGCCGTGCTCTTCGGCTTTGTCCATCGCCTCGGTGAAGCTCTGCACCACCATCGTGAGCGCATGCTCCAGCGTTTCGCCACGCACCGACTGGCGATCAGCGGCTTCCCGCAACACCTTCGCGAAGAGCGCCCAGCG
>SCRR01000072.1 GCA_004322085.1 Burkholderiaceae bacterium
AGATCGCGTGAGGCGGGCCGCGAGGTCTGCCTCGCTTCCTACGCTTGCAAACTGGATCGCGAACCCTGCGCAGCCGCTATCACGAGCAAGATTCAAGGCGAGTTTTTCAACAGAATCGGCCGTTCCCTGTCGTTCCATCGGACGCATCGCATTCCTCAAAGCAGACAAAGATCGCTGGCAAAGAAATGTGCTCGTTCGCCATGGCGATATATCCGTCTTCACAGAGTAGGCAAGCGTTCGAAGTGGTCGAAGCGCTGAAGTGTTGGTGGCATATCCATGACTTCCACTGAGTCGACCAGTGCCGCGGGCATGCCATCGCGCAGCCAACTGCACATGTCGGCAAGCTGCTGCGCAGAACCCTGCGGCATCACCTCAACCGACCCGTCCATGCGGTTGCGCACCCAGCCGGTGATGCCCTGTGTCCGCGCGCGGCGCACGCAAGCGTCCCGATAGCCGATGCCTTGCACCCGGCCGCGCACCCGGGCCAGCCGACTCTCAAACGCCCCCGTCTTTGTCGCAGGCATCCATGGCCCCGGATCAGGCGTAGTCGCTGATCGGCACGCAGCTGCAGAACAGGTTGCGGTCGCCGTAGACGTTGTCCACGCGCCCGACCGGTGGCCAGTATTTGGCGTGCTGAGTCTTGCTGAGCACGGCCGCGCCGATGTCGCGTGAATAAGGGTGGTTCCACTCGCTGTGCAGCAGGCTGGCGGCGGTGTGCGGCGCGGCTTTCAGCGGGTTGTCGTCTTGTGGCCACTCGCCCTTTTCGATGCGGCGGATTTCCTCGCGGATCGCGATCATCGCGGCGATGAAGCGGTCGAGCTCGTCCAGCGTCTCGCTCTCGGTCGGCTCGACCATCAGGGTGCCCGCCACTGGGAAGCTCAGCGTCGGTGCATGAAAGCCGTAATCGATCAGGCGCTTGGCCACGTCTTCGGCGCTCACACCGCTGGTCTCTTTCAGGGGGCGCAGGTCCAAAATGCATTCGTGCGCGACATGGCCGTTTTCACTCGCGTACAGCGTGGGGTAGTGGTCCTTCAGGCATGCGCTGATGTAGTTGGCGGACAGGATCGCGATCTCGGTAGCCTGCTGCAGGCCTTCGGGGCCCATCATGCGGCAGTACATCCAGCTGATCGGCAGCACGGCCGCGTTGCCCAATGGCGCAGCGGAGACCGCGCCGACGGCATGCACCGGCAGCCCACCCGCCGCATGGCCGGGCAGGAACGGTACCAGGTCTTCCACCACGCAGACCGGGCCGACGCCGGGGCCACCGCCGCCGTGCGGGATGCAGAAGGTCTTGTGCAGGTTCAAGTGGCTCACGTCGCCGCCAAACTCGCCGGGCGCGGCGATGCCAACCAGCGCGTTCATGTTGGCGCCGTCCACGTAGACGCGCCCGCCGTGCTGGTGCACCAGCGCGCAGAGCTCCTTGACCTGCATCTCGAACACGCCGTGCGTGCTCGGGTAGGTGATCATCACGCAGGCGAGCTTTTCGCTGTGCTGTTCGCACTTGGCCTGCAAGTCGGCCATGTCCACGTTGCCGTTGGCGTCGCACGCCGTGACCACCACGCGCAGCCCCGCCAGGTGCGCGCTGGCCGGATTGGTGCCATGGGCGGAGGAGGGGATCAGGCAGATGTCGCGGTTGGCCTGTCCCCGGGATTCATGGAACGCCTTGATCGCGAGCAGGCCCGCATATTCGCCCTGCGAGCCGGCGTTCGGCTGCAGGCTCACGCCCGCATAGCCCGTGGCCGCGCACAGCCAGGCGCGCAACTGCTCGTCGAGTTCGGCATAGCCCTGCTGCTGGTCTCGCGGCGCGAACGGATGGATGTTCGCGAACTCGGGCCAGGTGATCGGCATCATCTCGCTTGTGGCGTTGAGCTTCATGGTGCAGCTGCCCAGCGGGATCATGCAGCGGTCCAGCGCCAGGTCCTTGTCGGACAGCGCGCGGATGTAACGCAGCATGCCGGTCTCGGAGTGGTGCGTGTTGAATACCGGGTGCGTCAGGAAAGCGCTGGTGCGGCGCAGCCCGGCGGGGATCAGCGGCTCGATGCCTTTCTCAAAATCGCTGACCCGCGGCAGGGTCTGGCCCGGTTTGGCGAAGAGCGACCAGAGCAGTTCGATGTCGGCGCGCGTGGTGGTTTCATCGAGTGAGAGGCACAGGTATTCCTTGAAGTAAATCCGGAGATTTGCCCTCATGGAATGGGCGCGGGCGGCTATCGCTTTCGTAGCGTCACCGGTTCTCAAGCTGAGCGTGTCGAAGGCGCCGCCGGGGCGTGGCGCCTGTCCAAGCTGCTCCAGACCCTTGGCCAGGATGGCCGTATAGCTGGCCACGCGCTGCGCGATGCGCTTGAGGCCTGCGGGCCCGTGGTAGACCGCGTACATGCTCGCCACGACCGCCGGCAGCACTTGCGCCGTGCAGATGTTGGAGGTGGCTTTCTCGCGGCGGATGTGCTGTTCGCGCGTTTGCAGCGCGAGGCGGTACGTCGGGTTGCCGTGCACGTCCACGCTCACGCCCACCAGTCGCCCTGGCATGGAACGCTTGAATTCGTCGCAGCACGCCAGGTAGGCCGCGTGCGGGCCGCCGGCGCCCATCGGCATGCCCAAGCGCTGCGTGGTGCCGACCACGATGTCGGCGCCGAACTCGCCGGGCGGCACGATCAGCGTCAGCGCCAGCAGGTCCGTCGCGACGATGAAGGCAGCCTGCTTGCCGTGCACCTTTGCCGCCTCGGCATGCAAGTTGTCGATGCGCCCGCTGGTGGCCGGGTACTGCGCCAGCGCGGCGAAATAGTCGCCCGCCAGCGCCTTGTCCCATTCCTCGCGCGAGTTGGCGAGGATGACCTCGATGCCCAGCGGCCTGGCGCGCGTCTGGATCACCTCGATGGTTTGCGGATGGCAGTCGCCCGCGACGATGAAGGTGTTGCTCTTGCTCTTGACGCTGCGCTTGGCCAGCGTCATGGCCTCGGCCGCGGCCGTGGCCTCGTCGAGCATGGAGGCGTTGGCGATCGGCATGGCGGTGAGGTCGCACACCATGGTCTGGAAGTTCACCAGCGCTTCCAGTCGGCCCTGCGAAATCTCCGCCTGGTAGGGCGTGTAGGCGGTGTACCAAGCCGGATTTTCCAGCACGTTGCGCAGGATTACGCCGGGCGTGTGGGTGCCGTAATAGCCCTGGCCGATGAAGCTCTTGAACACCTGGTTCTTCAACGCCATGGCGCGCAGTTCCGCCAGCGCGGCGGCCTCGGTCACCGCCGCCGGAATGTCCATGGCGCTGTGGCGCGCGATCGAGCGCGGCACGATGCCGTCGATCAGCTCGCGGCGCGAGGCAGCGCCGATCACGCCGAGCATCAGTGCCTCGTCAGTCGCATCGATGCCGATATGGCGGGCCACGAATTCACTGGCGTTTTCGAGTTCGCCAAGGGCGCGAGCGGATTGCATCAGCATGGGGAAAGCTCCTGGGGGTCAGGCGTTGTCGGAAAACTTGGTGTAGCTGGTTTCGTCCATCAGCGCATCGAACTGCGCCGGGTCGACCAGCCGGGCCTTGAAGAACCAGCCGGCGCCCAGCGGGTCGTTGTTGGCCAGGCTCGGGTCGGCGCGCAGCGCCTCGTTGACTTCGGTGATCACGCCCGACACCGGCATGTAGACGTCGGCCGCGGCCTTGACGGATTCGACCACGCCGGCCACTTCCTTTTGCGCAAACGACTTGCCGACTTCGGGTAGGTCGACGAACACCACGTCGCCCAGCGCGTCCTGCGCGTGGGTGGTGATGCCGACGGTCACCACGGCGCCGGTGGCGGCGGCACCCTCAAGGCTGAGCCACTCGTGGTCTTCGGTATACTTGATCATTGCTGTCTCCAAAAAAAAGTTGAGGTTAACCGCGGAAGTATCGATTCGGAACGAAGGGCATGGCCGTGACCTGCATAGGCACCGGCTTGCCGCGCACGATGGCGTTGATGCGGGTGCCCAGGGCCGAAAACTCGGGACTGACATAGCCCATGGCTACCGGCTTGTCGATGCTGGGGCCGAGCAGACCGCTGGTGACCTCGCCGATGCGCTCACCCAAGTCGTTCTGCAGCTCGCTGTGCTCGCGCACCGGAATCCGCTCCAGCGCCACGAGTCCCACGCGTTTTCGGGCTGGAGCCGCTGTACTGCCTTGCAGTTGTGCCAGTATTTTTGTAGCGCCCGGAAAGCCGCCGGCGCGCGCACCGCCGGCGCGGCGCACCTTCTGCATGGCCCAGTTCAGGCCCGCTTCCACCGGCGTGGTGCTGGTGTCGATGTCGTTGCCGTACAGGCACAGCCCGGCTTCAAGCCGCAGCGAGTTGCGCGCGCCCAAGCCGATGGGCCTGGCTTCCGGCTGCGCGAGC
Organism: Burkholderiaceae bacterium; assembly: GCA_004322085.1. Lineage (GTDB taxonomy): Bacteria > Pseudomonadota > Gammaproteobacteria > Burkholderiales > Burkholderiaceae_C > Rhodoferax_A. Next base: position 4,350 of record SCRR01000072.1, read on the forward strand.
AGGGAGTGCGCCAGTGTTTCGGCCTGGTCAGAGGGCACGGAGATCTCGAAGCCGTCCTCGCCGGTGTAGCCGCTGCGCGTGACGAAGCCGTCGCAGCCCGCCACGCTGAAGCGCCCGCCGCTCATGAATACCAGTTTTTCCACGCCGGGCGCGAGCCTGGACAAGGCCGCGGCAGCCTGCGGGCCCTGCAGCGCGAGCAGCGCCATCTCGGGCATGGGAATCACCTCGCAGCGCGCGCCGATCCTGCTCTGGATGTGCGCGATGTCGGCCGCCTTGCAGGCGCCGTTGACGATCACGAAGATGTCGTCTCCGCGGTTGAAGAACATCAGATCGTCCAGGATGCCGCCGTCCTCGTTCAGCAGCAGGCCGTAGCGCTGCTTGCCCACGGGCAGGTCGATCACGTCCACCGGCATCAGGGTCTCGAACGCGGCCGCCGCGTCCGGCCCGACCAGGCGCAGCTGGCCCATGTGCGAGACGTCGAACAACCCGGCCGCCTGGCGCGTATGCAGGTGTTCGGCCATCAGGCCGCTTGGGTATTGCACCGGCATGGCGTAGCCTGCGAACGGCACCATCCGCGCGCCCAGTTCGACGTGCAGATCGTGCAGCGGGGTTTTCAACAGAGGGGCGTCAGCAGCGGACATGGCGTTCTCCAAGGGCAAATCAAACACCAAGCCTCAGGCCCGGTGAGCTGCCCCCGCTGTCCCTTGTACCTGAGAGATTCGCCTGGCGATGCAGGGTTGCTCCTTCGGTGGGCCGCTGCCGGTCTGTGCCCGGGCAGCCGCCTCTCTCCAGTGGGGTCGCCGACGGTTGCCCGGCGGCGTTTGTCAGTCCGTTTTGCCTGAGCGTTCAGACCATCATTGTGGATGCTTCCTGCGCCTTCGGCGGTTTCCTGCGGGAAAACTCTCTTCTGACAGGCCCGATTCTACCGAACCGGCAGCAGTGCGAGCGTGACGGCCTGCGGATTTTCGCGCACATACTCGCGGATGATGGCCTCGAAGCTGTCGTCGGGCAGCAAGCCCAGTTCGCGCGCGCGCTCGCTGTTGACGTTCGCGGGCCAGGTCGCCACGATTTTTCGGATCACCGGGTCGGGTGTCCAGTCGATCAGCGCGCTGGCCGCCTTGCCGGCCACGCGCTCCAGTGCGGCCGCCATCTCGCCGACCGTGGTGGTGAGCGCGGGCAGGTTGATGGCGGTGCGCGGCCCCCAGTCCGCATTACTGGCCTCGGCGGCGCGCAGCAGTCCCTTGATCGTGAGCCGCGGCGACGACAGTGCCACCGCCGTTTCCGGCGACACCGGGCATGGGGCCTTCAGGCCGGCCAGCGGTTCGCGAATCATTCCGCTGAAGAAGCTCGAGGCCGCGCCGTTGGGCTTGCCGGGGCGCACGCTCACGGTCATCAGGCGCACGTTGCGGGCGCGGATGAAGCCCTTGCGGCCGTAGTCCGCCACCAGTTGCTCGCCGATGAACTTCTGGATGCCGTAGCTGGTTTGCGGCGTCGGCAGCGTCGAGTCGGTCAGCACGGGGGGCGCGGGCTGTTCGGGCGAGTCGCCAAATACCGCGAGCGAACTGGCGAACACCACGGTAGGCGCGCTGCCCAAGGCCCGACACGCCTCCAGCAGCGCGCGGGTGGCGTCCAGGTTGCTGCGCATGCCGAGGTCGAAATCGGCCTCGCATTCCCCGCTGACCGCAGCCGCCAAATGAAAAACAATAGCGGTATCCGTAGGGATGGCAAGGGCTGGAGTCCGATTTGGCTTGAGAAGTTCGTTGAGGTCACCAGTCACGACCGCCACGCGCGCATCGGCCGCCAGGTCCGCCGGCGGCGCGACGCGGTCCACCAGCGTGAGCCTGGAGATGGTTTGCGGCGCCGCGCCGGCCAGCGCCAACTGGCCTTGCTGGAGCAGGGTGCGGGCCAGCCGCGCGCCCAGAAATCCGGCGCCGCCGGTAATTACGATATTCATGTGGGGGGGTGCTCCGCAAAGTGGTCGATTTGCCTGTCGATCTGGGCGCGCACATAGTCGACGTGCTGGCGCAAAGTGTAGACCCGATCGGAATAGTCCAGTGGGAATTTGGTCTGGACGACCTCGTTTTCAATCCGGTCGAGCTGGGCGTGTGCCTTCTCGCGCTGCGCGGCATCGAGCGATCGCGAGGCGAGGTCTTTTTCCAGAAACTTGAGTTCGCCGTAGCGGTGGTACAGCCGGCTTTGCTGCTTCCAGTGAAACATCGGCGGCAGGATGCGCAGCAGCGGCACCAGGATTGCGAGCAGCGGCACCAGCAGAAAGATCAGGCGCTGCACGAAAATGGCGGCCCAGAATGGCAGGTATTGCTGCAGGAACGGGCGCCCGCTGCGGAAGTAATGGTCGGCCTCTTCGGCGAGCGGAAAATCAGTCGCCTTCGGGCTCGGGAATTCGCCCGGCCGGTTCAGCAGGGTGGCGCCATGGTGGATGCGTGTGGCGGCCTCCAGCAGCAGGTAGGCGAGTGCCGGATGCACGCTGGGGGCGATCACCAGGTTCGCGGTGGTCGCGAGCAGCGCAATGTCGTGCGGCGGTAGATCGTGCTGCGGGTCCACCGAGCCGCGCTTGAGACTGATGCTCTGGAAGTAGGGAAAGCGCCGGGCCAGCCCCTCGGTTTGCGCCAGCGACGCCAAACGCATGGCCGGATTGGCCAGCAGCCGTTGCACGGCCAGAGACTGCGGTGCCACCATCATCACGACGGCATCGATCTGACCGCGCTCCAGTTCATGCGCGGCAGCCAAGCCGCCCGCGCTGACCAGCGTGGTGCCCCCCACGGGCCGGCCTTGGGCATCGATGACGCCATAGGCTTTGAGCAGGTCCATGGCAACCCTGTAGTTGCCGCTGCCAGCCACCCCGACCGCGACCCGTTTGCCGGCGAGGGCGCCCAGCCCACCCGACAAATCCAGCGTGCACGAAAAAATCCAGAGGGGCTCATAAGCGATGGTGGCGAGCGACCGCAGGGGTGTGTCTTGGGCTTCGTCTTGCCAGCCCTGTGTGAGCGGGCCGAGCCCGCCCTGTACGAACGCCACGGAGCTGTTGCCGTCATTCAGGCGCTGCAGGTTTTCCGGCGCCCCGCTGGACGGCTGCAGCACCAGGTTGATGCCATTGTCCTTGAGGATGCGCTGGTACTCCAGACCGAA
>SCRR01000073.1 GCA_004322085.1 Burkholderiaceae bacterium
TTCCTGCCGGGAGGACAGCATCTGCATTCTCGGGTATAGCCCAGGCAAGCCATTTCTGGCGCAGCACGCCCACCAGCACGAAGGCCAGTGCCGCGATACCACCAAAGGTGGCAAAACCCATCTGGTAGCTGCCGGTGCTTTCCCTGGCGATGCCCATCACGACCGGCAGGTAAAAGCCGCCAATGCCGCCGGCTGCGCCAATGATGCCCGTCATCACGCCGGTTCGACCCTTCCAACGGTGCGGCACCAATTGGAAGGTGGCGCCGTTGCCGAGCCCAAAGCAGACATAGAGCCCGAACAACAGCAAGATGCCTGCGCCCATGGCCGGCGTCACCGCCGCGAAGGTGAAATCCAGCGCGGAGATGCCCGCCAGCAGGAACAGCAGCGCGCGCACGCCCGAGACGCGGTCGGCAATCAGCCCACCCAGCGGTCGCAAAATAGCGCCCGTGAAAGCCAGCGCTGCCATCATCAAGCCAGCGTCGATCCTGGTCATTTGGTAGAGGTTGATGAGCAGCAGCGAAACATAGGACGCCATGCCGACAAAGCCGCCAAAGGTAATGCTGTAGATCAGCATGATCACCCAAGTGTCGCGTTCAGCCAGCACCGCGCGATATTTGTGCGGCAGCACCGCCACCGCCAGCAAGGCGCCGAGGAACGGCAGCAACAGCAGTCCGGTCTTGCCGTGACCGAGCCACCCGGCATGCACCAGGAGCACCATGGCTATCAGTCCCAGCAGATTCACGGCGAAGCCGGCCAACGCCGGCAGGCTGCTGCCGCTTTTGGGGCCGCGGTCCCTGGCCCAGAAAAACAGCGCGAGCGCCGTGATCACAAGCAGCGGCAGAGCGGCGGCCGTGGCCCGCTGCCAACCCCAGGCATGGGCGAGCGCGGGAAACATGAAGCCATCGAGCACGGCGCCGATGTTGCCCGCGGCCGCCAGCCCCAGCACGAGACCCTGCACCCTGGGCGGATAGTTGCTGCCGGCCATCGGCAGCGCTACGGCAAAGCTGGCGCCGCCCATTCCCAGGAACACCCCGAGGATCAGCAGCGTCAGGTACGAGGGTGCGCCAGGCATGAGCAGCAGCACAAAGGACGGCACCGCGGACAACAGCACGCCCATCTGGGCGATCTTGCGCCCGTCCATCGATTGCAGCAGGTTGCCCAGCGTGACGCGCAGGATCGCCGCGGCCAGCACCGGCACCGCCACCAGAAAGCCCTGCTCCGCCGGAGACATCGCTATGTCCTTGCTGATGAACGGGGCCAGCGGGCCAAGCATGACCCAGATGGTGAATCCCGAGTCGAAGTAGAGGAAGCAGGCTAGGAGCGACTTCCAGTCACCGCTCTTGAGCGAGGCCATGATGTTCTTCATAGAGTTTCCTTTGCAAACGTAAAAACCTGCACGCAGCGTCGGCAACAGCATTCACGAACGCCGCGAGTCCCCAGGTTCTCAGCAAGATGTGCGCCAGCCACGCTTGACCGTGTCCGCCGGTGTGCCGACGCCGGGGTTCAGGCCCATGCACCAAGGGCAGGCGGGTTCGGCTTCCAGATTGGTGCAATGCAACAGAGAAGTGCATGCCAAGTCGCTCCACACGCGCCCGCTTGGGCGCTGTCACATGGCATGGGATTTGCTCAATGCCATGGACCCATTGCAAAGGCACTGTATGAAGAAGTCCCGGTTGGTGATGGTCGGCAACGGCATGGCCGGCGTTCGCACCCTCGAAGAATTGCTCAAGATCGCGCCCGATCTGTATGACGTGACGGTGTTCGGCGCCGAGCCGCACCCGAACTACAACCGCATCCTGCTGTCGCCGGTGCTTTCGGGCGAGCAGACGCTGGATGAGATCGTGCTCAACTCCTGGGACTGGTACCAGGACCACCACATCACGCTGCACGCCGGCAAGAAGGTGGTGGAGGTCGACCGCGTGCACCGCATCGTGCGCGCCGAGGACGGCACCGAGGAGCCGTACGACCGGCTGCTGATGTGCACGGGCTCCAATCCGTTCATCCTGCCGGTGCCGGGCCATGATCTGGAGGGCGTGATCGCCTACCGCGACATCGCCGACGCCAACGCGATGATCGAGGCCGCGCAGAAATACAAGCGCGCGGTCGTCATCGGCGGCGGCCTGCTGGGCCTGGAAGCGGCCAACGGCCTCATGAAGCGCGGCATGGACGTGACCGTGGTGCATGTGATGCCCTGGCTGATGGAGCGCCAGCTCGACGACGTGGCGGGCAAGCTGCTGCAGAAATCGCTGGAAGACCGCGGGCTGAAATTCATGATCGGCGCCCAGACCGAAGCGCTGATCCCCGACCGGAACGGCAGGGTGATGGCCATTCGCTTCAAGGACGGCACCGAGCTGCCGACCGACCTAGTCGTGATGGCCGTGGGCATCCGCCCCAACATCGAACTGGCGACGAAGATGCGCCTGCACTGCGACCGCGGCATCGTGGTCAACGACACCCTGCAGACCGTGACCGACGCGCGCATCTATGCGGTGGGTGAATGCGCGGCGCACCGCGGCATCGCCTACGGCCTGGTGGCGCCGCTGTTCGAGCAGGCCAAGGTCGCGGCGAACCATCTCGCGCAGTTCGGCATCGGCCGCTACACCGGCTCGCTGACCTCGACCAAGCTCAAGGTGACGGGCATCGATCTGTTCTCCTGCGGCAACTTCATGGGCGCGGCATCGGGGCGTGCGGAGGACGCGGGCACCGAAGAGCTGGTGATGAGCGACCCGTTCGGCGGCGTCTACAAAAAGCTGGTGATCAAGGACGACAGATTAGTCGGCGCCTGCCTGTACGGCGACACGGTGGACGGCAGCTGGTACTTCAAGCTGTTGCGCGACGGCCGCAGCGTGCACGACATCCGCGACAAGCTGATGTTCGGCGAATCCAACATCGGCAACAGCGGCCACGAAGGCCACAGCAAGGCCGCGGGCATGCCGGATGACGCCGAGGTCTGCGGCTGCAACGGCGTCACCAAGGGCACCATTTGCAAGGCGATCAAGGACAAGGGCCTGTTCACGCTTGACGAAGTGCGCAAACACACCAAGGCCAGCGCGAGTTGCGGCTCGTGCACCGGGCTGGTCGAGCAGATTCTGATGGCCACGGCCGGTGGCGACTACTCGACCACGCCGAAGAAGAAAGCGCTGTGCGGCTGCACCGAGCACAGCCACCAGGAGGTGCGCGAGGCCATCAAGGCGCACAAGCTGCTGGCGATTGCCGACGTGTTTCACTTCATGGAGTGGCGCACGCCGAACGGCTGCTCAATGTGCCGCCCGGCCGTCAACTACTACCTGCTCTCGACCTGGCCGAAGGAGGCCAGGGACGACCCGCAAAGCCGCTACATCAACGAGCGCAGCCATGCCAACATCCAGAAGGACGGCACCTACAGCGTGATTCCGCGCATGTGGGGCGGCGAGACCACGGCGGCCGAGTTGCGCCGCATCGCCGACGCGGTCGACAAATACAAGATCCCGACCGTCAAGGTCACGGGCGGCCAGCGCATCGATCTGCTGGGCGTGAAGAAGGAAGACCTGCAGAACGTCTGGAAGGACATCGGCATGCCCTCGGGCCATGCCTACGCCAAGGCGCTGCGCACGGTCAAGACCTGCGTCGGGTCGGAGTGGTGCCGCTTCGGCACGCAGGACAGCACGCAGATGGGCAAGGACCTGGAGCGCGCGCTGTGGCGCATGTACGCGCCGCACAAGGTCAAGCTCGCGGTGAGCGGCTGTCCGCGCAACTGCGCCGAGTCGGGCATCAAGGACGTGGGCATCATCGGCGTCGACTCGGGCTGGGAAATCCACGTCGGCGGCAACGGTGGCATCAAGACCGAGGTGGCCCAGTTCCTGGTCAAGGTCAAAACCGGGCCCGAAGTGCTGGAATACGCGGGCGCTTTCCTGCAACTGTACCGCGAGGAAGGCTGGTACCTGGAGCGCACCGTGCACTACATCGGGCGCGTCGGCCTCGACTACGTCAAGAAGCGCATCCTGGACGACGCCGAAGGCCGCAAGGCGCTGTGGGAGCGCCTGCAGTTCAGCGTGGAGGGCGAGCCCGATCCGTGGTTCGAGTCGGCCAAGGCGGGTGTGGACAAGCGCCAGTTCGAACCCCTCACGGTCTGAGCGTTGTGAATGAAAACCATTGCAAGCCCATATCAGCATGCAGCAAATAGCTGCAAAAGAGATAGCAAATGAACGACTGGAAAGTAATTTGCCGCGTCGGGGACATCCCCGTGCTGGGCGCGCGCCGGGTCGCGCGCCCACGCGGCGTGGCCATCGCCGTGTTCCGCAACGACCAGGACCAGGTGTTCGCGCTGCTCGACCGCTGTCCGCACAAGGGCGGGCCCCTGTCGCAGGGCATCGTGTTCGGCACCAGCGTGGCGTGCCCGCTGCACAACCGGGTCATCGACCTGGACGACGGCTGCGCCAAGGCGCCCGACGAAGGCTGCACGCCGCGCTTTGCCGTCAAGGTCGAAGCCGGCCAGGTCCTGCTCGATGCGCGCGAACTCGCGACGTTGGCGCTCGACCTCGCCGCGCCGCACGCGGGGCCGGGCTTTGCAACGGCCGGCAAGCTGGGCGACGAGACCTACGACGTGCAGGCGCCGCATGGGGCCTGAGAGGCCGCTCCTCCTTCCCCCGCTGGGGGAAGGTTGGGATGGGGGCATGCCGGCGCTTGTTTCGACGCCTGCCCCCACCCCTGCCCTCCCCCAAAGGGGGAGGGAGTAAACATGCTTGAAACGCGATCCACCTGCCCTTACTGCGGCGTGGGCTGCGGCGTGGTCATAGCGTCCGATGGCGCGCAGATCACCGGCGTGCGCGGCGACCCGGACCATCCAGCCAACTTCGGCCGGCTGTGCAGCAAGGGCACCACGCTGCACCTGACGGCGAGCGCGGCGGTCACACGACAGACCCGGCTGCTGCAGCCGATGCAACGCGCCTGGCGCAGCGCGGCGCCCATGCCTGTTTTATGGGATGCGGCGCTCGACACCGCGGCCAACAAGTTCGCGCAGGTGCTGCGCGAGCACGGTCCCGACGCCGTGGGCTTTTACCTCTCGGGCCAGTTGCTGACCGAGGACTATTACATCTTCAACAAGCTCGCCCGGGGCCTGATCGGCACCAACAATGTCGACAGCAACTCGCGCCTGTGCATGAGCAGCGCGGTGGCCGGCTACAAGGCCACGCTGGGCATGGATGCGCCGCCCGCCTGCTACGACGATGTGAACCACGCGCAATGCATTTTCATCGTCGGCAGCAACACGGCCTACGCCCATCCGATCCTGTTCCGGCGCATCGAAGACGCCAAGGCCGCCAACCCGGCGTTGAAAATCATCGTGGCCGATCCGCGCCGCACCGATACCGCAGCGATCGCCGACCTGTATCTGGCCGTGCAGCCGGGTACCGATGTGATGCTGTTCAACGGCATGCTGCACCTCATGCTGTGGGAAGGCTGGATTGACGCGGCCTGGATCGCGGCGCACACCAACGGCTTCGACGCGCTCAAGGCCACGGTGCGCGATTGCCCGCCCGAACTGGTGGCGCAAGTCTGCGGCATCAGCAAGGAAGACCTGTTCACGGCGGCGCGGCTGTTCGCCGGCGCCCCGGT
>SCRR01000074.1 GCA_004322085.1 Burkholderiaceae bacterium
CGTTTTGATTCAATAAATTCATGAAATCTTTCGCAATCGTCTTTCCCGGTCAGGGATCGCAATCGGTCGGCATGCTGGATGCCTGGGGCGATCACCCGGTGGTCGCGCAAACGCTCCAGGAGGCTTCGGATACGCTGCACGAGGACATGGCCCTTCTGATCAAACAGGGTCCCAAGGACGCGCTTGACCTGACCACCAACACCCAGCCCGTGATGCTGATTGCCGGCGTCGCCGCTTACCGCGCATGGATGGCAGAGACCGGTGCGGTCCCCACCGTGGTCGCGGGTCACTCGCTGGGCGAGTATTCGGCGCTGGTGGCTGCGGGCGTGCTGACGCTTGCGCAGGCGGCGCCGCTGGTGCGTTTTCGCGCGCAGGCCATGCAGGATGCCGTGCCGGTGGGTAGGGGCGCGATGGCCGCCATTCTGGGGCTGGATGCCGCCAGGGTAATTACGGGCTGTGCCGAGGTGACGCAGTCATTTGGCGCCCAATCCGCCGAAGTGGTGGAGGCCGCCAATTTCAATGACCCGGTGCAGACCGTGATCGCGGGCAGCAAGGCCGCGGTGGACAAGGCCTGCGAAAACCTGAAAAAGAGCGGCGCCAGGCGTGCGCTGCTGCTGCCGGTGTCTGCCCCGTTCCACTCCTGCCTGATGAAGCCGGCTGCCGAAAAGCTCAAGGCTGAACTGGCCATGACCGTGCTGGGTGTGCCGCAAATTCCGGTGCTCAACAATATCGATGTGGCCGTCGAAGTGGCGCCTGAGCGTATTCGCGACGCCTTGTACCGGCAGGCCTTCGGCCCGGTGCGCTGGGTCGAGTGCGTGGCCGCCATCAAGATGCGCGGCGTGGCGACGCTGGTCGAATGCGGTCCTGGCAAGGTGCTGGCCGGCCTGGTGCGACGCATCGACGCCGACCTTGCGGGCCTGCCCCTGTTCGACCCGGCCACGCTGGCCGATGCGCGCGGAGTTCTGCAATGAATGTGGTTCCGTTTGAAGGCCAGGTGGCGCTGGTCACAGGCGCCTCGCGAGGCATTGGCGCGGCCATTGCACTGGAGCTCGCGCAGCGCGGGTTGAAGGTGATTGGAACGGCCACCACGGACGCCGGTGCCACCAGGATCGGCCAGTCGCTGGCAGCGTTCCCTGGCTGCTCGGGGAAAACCCTCGATGTCAACGACGCGGTGGCGGCCGAGGTGCTGATCGACGCAATCGTGAAGGAGCACGGTGGCCTGCAGGTGCTGGTGAACAACGCCGGCATCACGCGCGACATGCTGGCCATGCGTCTGAAAGACGACGATTGGGATGCCGTGCTCGACACCAACCTCAAGGCCGTGTTTCGCATGAGCCGCGCCGTGATGCGCACCATGATGAAGCAGCGCTATGGCCGCATCATCAGCATTACCAGCGTGGTGGGTGCCTCGGGCAACCCGGGCCAGGCCAACTACGCGGCGGCCAAGGCCGGCGTCGCGGGCATGACCCGGGCGCTGGCGCGCGAACTCGGCAGCCGAAACATCACGGTGAATTGCGTGGCGCCCGGATTCATCGAGACCGACATGACCGCCAGCCTGCCACCCGAGCAGCACCAGGCGTTGCTGGGCCAGATTCCGCTGGGTCACCTGGGGCATCCGTCGGACATCGCGCATGCCGTGGCCTATCTCGCGTCGCCGCAAGCCGCCTATGTGACGGGGCAGGAACTGCACGTCAATGGCGGCATGTACATGAGCTGAAACAGCAGCGACACCAGCCGCTTCATCCGTTCGGCAGCGGGGCCAGAGATTTGCCTCTGGCCCGGCTAGAATCACGGATTAATTTACAACCCTAAGAGGGAACCATGAGCGATATCGAAGCACGTGTCAAAAAAATCATTGCCGAGCAACTCGGCGTGGAAGAATCTCAAGTCGTCAGCGAAAAGGCCTTTGTGGCCGATCTCGGCGCCGATTCACTCGATACGGTGGAGCTGGTGATGGCGCTCGAAGACGAGTTCGGCATTGAAATTCCCGACGAAGACGCCGAGAAGATCACCACCGTTCAAAACGCCATCGATTACGCCACAAGCCACCAAAAGGCTTAAACCTCGGGATTTCAGCGCATGAGCCGTCGCCGCGTTGTCGTGACCGGCCTGGGTTGCGTCTGCCCCGTGGGCAACACGGTGGCCGATGCCTGGGCCAACCTGCTGGCCGGACAGTCCGGCATCGACCTCATCACGAAGTTCGACGCGTCGAACTTCGCGTGCAAGATCGCAGGCGAGGTCAAGGGGCTGGATCTGGAGTCCTATCTCAGCGTGAAGGATGCGCGCGGGATGGACGCGTTCATTCACTTCGGAATCGCCGCCGCGGCCCAGGCCGTGGCCGATGCGGGCCTGCCGACCGGCGCTGCCCTGAGCGAAGAGCTGGCCACGCGCATAGGCTGCGTGATCGGCTCGGGCATCGGTGGCCTGCCCATGATCGAGGCCACCCACACCGAGCTGGTCAACCGCGGCCCGCGCCGCATCACCCCCTTCTTTGTACCGGCGTCCATAGTCAATATGGTGGCGGGCCATGTCTCGATACGTTTTGGCTTCAAGGGCCCAAACATCGCGATCGCCACGGCTTGCACCACAGGCCTGCATTGCATTGGCGATGCCGGGCGCCTGATCGAATATGGCGACGCCGACGTGATCGTGGCGGGCGGCTCGGAAGCCACCATCTCGCCACTGGGGGTGGGTGGTTTTGCCGCCATGCGTGCGCTGTCCACCCGCAACGATGATCCGAAGACGGCGTCGCGCCCGTGGGACAGGGACCGGGACGGCTTTGTGCTGGGCGAGGGCGCCGGCATGCTGGTGCTCGAAGAATATGAGCACGCCAGAGCGCGCGGCGCCAAAATCTACGCCGAACTGGCGGGCTTCGGCATGAGCGCTGACGCCGGCCACATGACGGCACCCAACATGGACGGCCCGCGCCGCGCCATGATCAGCGCGCTGCGCAACGCGGGCGTCAACGCCGACCAGGTGGACTATCTCAATGCGCATGGCACCTCCACCCCGATGGGCGATGCGAACGAATGCAAGGCCATCAAGGCGGCGCTGGGAGACCACGCACGCAAGACAGTGGTCAGCTCTACCAAATCCATGACTGGCCACCTCCTGGGCGGTGCTGGCGGTATCGAGAGCGTGTTCACGGTGCTCGCGCTGCACCATCAAAAAGTTCCACCGACGACGAATATCTTCAACCAGGACCCCGAATGTGATCTGGACTTCTGCGCGAATACCGCGCGGGACATGAAGATCGACGTCGCCGTCAAAAACAATTTCGGCTTTGGCGGCACCAACGGGACGCTCGTTTTCAAACGCGCGCCTTGAAATTCAAGCGCATCTGAATTTTCTGCAGACCCGCCCGAGCATGCACAGCGCCCCGTCGGTCTCCTATCCGGTGGGGCGTTCGCGTGTCTGGGGCCTTACCCTCGCGCTGGTCTGGCTGGCTGGTGCATTGCTGACCGTAGCCTGGTGGACCCAGGTCGATCGTCCGGGCTGGCGCCAATGGCTGGCGCTGACCTGCGTGCTGGTTGGCGGCGCCGTGGCGACGACGCGATGGCGGGCATCGCCCACCGGTGTGCTGCACTGGGATGGCGCCGGCTGGCAGTGGCGGGGGCCCGGGTCCTGCGCCACGCTGGCCACAGGGTTGTTGGCGGTGCACCTGGACCTGCAGCGGTGTCTGTTGGTGCACCTGCGCTGCGATGGTGGCGAGCGGCGCTCGCGCTGGCTGTGGTTGGAGCAGCGTCGGGTGCCAGGGCACTGGGGCGATCTGCGCCGCGCGGTCTATTCGCGCGCCGCAGCCGAAGCGGCGCCTTCGCCCGACTGAGACTGTGAACTGATGAGTGCCAAGATTCCGCCCTCCACTGCGCCACCAGACGTTCCTGCCGCGGCGCCTGCGCCCGTCGACAGCGATCTGCTGCTGGTCGAGCGTACGGTGGCCGGCGACCAGCGGGCGTTCGAGTTGCTGGTGATCAAGTACCAGCGCCGCATCGAGCGACTGATTGGCCGCATGGTACGTGACGTCGATCTGGTGCAGGACATTGCCCAGGAGACCTTTATTCGCGCCTACCGCGCCCTGCACCAGTTCCGGGGCGATGCCCAGTTCTACACCTGGCTGTACCGGATTGCCGTCAACACCGCCAAAAAGTCATTGCTCGACATGAAGCGCAACCCGGTCATTTCCGAAAACACCTTCAGGGCGTCCGACGAGGAGGATGAAACTTCCCTGGTCGGGCATGAACTAACCACCCAGGAAACACCCGAAACCGTGCTGGCTGCAAAGGAGATTGCGGCCGTTGTAAACGCCGCCATGCAGGCGTTGCCCGAAGACTTGCGCCAGGCTGTGACCCTGCGCGAAATCGAAGGGCTGAGCTACGAAGAGATTTCGGATGCGATGAATTGCCCGATAGGGACCGTGCGCTCGCGTATTTTCCGGGCACGTGAAGCGATATCGGCGAAGGTCAGGCCGCTACTGGAAAACCAGATGGGCAAAAGATGGTGACTCTTTGGGTGGTGGATGGGGACATGCTGGCAGGGGACGAACATGAATGACATCGTGAATACACATGAAGCTATTTCCGCCCTGGCGGATGGACAGCTGCGTGGCGAAGAATTCGCCCGGGCGCTGGAGGCGGTCAGCGCGGACGCACAGGCACTTGCCACCTGGCATGCGTATCATGTGGTGGGTGATGTGCTGCGATCGGGCGAATTGGCCGCCTGTCGCCGGGACGTGGCCTTCATTGCACGCCTGAAAACCCGCCTGCGCCAGGAGCAGATCCCGGTGCAGCCAATCAGCGCCATGGGTCCGGTGGCGCTCAACCCCCATTCTGCGAAGTCCAGGGACCGGAACGCCGGAATCAGGCGTGCAGCCAACGAATCGAGCTTGCGCTGGAAGCTGGTCGCTGGTTTTGCGTCGCTGGCCGCACTGGCGGCGATCAGCTGGACCGGGCTCACCGGATGGCGTCAGGCGCCCGGACTCTCCCAACTGGCGCAGGCGGTGGTGCCCGCACAGCCGCAAGCGGTGCAACCCGTCGTCGACGTTGCCGACGGTCCTGCGCAAGTCATGATTCGCGATCCGCGGCTGGACGCCTTTCTGGCGGCGCACGAGCAGTTTGGTGGCACCTCGGCCCTGCAGATGCCGGCCGGATTCCTGCGCAATGCGACTTTCGAGGGGCCGGCCCGTTAGGGTTGCCTGGAACCCTTGGGGAAGTCGTTGCCATGAATTTGAAGCCTTTTTGGCATTACGCC
>SCRR01000075.1 GCA_004322085.1 Burkholderiaceae bacterium
ATGCTCAAGCAGTTCATCAAGATGGTGCATCCGCGCGGCATGTTCAAGCCGTCGCCGCGCATCATCATCTGCGTGCCGTGCGGCTCGACCCAGGTGGAACGGCGCGCGATTCGCGAGTCGGCGCTGGGCGCCGGCGCGTCCGAGGTGTACCTGATCGAGGAGCCCATGGCAGCGGCCATCGGCGCCGGCCTGCCGGTTTCCGAGGCCTCGGGCTCCATGGTGGTGGACATTGGCGGCGGCACCACCGAAGTGGGTGTGATCTCGCTCGGCGGCATGGTCTACAAGGGCAGCGTGCGGGTCGGCGGCGACCGCTTCGACGATGCCATCATCAACTACATCCGCCGCAACTACGGCATGCTGATCGGCGAGCCCACGGCCGAAGCCATCAAGAAGTACATTGGTTCCGCGTTTCCGGGCTCGGAAGTCAAGGAACTCGAGGTCAAGGGCCGCAACCTGTCCGAGGGCGTGCCGCGCAGCTTCACCATCTCCAGCAACGAAATCCTCGAAGCACTCACCGATCCACTGAACAATATCGTGAGTGCCGTGAAGAACGCGCTCGAGCAGACCCCGCCCGAACTGGGCGCCGACATTGCCGAGCGCGGCATGATGCTGACCGGCGGTGGTGCGCTGCTGCGTGACCTCGATCGCCTGCTGGCCGAGGAAACCGGCCTGCCGGTGCTGGTGGCCGAAGACCCGCTGACCTGCGTGGTGCGCGGCTGCGGCATTGCGCTCGAGCGCATGGACCGTCTGGGCTCGATTTTCACGTCGGAGTAAGCCCGCGCGCTTGTCTGCCTGCGCGCACCGGTCCCCGAAGAAGGGACAATACGTGAGCCATGCCTTTAGGTACTCTTGACAGGACCCCGCCCCCCTTCTTCAAGCAGGGGCCGTCGGCGCTGTCCAAGTTGATGTTTTTCAGCGCCCTGGCGTTGTTTCTCATGGTGGCTGACACGCGTTTCAAGGTTACCCAGCCCCTGCGTGCGGCGGTCGCGACGGCGCTGTATCCGGTGCAATGGCTGGTCATGCGTCCGGTGCTGCTGGCGCGCGCCGGGGGCGAATATTTCGAATCCCTGCAAGCGGCCCAGCAGGGCGAGGAGGCAGCGCGGCAAAAGCTCGTGCTGCAATCCCTGCGCGCCAGCCAGGTGGAGCAACTCATGCTGGAAAACAGCCGCCTGCGCAAGCTGCTGGATCTGCGCGAACATCTGACCACGCCCGCGCAGGCCGCCGAGGTGCTGTACGACGCGGCCGACCCCTACTCGCGCAAGATCATCATCGACAAGGGCACGGCGCAGGGCATTGTGGCGGGCTCGCCGGTGATCGACGAGTCCGGCGTGCTCGGCCAGGTGACGCGGGTGTCGCCGCTGCTGAGCGAAGTCACGCTGGTGATCGATCGCGACCAGGCCATTCCGGTGCTCAACACGCGCACTGGCGTGCGCGGCGTGGCCTTTGGCGACCCGGTATCGCAGGGGGGTATGCTGGACTTGCGCTTCATGCCGACCAGCACCGATATGGTGCAAGGGGATTTGCTCACTACCAGTGGCATCGACGGGGTCTATCCGCCGGGTCTGCCGGTCGCCAAAGTGGCGAAGGTCGAGCGCCGGGCCGACTCGACCTTTGCACGCATTTACTGCACACCCCTGGCGCTCGTGAACGCGACGCGCCACGTCATGGTGCTGGCGCCGGTGGCGGCGCAGATCCCGCAGCGCCCGGCGTTCGACACCAAGCCGGCGCCCGTGTTGAAAAAGAAGGGGGCATCGAAATGAGACGCCTGCCCGCCGCGCTACCACAAGAGCGTGCCGCATGATCATGCGACAAGGCCAGCAACTGCTGCTGCCCGCCAATCCGCTGTTCATCTGGGGCAGTCTGCTGGTGGCCCTGTTGATCAACATGCTGCCGCTCGGACGCGTCGCTTGGAGGCCGGATCTGCTGATGCTGCTGCTGGTGTTCTGGAGTGTGCACCAGCCGCTGCGCGTGGGCATGGGAGCGGCCTTCGTCTTTGGCGTCATCATGGACGTGCAGCAGGCTGCATT
The DNA here is from genome assembly GCA_004322085.1 of Burkholderiaceae bacterium. Classification (GTDB taxonomy): domain Bacteria; phylum Pseudomonadota; class Gammaproteobacteria; order Burkholderiales; family Burkholderiaceae_C; genus Rhodoferax_A. The sequence continues at coordinate 2,028 of SCRR01000075.1, forward strand.
GCTGGGCCAGCACGCGCTGGCCTATACCGCGCTCAGCTTTTTTGCCATCACGATCCACCGTCGCCTGCTCTGGTTCAGCGTGCCATCGCAGGCCTTGCAGGTGCTGCCCATCTTCGTCGCTGCGCACGCGATCGAACTGGGCATCCGCATGCTGGGCGGTGGTGTGTTTCCCGGCTGGCAAATACTGCTGGCACCGCTGATCGAGACCGTCCTGTGGCCGATCGTGAGCATCATGCTGCTGGCGCCGCAGCGCCGCGCGCCCGACCCCGACAAGAACCGCCCTTTATGAGCCGTGCCGGTCTCATCCTGTTCCTCACGCCATGACCGAGCTGCGCAACATCGAGGCCGAACTGGCGCGCTTTCGCCGGCGCGTGCTGGTGGCCAGCCTGGTCGTGCTGGTCGCGTTTGGCCTGGTGGTGGCGCGCTTGATGTATCTGGAGATCGTGCGCCACGAGGACCTGGCCGAGCAGGCCCAGAGCAACAGTACCGCGCTCGTACCGATCGTACCCACGCGTGGGCTGATCGAGGACCGCAACGGCGTTGTGCTGGCCAACAACTACTCTGCCTATACGCTGGAGATCACGCCGTCCAAGGCCGGACCGCTGGAGCAGACCATCGATGCACTGGCCAAAGTGGTCGATATCACGGCGCGCGACCGCAAGCGCTTCAAGAAGCTGCTGGACGAGTCGAAAAGCTTCGAGTCGTTGCCGATCCGCACCCGGCTCAATGACGACGAGGTGGCCCGGTTTGCGGCGCAGCGCTATCGCTTTCCGGGCGTCGAGATCAAGGCCCGGCTGTTCCGCAATTACCCGTTTGGTGAACTCGCCAGCCATGCGATTGGCTATATCGGCCGCATCAACCAGGCGGAGAAGGCGCGCATCGACGACTCGGATGACGAGGCCAACTACCGCGGCACCGACTACATCGGCAAGCTCGGCATCGAGCAAAGCTACGAGAGCCAGTTGCACGGCACGACCGGGGTCGAGGAGATGGAAACCTCGGCCGCGGGGCGCGCCGTGCGCCAGCTCGCGAGCATCCCGGCCATCCCCGGCGACACGATCAAGCTGTCGATCGACATCCGGCTGCAAAAACTGGTGGAAGACCTGTTTGGCGATCGGCGCGGTGCACTGGTCGCGCTCGATCCCAAGACCGGCGAGGTGCTGGCCTTTGTCAGCAAACCGACCTTCGACCCCAACATGTTTGTGGACGGTATCGACAACGACAACTGGACGGCGCTCAATGACTCGCTCGACAAGCCGCTGCTGAACCGGGCGCTGCGTGGCACCTATGCGCCGGGTTCGACCTACAAGCCGTTCATGGCGGTGGCCGCGCTGGAAACCGGCAAACGCACGCCGCAGCAGACCATCGTCGATCCGGGCTACTTCATGTTCGGAGGGCACAAGTTTCGCGACGACAAGGTGGGTGGGCACGGCACGGTCAACATGTACAAGTCGATCGTGGAGTCGTGCGATACGTACTACTACATGGTGGCCAACGACCTGGGCGTCGATACGATCCACGACTATATAAAGCCGTTCGGATTGGGCCAGCTGACCGGCATCGACATCCAGGGCGAGGCGCGCGGGCTGCTGCCATCCACCGCCTGGAAGCGCGCCGCGTACCGCGACCCCGCCCAGCAAAAATGGTATGCCGGGGAGACCATCTCGCTCGGCATTGGCCAGGGCTACAACCATTTCACGATGCTGCAACTGGCGGTAGCCACCGCCGCACTGGCCGATAACGGCCTGAAAGTGCGGCCGCACCTGGCCAAGGAAATCATCAACCCCGCCACGCACCACGGCGAGCCTGCAGTTCGTGATCCGGTCACCCAGCTCAACATCAAGCCGGAGTATCTGGCCGTGGTCAAAAATGCCATGGTCGGCGTCAACCTCGAAGGGACTTCGGCGGCCAGCTTTCGCGGCGCAGCCTACACCAGCGGTGGCAAGACCGGTACGGCCCAGGTGCTTGAAATCAAGAAAAACGAGAAATACCACGCCAGCAAGGTGCCCGAACGCTTGCGCGACAACGCCTTGTTCACGGCCTTTGCGCCGGCAGACAACCCGAAGATCGTGCTTGCGATGGTGGTGGAGAACGCCGGCTTCGGCGCGCAGGCCGCCGCGCCGATCGCGCGCCGGGTGTTCGACTACTGGCTGCTGGGCCAGTATCCCAGCGTGGCAGACATTGCGGCGGTACAAAAGGCGCAGGCCACGGCGCCGATCGGCACGCCGCGGCGCGTGCAGGACGTGCCCCTGCCCCCCGAGCCCTGAGCGGTGGTGCTACGCCGCATACAGGACCGACGCGGGCCAACTCACCGCGCGAGGGCGTCGTAGCCGGCCAGCGGCGAGGCCTGTGACATAACCATCCAATCCATGACGCCATGGGTGCTGGCATTTAGCTACTCAACTCATAGCATATTGCCAATGATTGATATGGGCTACGGGCTGTTTTGATTGAAAAAGAAAAGGCGCCGGGGGTACCGGCGCCTTCTGTCTGCGATCCCGCTGGCGACGGGTAATGCGCCAGCGTTTCAATTTTGTCTCCTCGGCTCCTCACGGAAACTGGCACTCGTGCCTGTTTCCGGGTGACGCTAATGTAGGCGATTGGCGCCAGCGCGGTGATCGGGATTACCCTTTATTCTTCTCCGGACCGCGGCAGGCCAGAACCCGCTCGCTGACTCGCCGCTGCGTCAGCCGGCGTCCTCGGCGATCCACTGCGCGGCCTTCTCCGCGATCATCAATGTGGGCGAGTTGGTGTTGCCGCTGGTGATGGTGGGCATCACGCCCGCATCGACCACGCGCAGGCCGGTGACCCCACGGACGCGCAGGCGCGAATCGACCACGGCGCGTGGATCGTCGGCGTGCCCCATTTTGGTGGTGCCGACCGGGTGGAAGATGGTGGTGGCGATGTCGCCCGCCAGTTGTGCCAGTTCGTCGTCGCTCTGGAACTGCACGCCGGGCTTGTACTCCTGCGGCTGGTAGCGCGCCAGTGCGGGCTGCGCCACGATGCGGCGCGTCACGCGCAGCGAGTCGGCCGCGACCTTGCGGTCCTGCTCCGTGCTCAGGTAGTTCGGGGCGATGGCGGGCGCATCCTCGAAGCGCGGGCTCTTGATCTGGACGGTGCCGCGGCTGGTCGGGTTCAGGTTGCACACGCTGGCGGTGAAGGCCGGAAAGTCGTGCAGGGGCTCGCCGAACGCGTCCAGGCTCAGCGGCTGCACATGGAACTCCAGGTTGGGCCAGGCTTGCGCGGCATCGCTGCGCGTGAACGCGCCGAGTTGCGATGGCGCCATGCTCATCGGGCCGGACCGCCTCAAAGCGTATTCGAGCCCGATCCGGGCCTTGCCCAGCAGCGAGTTGGCCAGCGTGTTCAGGGTCTGGACGCCCTGCACCTTGAACATGGCGCGGATCTGCAGATGGTCCTGCAGATTGGCGCCGACACCGGGCAGGTCGGTCACGACCGGCACACCGACGCGCTTGAGCAGTTCTGCCGGACCGATGCCCGAGAGTTGCAGGATTTGCGGGGAGCCGATGCTGCCGGCGCACAGGATCACCTCGCGGCCCGCCGTGGCCGTGACGTTCTCGCCGCCAGCGCGCACCTGCGCACCGGTGCAGCGCGGGCGGCCATCGGCCGTGGCCTCGAACAGCAACCGCACGACCTGGGCCGAGGTCCATACCTCGACGTTGGGCCGCTCGTCGCAGGTCGGGCGCAGAAAGGCCTTGGCCGCATTCCAGCGCCAGCCCGCGCGCTGGTTCACCGCGAAGTAGCCAACGCCTTCGTTGTTGCCGCGGTTGAAGTCGTCCGTCGCAGCAATGCCAGCCTGCTGCGCGGCCTGCGAGAACGCATCCAGAATGTCCCAGCGCAGGCGCTGTTTTTCCACGCGCCATTCGCCACCTGCTCCCTGCTGGCGCAGCAACCGGCGATACTGCGTCTGGTCGTCCTGCAGCAGCTCCGGCGGGGTGCCCTTCGCGCCATGCGCGGCATCGGCGCCCAGGTAGTAATCCTCGTGCAGCTTGAAGTAAGGCAGGGCGTTGGCCCAGCTCCAGGCGTCGTCGCCGGTCGCCTGCGCCCACTGGTCGTAGTCGCGCGCCTGCCCGCGCATGTAGATCATGCCGTTGATGCTGGAGCTGCCGCCCAGCGTCCTGCCGCGCGGGTAACGCAGCACGCGCCCGTTCAGCCCCGCATCGGGCTCGGTGCGGTACAGCCAGTCGGTACGCGGGTTGCCGATGCAGTACAGGTAGCCCACCGGAATGTGGATCCAGTGGTAGTTGTCCTTGCCGCCGGCCTCGATCAGCAGCACGCGTTTGCCGGCATCGGCCGACAGGCGATTGGCCAGCAGGCAGCCCGCGGTGCCGGCACCCACGATGATGTAGTCGAACGTGCGCTCGCTCATGTACTCACTTCGCGGTGGGCATGACGAACTCTGCGCCCTTGCCGATACTTTCGGGCCAGCGCTGCATGATGGATTTTTGCTTGGTGTAAAAGCGCACACCCTCTTCGCCGTAGGCATGCGTGTCACCGAACAGGCTGCGCTTCCAGCCGCCAAAGCCGTGCCAGGCCATCGGCACCGGGATCGGCACGTTGATGCCGACCATGCCAACCTGGATGCGCCGCGCAAACTCGCGCGCCACGTGACCGTCGCGCGTGAAGCACGACACGCCGTTGCCGAACTCGTGGGCGTTGATCATGTCGACCGCTTCACCAAAATCCTTCACGCGCACGCAGCCCAGCACTGGGCCGAAGATTTCTTCCTTGTAGATACGCATGCCGGGCTTGACATGATCGAACAGCGTGCCGCCCATCCAGAAGCCCTTGTCGCAGCCCTTGCCCGCGTCGGTGCCGCGAAAGCCGCGGCCATCGACGACCAGTTGGGCGCCCTCCGTGACGCCCAGTTCGATGTAGCTGCTGATGCGCGCGTGCGCCGCCGCAGTCACGATCGGGCCCATTTCGGCGTCCAGCGCCGTGCCGTTCTTGATCTTGAGCGTCTTCGCGCGCTCGGCCAGCCGCGGCACCAGCTGGTCGGCCACATCGCCCACCAGCACCGCAACGCTGACGGCCATGCAACGCTCGCCGGCCGAGCCGTAGCCGGCGCCGATCAGTGCATCGACGGCCTGGTCGAGGTCGGCGTCGGGCATCACCACCATGTGGTTCTTCGCACCGCCCAGCGCCTGTACGCGCTTGCCGTGGTGCGCGCCGGTCTCGTAGATGTAGTTGGCGATCGGCGTCGAGCCGACGAACGACACGGCCTTGACGTCCGGGTGCTCCAGCAGTGCATCCACCGCCTCCTTGTCGCCCTGCACCACGCCGAACACGCCGTCCGGCAGTCCGGCCTTTTTCAGCAGCGCCGCGATCAGCAGCGAGGGGCTCGGGTCGATCGGGCTGGGCTTGAGGATGAAGCAGTTGCCCGCGGCCAGCGCCACCGGGAACATCCACATCGGCACCATCACCGGAAAGTTGAACGGCGTGATGCCGGCCACCACGCCGAGCGGCTGGCGCAGCGTCCAGTTGTCCATGCCGGTGGAGACCTGGTCGGTGAAATCGCCCTTGAGCAGTTGCGGAATGCCGCAGGCGAATTCGACCACGTCGATGCCGCGCGAGACCTCGCCCTGGGCGTCGGTGAAGACCTTGCCATGTTCGGCCGTGATCAGGTGCGCGAGTTCATCGCGGTGGGTGTTCAGCAGCTCCAGGAACCTGAACAGAACGCGCGCGCGACGCAGCGGCGGCGTGTCGGCCCAGGCCGGGAAAGCGGCGCGCGCGGCCGCCACAGCCTTGTCGACGTCACTGCGGTTGGCCATCGCGACGCGCCCGGTGATGGCGCCGGTGGCGGGGTTGAACACGTCCTGGGCACGGCCCGAGGTGCTCGCCTGCACGTGCCCGGCTATGTAATGGTCAATATTTGCTGTGCTCATAGTGAATCTCCTGGTGAATATGACGAGTGTCGTCAAAACTGGAGGGGCTTGCCGATGGATTCGCCAAAACCCGTGCCGAGGTTCGGCGAATTGGAGCGGCCACCCCGACCCCCAAACTCTACGCGCCTTTGTGGCCGTGGCGCGCACAGGCAAGGCCTCGCGTGCGGCCCTGCGGCGCGTTTTTGAAGGAGTGGGTGGAATCCGCCGCGCGGATCGCGCGTGGCGAAATCGATGGGGGTTCAGCCCGGAGTTGCCTGCAAATATTGAATGGAATCGGCCTCAAGCCCTTATTTCACCTTGGTAGCGGACTATTGGTTTGAGAGCAAAAGAGCTTGCGCGGTTGAACTGCCGCGTGTTGGCCCCAGGCAGCCGGGGTCCGCGCGGCCTTATTTGCTCATTTCATCCTTGCCCATGGCGTCCTTGCCCATGGCGCCTTTGCCCATCGCGTCCTTCGCCATGTGATCCTTTCCCATGTGATCTTTTCCCATGGTGTCCTTTGCCATCGGCTTTTTCATGTGGTCCATGGCCATGCTGTCCTTGGTCATGGCGCCGTGGCTCATGGCGCCCTTGCCCATATCGTCCTTCTTCATCGTGTCCTGCGCCATGGCGCTGGCGCCGATCAGCAGGATGCAGCCGGACAGGACGGCGGTGGTGAGTGCTTTCATGGTGATTTCCTTGGTGTTGA
>SCRR01000076.1 GCA_004322085.1 Burkholderiaceae bacterium
CCGGTCCGCCAGCGGCGCTATGCCCGCTTCACGGGCCATCTGGCCCTTGGTGCGACGCTTCTGCTTATAGGGCAGGTACAGGTCTTCCAGATCCTGCTTGGTCGGGGCTGCCTCGATCGACGCACGCAGCGCAGGTGTCAGCTTGCCCTGCTCCTCGATGCTCTTGAGGACCACCTCGCGCCGGTCTTGCAGCTCGCGCAGGTAGCCCAGGCGGTATTCCAGTTCGCGCAGCTGGATGTCATCCAGCGCGCCCGTGGCCTCCTTGCGATAGCGCGCGATAAAGGGCACCGTGGCGCCGCCGTCGAGCAGGCTCACGGCGGCCAGGACCTGATCGTCGCGAACCTTGAGTTCGCTGGCGATCTGACGAATGATTTTCTGCATGGTGGAGGACCGTCCCGCTATCGGGCCGGGCATTGGCACTGAGGTAACTCGAAGCGGGCAAGTTTGCCATAGTGACTCACGCGCCCGCTCGACCGCGGCGGCAGCAGACGCAGTGTCTCTACAGCAGTCCGCTGGCCCCCGCCAGGCTGACCGCCTGCGCGCGGGTGCGCACCTGCAGCTTGCGGTAGATGTTCTTGACATGGGTGTTGACGGTCTGGCAACTGATCGCGAGACGAGTGCCAATCTCGGCGCTGGTGAAGCCGCCCGCCACCATCTTGAGCACTTCCCGTTCACGCACCGACAACGCACCGGGCTCATACGACCCTCTGGCCGTGGACACTTCCCCCGGTGCGTGGTCCAGCCTGCACAGCAACTGGCGTGCCAGGCTCGGTGAGAGGAACGCCCCGCCATTGACGACCTGCAATATCGCTTCACTGAAGCTGCCAAACCACGAGCTCTTGAGCAGGTAACCGGTCGCGCCCAGCTCGAATGCATGTATCGCGTTTTGCTGATCTTCGATGGCGGAGATGACAACTGCCTCGGCTGTCGGACGAAGCGCCTTCATACGCGCAACCAGGTCGAAGCCGGAGCCATCGCCCAGGTTCAGATCGATCATCATCACGTCGAACTCGTGCTGCGCGATCAGGCGATTGCCTTCGCGCGCACTCCCTGCCTGAGCGACGAGATGGATACGCAAGTCCGCAATCAGTTCCTGCGCGACGACCCTGCGAAAGTAATGATCGTCATCGACCAGCAGCACGCGCACCGGTCGATCCGGCTGGCCATTCATGAAGTCCGGCCATTGCGGATACGAGGACCTGTGCGGGTCGAATTGCCCGACCCCGACCCGATTGTCCCGGCGCGTGACGCCGGGCTCGCCTTCCATCTGTATGCGAATGCCCATAAATCCCCCGCGTTCGCCAACGATTGTTTTTTTGGTTTTTTGTCGCTACTACATTATCCGAAACCGATTTGACGCGTTTGCGACAGCGATTTCGTGCTCTAGCGGAAAGGCGGGCAACTTGGAATTGGGAATTGCCCCCAATGCCAACAAACTTTAGAGGAAAAGGACACAAAATTCCACAACAAATATCACCAGAAGGCAGCTTTTTACAAAGCTTACAGATTCTCTGTTTGAGATCTCTGCGGCATTCATATCGTTGGTTTTATGCGACACAACCAGGTTACCGCGCCTGGAAACGTGGCTCGCGAACCGTCGAGGTAAGAAAAACCGGCCCGCGCCGACTATTTGCAGGGCTATCTCAACTCGCGGGGTTTTCATGACAAATACTATTAAATTGATAGTAACCTGTTTACTATTCACATGGGTTTCAGTTTGTTTTTCCATGCAAAATGGCTGTGCTGGACAGTCGGGCAGCCAGGTCACGCCAGTGATCGAGTTGTATACCTCCGAGGGCTGCAGCTCCTGCCCACCAGCGGACCGATGGCTGTCCAGCCTGAAGAACCAGGGCGCCGGGCCGGCTGCGGTGATCGAGGCCTTTCACGTGGGCTACTGGGACAACCTGGGCTGGGTCGACCGCTTTACGTCGCCCGCCTATACCCTGCGCCAGCGGCAGATTGCGGCCTGGACCGGACAAGGTTCCATCTACACCCCGCAAGTGGTGCGCAATGGCAGGGACTGGCGCGGCTGGGGTGCACCGGGGACGCACCCCACCGCAGCCAGCGGGGTGGCCGGTTTTGATATCGCATTGAAGGCGTCGGGTCCCGACCGGTTTGAGGCCATCGTCACGCCCCGCGCCGGCGCTCCGATCGTGTGGAGTGCTTACTGGACCGTGACCGAGGACGGCTACAACTCCAAAGTCAAAGCGGGCGAAAACTCGGGCGCATTCTTGCAGGACGACTTCGTGGTGCGCCAGTACACGCCCGTGGGCGAGTACCGCACCGCCACGCCGCAAGAACTCACCCTTCGCAGCATTCCCGCCAGCGCGAGGCACGCCCGGCATATCAATCTGGTGCTGTTCGATCCCAAGACCGGTGCGACGCTGCAGGCGGTGTCGGCCAGCTGTTGAACGCTTGCGCCAGTCAGTCCGCGCGCAGCGCCTTGCGCAGGGCCACGCCGATCTCTGGCTTGCCGGCAAAAGGATCGGTCGGGTTGCGCGCCTGCAGGATGTCCTCCAGCCGGGTCTGCACCGAGCCGATGGCCTGGGGGTGGCTGTAGATGTAGAACCGGTTGGCAGCGACGGCGTCAAATACCTTCTGCGCCACATCAAAGGCCGTGACCTTGCCCGAGCCGACCGCCTTGTCGCTCATGGCCTGGCCCACCAGCTGGCTCTTGGTCGGTTTGTCGGCGGCCAGTTCGCCCGGACGGTTGCGCTGGCTCTGGCTGATGCCGGTGGCCACAAAAAACGGGCACAGCACGCTGGCGCTGACCTGATCGGTCACCAGGGACAAGTCCTGGTACAGCGTCTCCGTCAGGCTGACCACGGCGTGCTTGCTGACGTTGTACACGCCCATGTTGGGCGGGTTCAGCAGCCCGGCCATGCTCGCGGTGTTGACGATGTGACC
>SCRR01000077.1 GCA_004322085.1 Burkholderiaceae bacterium
TCGACCGACAAGCCGCAACCTGCATCGGCGCAGCGCAACGCGGCGCCGGCCAGAGGTGGTGGCTACAGCCTGACGGATCACGTCAAGCGCTATTACAAAACCACCCGCGTTTAACGCTCGACCTTTCAGGAGAGTCTCATGTTGTTGACCAGGAAGCAGGGCGCTACGCCGGGCGCCGCCAGTTCCCCGTTTGTTCACAGCCTGCGCCGTGGCTTGTCGCAGGCGCTGCCTACCATGGACCGTCGGGGGTTTCTGCGTCGCTCGGGGCTTGGCGTGGGCGTGGGCATTGCCGCCAGCGAGCTCGTTCTCGTCAAGAGAGCCCGTGCGGCGGCGGGCTCGGCCGATGTTGGCGACAGCAAAATACAGGTCAGACGCACGGTCTGTACGCACTGCTCCGTGGGCTGCGCGGTTGACGCCGTGGTTGAAAACGGCGTCTGGGTTCGCCAGAATCCCGTGTTCGAGTCTCCAATCAACCTGGGTGCCCATTGCGCCAAGGGCGCTGCGCTGCGCGAACACGGGCACGGTGAGTACCGGCTGCGCTACCCGATGAAGCTGGTGGGCGGCAAGTACGAGCGCATCAGCTGGGACACGGCGTTGAACGAGATCAGCGCGAAGATGCTGGATCTGCGCAAGGCCAGTGGGCAGGACTCCGTTTACTGGATTGGTTCTTCCAAGCACAACAACGAGCAGTCCTACCTGCTGCGCAAGTTTGTCAGCCTGTGGGGCAGCAACAACTGCGACCATCAGGCGCGCATCTGTCACTCGACCACGGTCTCGGGTGTTGCCAACACCTGGGGCTACGGTGCGATGACCAATTCGTACAACGACATGCAAAACAGCAAGTGCGCGTTGTACATCGGCTCCAATGCCGCTGAGGCGCACCCGGTCAGCATGCTGCATATGCTGCATGCCAAGGAAAAGGGCTGCAAGATGATCGTGGTGGAGCCGCGCTTCACGCGCACGGCTGCCAAGGCGGACGAATATGCGCGCATCCGCTCCGGCTCCGACATCCCATTTTTGTTCGGCATGCTGTACCACATCTTCAAGAACGGGTGGGAAGACAAGAAGTACATCCATGACCGCGTTTACGGCATGGACCAGGTACGGGAAGACGTTCTCGCCAAGTGGACACCCGACAAGGTGTTCGATGCTTGTGGCGTCAAAGAGGATCAGATGCTGCGCATCGCGACGATGATGAGCGAGAATCGGCCCAGCACCCTGGTGTGGTGCATGGGCCAGACCCAGCACAGCATTGGCAGCGCGATGGTGCGTGCATCGTGCATCGTGCAACTGGCCCTGGGAAACGTCGGTAAATCGGGCGGTGGCGCCAACATTTTCCGCGGCCATGACAACGTGCAAGGCGCCACTGACATTGGCCCGAACCCTGATTCTCTGCCCGGTTATTACGGCATCACCGAGGGCTCCTGGAAACACTTTGCCAAGGTTTGGGATGTGGACTACGAGTGGATCAAGGGGCGCTTTGCATCCACCGCCATGATGACCAAGCCGGGAATCACGGTGTCGCGCTGGATTGACGGTGTGCTGGAGAAAAACGAATTTATAGACCAGGACTCCAATTTGCGCGGTGTCGTGTATTGGGGCCATTCGCCCAATTCCCAGACGCGTGGACTGGAAATGAAGCGAGCCATGGACAAGCTCGATTTGCTGGTTGTGATTGACCCCTATCCATCGGCCACGGCGGCGATGGCGGCCATGCCGGGCCAGGCCGGGGATCTGAATCCCAATCGTGCAGTTTATTTGCTGCCAGCAGCGACACAGCTTGAGACGAGCGGATCGGTCACTGCTTCGAACCGCTCGCTGCAGTGGCGCGAAAGAGTGATCGAGCCGCTGTGGGAGTCCCGCAGCGATCACATGATCATGCACCAGTTGGCAGGGAAACTGGGCTTTGCCAAGGAGTTGTCGAAGAACTACAAGATGCAGAAAGTCAAGGGAATGGATGAGCCCATGCCCGAAGAAATCCTGCGCGAGGTCAACAGGTCCTGCTGGACCATTGGATATACAGGGCAGAGCCCGGAGCGGCTCAAGGCCCACATGCGCAACATGGATGCGTTCGATGTGAAAACGCTCAAGGCCGGAACCCGCAAGGACAAGGAAAGCGGGTACGACTTGACGGGGGACTATTTTGGCCTGCCCTGGCCTTGCTGGGGCACGCCCGAGCTCAAGCACCCGGGCTCACCTAATCTGTACGACACATCCAAGAACGTGATGGATGGAGGTGGCAATTTCCGCGCCAACTTCGGTGTGGAGCGCGATGGCGTCAACCTGCTGGCCGAAGACGGCTCGCACTCTCTAGGCGCCGACATCACGACGGGTTATCCCGAGTTCGATCACGTTCTGCTGAAAAAGCTCGGCTGGTGGAGCGAACTGACTGACGCGGAGAAGGCCGCCGCAGACGGCAAGAACTGGAAGACCGATCCGTCGGGCGGCATCATTCGTGTCACCATGAAAAACCACGGGTGCTATCCATTTGGCAACGCCAAGGCGCGCGCCGTGGTGTGGAATTTCCCGGATCCGATTCCGCAGCATCGCGAGCCGATCTATGGAATTCGCCCTGATCTGGTGGCCAAGTACCCTTCGTACGACGACAAGAAGACGTTCTGGCGCCTGCCCACGCTGTTTCGCTCGCTGCAGGAAAAAAACGTGGCCGACAAGTTGTACGAGAAGTTCCCGCTCATCATGACATCTGGTCGACTGGTGGAATACGAGGGCGGTGGTGAAGAGACCCGCTCGGGTGCGTGGCTGGCGGAGTTGCAGCAGGAGATGTTTGCCGAGATTAATCCGAAGGTGGCCGCCGACAAGGGGGTGCGCCATGGCGAGCAGATCTGGGTTAGTACCCCGACGGGTGCGCGGTTGAAGGTGCAGGCTCATGTGACAGAGAGCGTCGGCCCCGATACGGTGTTTTTGCCGTTTCACTTTTCCGGCCACTGGCAGGGAGCGGATCTGCTCGCCTATTACCCCAGCGGGGCCCATCCGATCGTGCGGGGTGAGGCGGCCAACACCGGGACCACTTACGGTTACGACGCCGTGACCATGATGCAGGAAACCAAGACCACGATCTGCAACGTCGAGAAAGCTTGAAGATTTACGTACGGGGCAAGTCGGGAGTCAAGCAGGTCGTACAGCAATTCCGCACTGTCCTCAACTGATCAGGAGAGACCATGGCACGCATGAAGTTTGTTTGTGACGCAGAGCGCTGCATCGAGTGCAACGGCTGCGTGACGGCCTGCAAGAACGAGAACGAGGTCCCCTGGGGAGTCAACCGCCGCCGCGTGGTAACGCTGAACGACGGTGTCCCAGGTGAGAGATCCATCTCGGTGGCCTGCATGCACTGCAGCGATGCACCCTGCATGGCGGTGTGTCCCGTGAACTGCTTCTACCATACCGACGAGGGCCTGGTGCTGCACGACAAGGACGTGTGCATCGGTTGCGGCTACTGCTCGTATGCCTGCCCGTTTGGTGCGCCACAGTTTCCATCGCAAGGCACCTTCGGTGTGCGCGGCAAGATGGACAAATGCACTTTCTGCGCTGGGGGTCCCGAGGTGAATGGCAGTCAGGCCGAGTTTGAAAAATATGGTCGAAACCGCCTTTCCGAGGGCAAGTTGCCGATCTGCGCCGAGATGTGCTCGACCAAGGCGCTGCTGGCGGGCGACGGCGATGTCATAGCCGACATCTTTCGCACTCGCGTGGTCCAGCGCGGCAAGGGCGCCGAGGTGTGGGGCTGGGGTACGGCATATGGGTCGAGGCAGGCAGGCCAGCCGCCAGCCAAGGGAGTCAAATCATGATGCGTGCACTGATTCTGGCCGCCGCCGTTCTGGTACTGGCAGCGTGTGGTGAAAAGCCGCAAACACTGGGCAGCGGAGTCAAGCTGGATGCAGCGGCCTATACCGGTCCGGCCAGTCCGTTTACTGCCGCGGGCTGGACGCCCGGCGACAAGACCAGTTGGGAGCAGGAGCTCAAGGTCCGTACGCAAGCTGGACAGAACGAATACAACAGGATCAAGTGACCAGGAGTCCTTATGCTTCGCTCAATCTTTGCTACTGTTCTTATAGCCATTGGTTTGTGCGGCGTGGCATCGGCGCAGGACTCGTCGACCGGAGCCGGGCCTGCAGTGGCGCCCGTTCAGCCTTCTGGTGTTGCGCCGGCGGCACCCACATTGGGGGGTGTGCAGGGCGTCAACATCTTTGAAGTCAAGCCCGATGCAAGTAGCGACCCCGACTACGCCAAGCAGACCAATGCGGAACGCGCGAAGGTACAACCGGGCAATAACGCGCCCATGTGGCGCCAGATAGCTGCTGGCGTCACGGGCACCAGCAGCTTGCCCAAAAGCGAGGCGCCGGAGGCTGGCAACCTGATTCAACCCTTCGTCCAGTATCCCGGTTCGCGTCTGACCAACGCTGGTGAGGCCTGGCGGCAAGTCCGCAACAACTGGTTGATTCCCTATGGGGGCTCACTGCTGTTGATCGTGGTGCTGGCCATTGCAATTTATTATTTCGGCAAAGGGTCGATCAAGACGCGTGGCGCACCAACCGGGCGCAAGATTGAGCGCTTCACGCCGTTTGAACGGTCAGCACATTGGTCCAATGCGATTGCATTCGTCGCTCTCGCCATTTCCGGTGTGGTCATTGCGTTTGGCAAATTTTTCATTGAACCTGTCATTGGCGCCACTCTCTTCGGGTGGTTGAGCTATGCGCTAAAGAATCTGCATAATTTTGCGGGGCCGTTATTTGCGGTGTCGCTGGTAATCGTGTTCATCACCTTTTTGCGCAGTAACTGGCCCCAAAAAGGCGATCTGCACTGGTTGCGCACGGGCGGCGGGCTGGTGACCGGAGCGGAGCCTCCTTCCAATCGATTCAATGCCGGTGAAAAACTGGTTTTCTGGGGGGGCGTCTTCTTTCTGGGTTTGATCGTTGTGTCGTCGGGTTTCGTGCTTGACCGGCTGTTGCCCGGACTCGTCTATGAGCGCTCCACCATGCAGATTGCCCATATGGTGCACGCGGTGGCCACGATGCTGATGATGGCCATGTTCCTCGGGCATATTTATCTGGGCACTATCGGCATGCAGGGCGCGTACCAGGGTATGAAAACGGGTTACGTCGATGAAACCTGGGCCAGGGAGCATCACGCGTATTGGTACGAAGACGTCAAAGCGGGCGCGATTCCGGCGCAGCGCAGTGATCCCGCACCGCCCAGTCAGACGGTGCGGGTATAGGTCACCATCAATAGAGGGGATGTCATGAAGAAACTTCTCATTCCGGGCGTGTTGGCGAGCCTGCTTTTGAGCGCATCGATGATGGCTCTGGCCAAGCTCCCGCCACCAAGCGACGAAGCCCGCGCCAAGGCGGCAGAAGCAGCCGCCAAAGCGGCATGGAATGGCAAGGTTGCGGCCTATCAATTGTGCAAGGTACAGGACAAGGTGGTCGCGGACTACCTTGCCAGCGCCAAGGCCGCCGGCAAGGAGGCTGGATCGGCCACGCCTGGACCTGCCTGCGCGGACCCGGGCCCGTTTTCTTACACGCCGCCCGGCAGCAAGGAGCCTGATACCGTTACTGACCCGGCGAAAAAGTCCTGATACGTCGCCATTGCATCAAGGCCGGCCCGTAAGGCGCCGGCCTTTTTTGTTGTAGTCTTGTACCATGCCCCAGTCCACCCCGATGCCCTATCTGACCCAGGCGCGCGCGCCGTTGACCCGCGAGATCGAGGTCGTTGACGAGCGTGGCGAAGCGGGCACCATCTCCATTCCGGCCGAACGCGCGCTCACGGTTTACGTGGACAACCGCGAGCTGGTTACGCTCATGACGCTCGGCGCCCATCCTGAACTGCTGGTGTTGGGGTTCCTGCGCAACCAGCGCCTGGTCAAGGGGGTCGAAGAAGTTCACTCCATTACCGTGGATTGGGATGTCGGCGCGGCGGCTGTGAAGACCCGTGCCGGCATCGAACGAATTGAAGAGCGCACCGCCAAACGGGTGGTGACCACGGGGTGTGGGCAGGGCAGCGTGTTCGGCGATTTGATGGATGAGATCGACACGATCCGGTTGCCCGCTTCCGTACTCACGCAGGCCCAACTCTACGGCATCACGAACGCTATCCGGTTGCAGGAGAGCACCTACAAGTCGGCCGGTTCGGTGCATGGCTGCGCCTTGTTCGCCGTGAAAGACGGCGGGCCCGAGATGCTGATTTTTGTCGAGGACGTGGGCCGCCACAACGCGATCGACACCATTGCCGGCTGGATGTGGTTGCAGGAGCCGGCCGCCATGGCCAGCGCTGACAAGGTCTTCTACACGACAGGGCGTCTGACCAGCGAGATGGTCATCAAGGCTGCCCAGATGGGTGTGCCCATCGTGATCTCGCGCAGCGGCATTACCCAGATGGGTTACGAGGTCGCGCAGCGGCTGGCGCTGTGCACCATCGGCCGGGCCAGCAGCCGGCACTTCATCTGCTTCAGCGCCCCCGGGCGTTTGCAATTGCAGCCCGAGCTGGCCGGTGCAAAGCGCGCCGCGGCGTGACGGGGGTTTGGTCGCACCCGCAAGGCAAAATGATTTCATGAATGGCGCGTTTCTTCGCCTGGGCTGGCGCACGTTGTGGCGTGATGTGCGTGCCGGTGAGTTGCGGCTGCTGATTGTGGCGGTCATGCTGGCAGTGGCCGCCCTCACCGCGGTGGGCTTCTTTGCCGACCGTCTGCAAGGTGGGTTGCAGCGCGATGCCCGTCAACTATTGGGTGGGGACGCGGTCATCGCCAGCGACAACCCCACGTCCCAGCGCTTCATTGATGAGGCGCACAGTCTCGGCCTGCGCACTGCAAGCACGCTGGGATTCCCGACCATGGGCCGCGCCGCCGATGCCAAGGGCGGTGCGAGCAAGTTGGTGGCACTCAAGGCGGTAAGCGCCGGCTATCCATTGCGCGGGAGCCTTAACGTGGCGACGCAGCCTGATGGCGTTGGAGCAGCCACGCGCGATATCCCCGCACCTGGCAAGGTCTGGGTCGATGCGTCGCTGCTCGATGCTTTGAACCTAAGGATGGGCGACGCGCTGCTGCTGGGCGATGCGACACTTCACATCAGCCGCATCATCGTGATCGAGCCCGATCGTGGCGCCGGCTTCATGAGCTTCGCGCCGCGTGTCATGCTCAACCAGGCCGATCTTGCCGCAACGCGACTGATCCAGCCGGCCAGCCGTGTGACTTACCGTTTTGCAGTGGCGGGGCAGGACCGCCAGGTCGGGGAGTTTGTGCGATGGGCCACCTTGCAGGTCAGGAACCCCGACGACAACACCATGCGTGGCGTGCGTGTGGAGTCATTGGAGAGCGGACAGCCTGCCATGCAGCAGACGCTGGACCGCGCACAGAAATTCCTGAACCTGGTTGCCTTGCTGGCCGCCTTGTTGAGCGCTGTGGCGGTCGCGCTCACGGCGCGCGCCTTCGCTGCCAGCCATCTGGACGACTGCGCCATGCTGCGGGTGCTGGGCCAGAGTCAGCGCACCATTGCCGCTGGCTACACCTTCGAGTTTGCGCTGGTGGGGTTGTTTGCCAGCGCTGCCGGTGTGCTGCTGGGTTATATCGTGCACTACGGGTTTGTCCTGCTGCTGGCCGGACTCATCGAAGTTGCGTTGCCCGCCGCCAGCTGGTGGCCCGTGGGCCTGGGGCTGGGTATGGGCCTGACGCTGATGCTGGCCTTTGGCTTGCCACCGGTGCTGCAGCTCGCGCAGGTGCCGCCGTTGCGCGTGATCCGCCGCGATGTCGGCAACCTCAAGCCGGCATCGCTCGCCGTGCTGGCGCTGGGCGTGGTCGGCTTTGCGGCGCTGTTGCTGGCCGCCAGCAGCGACCTGACGCTGGGATTGATCGCGGTGGGCGGTTTCACCGCCGCCGTGCTGGTTTTCGCGGCGCTGAGCTGGCTTGCCGTCAAGCTGTTGCGCTGGAGTGTGAACGAAGCGACCGCACCGCGCTGGCTGGTGCTGGCAACGCGCCAGATTTCGGCGCGGCCGGCTTACGCGGTGGTGCAGGTCAGTGCGCTCGCGGTCGGCCTGCTCGCGCTCGTGCTGCTGGTGTTGTTGCGCACCGACCTGATCAGCGGCTGGCGCCAGGCTACGCCGCCCGATGCGCCGAATCGATTTGTCATCAATGTCATGCCCGATCAGAGTGCGTCGTTCCAGACGGCGCTGCGCGCGGCCGGAGTGCGAAAGTTCGACTGGTATCCGATGATGCGCGGGCGACTGGTGGCCATCAATGGCAAAAGCGTGACGCCGGACGATTACCAGGACGACCGCGCCAAACGGCTGGTGGACCGTGAGTTCAACCTGTCCTACAGCGCGGTGCAGCCGCCCTACAACCAGATCGTTGCCGGCCGCTGGACGCCTGAGCAAAAGGGCGCCATCAGCATGGAGGAGGGCATTGCCAAGACGCTCCACCTGGCACTGGGCGATGTGCTGCGCTTCGACATGGGCGGCGTGCAGGTCGATTCGACCATCACGTCGCTGCGCAAGGTGGATTGGGGCTCGATGCACGCCAACTTCTTTGCGATGTACCCAGTGAGCCAGCTGCCCGATGTACCCACGACCTACATGGGCGCGTTCAAGGCGCCCGCCACCCGGGGCTTCGACAACAGTCTGGTACGCGCCTTTCCCAACATCACCAGTGTCGACATGACCAGCACGATCGCGCAGGTGCAGCAGGTCCTCGACCGGGTCATCCGCGCGGTGGAATTTTTGTTCGGCTTTACATTGGCGGCGGGACTGGTTGTATTGTTTGCGGCCATCAGCGCGACGCGTGAGGAGCGCGCCCGCGAATTTGCCATCATGCGTGCGGTCGGCGCACGCGCCGCCCTGCTGCGCCAGGTGCAACGCGCCGAACTCGCGGGCGTGGGTCTGCTGGCCGGATTTCTGGCCAGCGTGGTGGCCATGGTGGTCGGCTGGGCGTTGGCCCAGTACGTGTTCGGATTTGAATGGGCTCCCCCGTTGTGGGTGCCGCTGGTGGGCGCTGCCGCAGGCGCGCTGCTCGCGCTGGGCGCCGGCTGGTGGGGTCTGCGTGAAGTGTTGCGCCGACCCGTGATGGAGACGCTGCGCAGCGCGGCGCAGTGATCTGTGTTTCAGATCGGCTCAGGAAGGCAAGCCAGGGAGGTTAACGGTGCCTGCCGCCGTGGCCACCTCTGAAACCACCCCGTCCACCCCAATAGTGGTAGCCAAAACCGAAGAACAGCGGGGGCCCGAGGTACAACGGGTCGTAGTAGTACGGGTTGTAGTAGGGATAGTACGGCGCGGAATAAATCGGCTGGCCGTAGGCGTCCGTTCCATACGCATAGGGCCCCGGCGCTGGTCCGTAGACCGCGCATCCGCCCAGGACGGACAGCAGAACGAGCGAGAAAGTCAGGCGTTTCGCCGCGCCTTTCGGCAGGGTTTGTTTCATGGGCGTTAGAGGCGCGGCGCACTCCCGCAGTTCAGTGCAATCTTGATTGTTACAGTTCGCCGCGCACGCAGAACCGTTCGAGCCGCTCAGGCCTGCGCCAGCAGCACCACCAGCGCGCCGGCGCCGCCCTGTGCCGGCCTGGCCTGCACGAAGGCGAGCACCTCGTTCTTCTGGATCAGCCAGCCGTGCACCCTGGACTTGAGAACCGGCATTTTTCCGGGCGAGCCCAGCCCCTTGCCGTGCACCACGCGCACGCAGCGCAGGCCCTGCTGACGCGCTTCGCGGATAAACGCGCCCAGTGCCTCGCGTGCGGCCTCGGTGCGCAGACCGTGCAGGTCGATGTCGCGCTGGATGCGCCATTCGCCGCGGCGCAACTTGCGCGTTACGTCCAGGCCGATGCCGGGGCGTCTATAGCTCAGGTGCTCGTCGGTGTCGAGCAGGGTACTGGCGTCGAATTCGTCGCTCAGGGCCTCGTGCAGCGCGGCCTGCTCGTCACGCTGGCGCTGCACGGCCACGGGCGCGGGTCGCTCTGGGTTCAATAGCGCCCTATGCCCGCCAGGTATGGGTTTGACGCGCCCCACGGACCGAATGAACAGTTCCTTCTCGGCTTTGGCACGGTGCTCGGCCTCGCGCCGGGCGGCTTCCTGGGCCATCGTCAAAGCGTGCGCGTCAGCGATTTTTTTCTGAACCTGTCCCAGGTCCCGCAGCGAGCGAATCTTCACAGCAAACCCCGCTCGGCCATCGACAGTGCCTGGCCGGTGCCCACGATCACGTGGTCCAGCACGCGTATGTCAACCAATGCCAGTGCGGCCTTCAGGGTTTGCGTCAGCGCCTCGTCGGCGCGCGACGGCTCGACGGTGCCGCTTGGGTGGTTGTGCGCGAGCACCACGGACGCGGCCTGGTGATGCAATGCACGCAGCACCACCTCGCGCGGGTAGACGCTGGTTTGCGTGAGCGTGCCGCGAAACAGCTCCTCGAGCGCCAGCAACCGGTTTTGCGCGTCCAGGAACAGCACCGCGAACACTTCGTGCGCACGCGCCGCCAGTTGCAGTTGCAGATAGTGCTTGACCGCGCCCGGCGAATCGAAGCCTTCGCGCTCGCGCAGCTGCTGCGCCAGCGCGCGCCGCGCCAGTTCCAGTACGGCGACCAGTTCTGCCCGCTTGGCCGGCCCCAATCCCTTGATGAGCTTGAGGTCATCGGCGCTCGCATGCAGCAGCCCGGCCACACCGTCAAAGCCGGTTTTGATCTCCAGCAACTCCTGCGCCAGCTGCAGCACGCCTTTGCCCGGGATGCCCGTGCGCAGCAGCAGCGCCAGCAGCTCGGCATCGCTCAAGGCTCCCGGGCCACGGGCCAGCAGCTTTTCGCGCGGGCGCGCATCCGGGGGAAGGTCTTTGAGCGGCATGGCAGGCAGGTGATGCCACCAGCCCCGTGCCTGTCAAAGGGGCTTCGGCAGGCTGGTCGCTGGTGTTGGTCGAGGTTTCTACAATAGAGCCCAGTTTATCGGGACTTCTCAATGACTCAAGTGACACAAGCTCCGGCCCGGGTTCAGACGGGCTCCTTCCTGACCCTGCATTACCGCCTGAGCGGCCCGGCAGGCGACGTCATCAACACCTTCGCGGGCAAGCCTGCCACGCTCTCGCTCGGGACCGGCGAGCTGTCCCCTGCCATGGAACAGCGCTTGCTTGGGTTGCATGAGGGTGCACGCACCGCCTTCGATATTCCCGCCGGCGAGGCGTTTGGCGAGCGCAATCCCGCCATGGTGCAGTGGGTCGCGCGCAAGCTGCTGCGGGAGATGGGCGACCCCGACGCGCAGTACCAGGTCGGTGATGTGGTGGAATTCCCCGCGCCGCACGGCATGGGCAGTTACGCCGGTGCGGTGCAACAGGTGCGCAACGATGCCGACGGCGATTCGGTGCTGTTCGACTTCAACCACCCGCTGGCGGGTCAGCCGGTGACATTTGAAGTGCATCTGATCGGCGTGCTATGAGCGACTCTGACGCCTCTGTCCACGTGCTGCCCCAGGAGATCGTGCTGGCCGAGCCACGCGGCTTTTGCGCCGGCGTGGACCGCGCCATCGAGATCGTCGAGCGCGCACTCGAAAAGTTCGGTCGTCCGATCTATGTGCGCCATGAAATCGTGCACAACACCTATGTGGTGGATGATCTCAAATCCCGCGGCGCTATTTTTATTGAAGCGCTGGATGAAGTACCTTCGGGGGCTACACTGGTTTTCTCTGCCCATGGCGTGAGCCGTGCGATCCAGCAGGAAGCGGCTGCGCGCGGCTTCCATATCTTTGACGCAACCTGTCCGCTGGTGACCAAGGTACATGTCGAAGTGGCCAAGCTGGCCCGGGAGGGTTATGAATTCATCATGATCGGCCACAAGGGCCACCCCGAGGTCGAGGGCACCATGGGCCAGCTCGATGGTGGCATCCACCTGGTGGAAGACGTGGCCGATGTGGCCGCTGTGCGACCGGCGCAGACCGACAAGCTTGCGGTGGTGACGCAAACCACGCTGAGCGTGGACGATGCGGCGCAAATCATGGCCGCGGTGAAGGCCCGCTTTCCGAACGTGCGCGAGCCCAAACAGCAGGACATTTGCTACGCCACCCAGAACCGGCAGGACGCCGTCAAGATCATGAGCCCGCAGGTCGACGTGGTGATCGTGGTCGGCAGCCCCACAAGTTCCAACAGCAACCGTCTGCGCGAGGTGGCCGACAAGTTGGGCACGCCGAGCTACATGGTCGACAGCGCTGGCGATCTCAAGGCCGAGTGGCTGGCGGGCAAGGCGCGCATCGGTCTGACGGCGGGTGCCTCGGCCCCGGAAATCCTGGTGCAGCAGGTGATCGAACGCATCAAGGCACTCGGGGGTGCGTCTGTGCGCCGCATGGCCGGTATTCGCGAGACCGTCAAGTTTCCGCTGCCCAAGGGTCTGAAGTTGGACGAGCCGGCACCCAGGCGAGGGTCTTGATGGCGCGCTCGCTGTATTCACAACTCACGGGTGGCGTATGAATCGCTCCGAGATTGATAGTGCATGGAGCAGACTGAGTAAGGGTTACAGCCACTTTTTGCGTGAAACTCCCGTCATCAAGTTGCCCGGTGCCGTGTGGGGTATTGCCGCTGCCGAGGTCTGGCTCAAGCTGGAGCACCTGCAGGTGGGCGGCAGCTTCAAGGCCAGGGGCATGCTGAACCGGCTGCTGGCCAATCCAATTCCTGCCACTGGCGTGATTGTGGCGTCCGGTGGCAACGCTGGCATCGCCACCGCAGCGGCGGCCAAGGCGCTGGGCGTCTCCTGCGAGGTGTTTGTGCCCGCCGTCTGTTCCGAGGCCAAGCGTGCGCGATTGCGCGCACTGGGCGCTCAGGTGGTGGTGTCGGGCGCGTCCTACGGCGAAGCGCTTGACGCCTGCCTGGCCCGGCAACGCGAAACCGGCGCCCTGCTGACGCATGCCTACGACCAGCCGGAAGTGGTGGCGGGCGCGGGCACGCTGGCGTGCGAGATCGAGCAGCAGGCCGGGCTGCCCGATTCGGTGCTGGTGAGCGTGGGCGGCGGCGGCCTGATCGCCGGCATCGCCGCCTGGTTCGAGCAGCGCGCCCGCGTCGTGGCGCTCGAGCCCGAACTGGCACCCACGCTGTTCCAGGCGCGTGCGGCCGGCCAGCCGGTGGATGTGGCGGTGAGCGGCATCGCCGCCGATTCGCTTGGGGCGCGGCGTATTGGCGGCATTGCGTGGGAGGTGACGCAGCACCATGTGAAGGACGCGCTGTTGTTGCCCGATGCGGCAATCCGCACTGCGCAACACTGGCTCTGGAGCGAGCTGCGGCTGGCCGTGGAACCTGCCGCCGCGCTGGGCGTGGCCGCGCTGCAAACGGGCGCCTATGTTCCGCGCGCGGGCGAGAGGGTTTGCCTGATCCTGTGCGGCGCCAACCTGGATCCGGCCGGTCTGGCCTGATCGGCCCGGGCGCCGGTCCCAACCGGGTCAGGCGGCTATTTCGCAGTTGACCATCCAGCTCACGCCGAACCTGTCGACCAGCATGCCGAAGTGCGCGCCCCAGAAGGTGGTCGCAAACGGCATGGTGATCATGCCGCAGCTAGCCAGCGCCTTGAACACCTGTTCACCGCGCACCGGGTCGCCAGGCAGATTGACCGCCATGGAATATCCCGCATGACCGCCGAACGGCTGGCCCGGGGTGCGATCGCTGGCCATGAACCGGTGTCCGCCCGCCTCGAACTTTGCATGCATCACCTTGTCCAGCCACGCCGCAGGCAGCTGATCTTCCATCGGCGAACCCCGGAAACGGCGCAGATCCACTACCTGGCCGCCCAGACACTGCTGGTAAAAGGTCAGGGCTGCTTCGCAGTCACCGTCAAAAAACAGATAGGGTTCGATCCGCATGCCGTGTCATCCCATGTTGCGCATTTCGTACGCCGATGCTAATGGCCAATTCTGTGGGCACAAAAGGCGGTTTACCCGCTCCCACTAAAATTACCCCATGTTAGACATCACTTTGTTACGAAAAGACGTCAACTCGGTCGTCGACCGGCTCGAGACACGCAAAAGCCCGCAGACCTTTCTCGATGTGACGGCCTTCAAGGCACTGGAAGCCGAACGCAAAACCCTGCAAACGCGCACAGAGGAGTTGCAGGCCCGGCGCAACAGTTTGAGCAAACAGATCGGCCAGCTCAAGGCCAGGGGCGAAAGTGTCGATGGTGTGATGCTGCAGGTTGAGGGGCTCAAGGGTGAGTTGGAGGCGTCGGCGGTGCGGCTGGACGCGTTGCAGGCGCAAATCCAGTCCTTGTTGCTGGCGGTGCCGAATCTGCCGCATGAGAGCGTACCGGTCGGGGCCAACGAAACGGGTAACGTGGAAGTGCGCCGCTGGGGGAAGCCGCGCACCATGGACTTCCCCGTGCGCGACCACGTGGACGTGGGCCAGCCATTCGGGCTCGACTTTGCGATGGGTGTGAAGTTGACCGGGGCGCGCTTTACTTTCATGAAAGGCCCGATCGCACGCCTGCACCGCGCGCTCGCCGCCTTCATGCTGGACGTGCAGACACAGGACCATGGCTACACCGAGTGCTACACCCCCTACATCGTGAATGCCGACAGCCTGCGCGGCACGGGCCAGTTGCCCAAGTTCGAAGAGGACCTGTTCGCCGCGAAAAAGGGCGGCCAGGCGGGTGAGGCGGCCGACAGCGCGGCGCTGTACCTGATTCCCACCAGCGAGGTACCTCTCACCAACACGGTGCGCGATGAAGTCGTGGCCGAGG
>SCRR01000417.1 GCA_004322085.1 Burkholderiaceae bacterium
CCAGGACAGGCCCGGCCGATGGTGTTGCCACGCCTGTCGGAGTACCGCGTGTCCCAGATCGAAGACCAGGCTCAGCGGTATGCCGTTGCGCAGGAGGCGTTCTGGACCGTGGGGAAGATGCCGGGAGTGCGCAAGGCCATCGAAGAGAAAGCCCGCGAGACCGGCATGTCGGTCGAAGACGTCATGGCCAAGATGAAACCCGGCGGCGAGATGCACGAACTGCATGAACGTTATGTCGAGGCCTATCACAACTCGCCGGACGCGGCCGATCACCGCAAGGCGATGAACAAGGCCATCGACGGCTTCGTGCGCCAGTACGGACAGGCACAGGAAGAAATGCTCGCGCCCGAGCAGAAGGGCAATGAGTATTTCGAGGACTACAAGGATCGCGTTGACGACGCGAAAGACCGGAT
Organism: Burkholderiaceae bacterium; assembly: GCA_004322085.1. Classification (GTDB taxonomy): domain Bacteria; phylum Pseudomonadota; class Gammaproteobacteria; order Burkholderiales; family Burkholderiaceae_C; genus Rhodoferax_A. Next base: position 414 of record SCRR01000417.1, read on the forward strand.
CTTCGAGAAGGCGGGGCATGTCCCGCTGCTGGATGGCGAGGACGCAACCCATCTGCAGAAGCTGCAGGCGGCGGTCGCCAAGATCATCGAGAAAGTGCGGGAGATGGTCAGCGGTTTCACCACCATGTTGCGCGGCAAAGCCGGCGCGGAAAAGGAGGCAGTCAGTGAACCAGCGCCCTGATTTGATGCTGTTCGAAAATACCGAGAAGGCGTTGCAGTGGCTTACGCAGTGGGTGATCTATCGGGTCATCCCGATCGCCGATCAGGAGTGGGGCGAAATCCACGCCGAGTATGCGGATGCGAGCAGCTACGTCACCGCGTACCTGGCCAAACCTGCGGACGAGAAAGTCTTTCTGCTCACGCTGGAGCTTGGCGTGCGCTGGGAAGAGCAGCACCGCGCGACCGCGTGTCTCGTAATTGAGTGGGCGCGCGAGACGCAGACGCTGGGGCAGCTGCGTAACGTGTTGCTCGACGGCCAACCGTCGGAACTGCGCTTGTTCGCGCGACGCATGATCGATTTTGCGCAGGTTCCCCGTGTTCGGATAGACGTGGGTACGGCGCATAACGCCTGAATCACGCGGCGGCGTGGCTGGCCACCGTGTGATGAGGTAGACGAGGTTCCACAGATGGCAGTGACAGAAGAAGCATTGCGCGGTGTGCTGGATGGCTTGGTCGAAAGCGGGAATGCAGAACTGCGCGACATGAGTCAAGCGGGGCTGGAGAGCTACTGGTTTTTCCGGTGGGACGACAAGCATTCGCTCGAACAGAACATCTACGAGTTCCACGACATGCTGGAACTTTATGGTTCGTGGTGCAGGCGTTGGGAAGAGATGCACCGCGGGTCATGCTGCGTTGTCGAGCGTGTGCGTGACACGTACCTGATGCCGAAAATCCGCGAGTTAGCCGCGCGAATTCGCGGCACCGTGTAACGGCTGATCGGGGGTCCAGATCGGTGGGGATGAACATCAGGAGCAGGTAGGTCATGAACGCAGTGTTGAAGCAAGAGCCGGAGAAGGTGATCAACTGGTTCGATCTGGGCCGGTTCGGCGTGGCCCTTCGGGTGTTGCCCAACTCACCCTTGCGCGGCAGCGCGTTGACGGTGCTTGAGATTCGCGACGACGCGCTCTATCAGAGTGCAGTGGGCTGGCACGAAGGCATCAGTGGCAGCGAGCGCCGGGCGTTGCGCGAAGGGCTGCATGAAGCGATGCACGCGCTGGGTTTCGGCCTGCAACCTGCCTACATACGGAGCCCCAGTGATCCGGAGCGGATCTTCTCGCGGTTCTATTCGGGGCGCCAGTCGCTTTCGCTGCGCGAGATCAAGCGCCTGGTGCCTGGCGCCGAGGTGACCGACCTTCGCCCGATGCCGGTGAACGAGGTCGCGATCCGACACGACCTCAACCCGGAAGTGGGCGCACAGTGGGAACGCTTCATCACCACCACGCTGAAACACGAAGCGGTGGGGGTGTGGGTGCCCAAGCAGCATCCCTACGCCGCGTCTTGGGCGGATGCCGTGCGCATTGGGGATCTCAAGCCCACGGGCGCGGCGCACAACCGGAACTTCAATCGTATCGAGTCGGGATACCTGCCGGATCG
>SCRR01000078.1 GCA_004322085.1 Burkholderiaceae bacterium
CCGGTTGGTGTCCTGGAACTCGTCGATCAGGATGTGGCGAAAGCGCCGCTGGTAATGCTCGCGGATCGGGTCGTTGTCGCGCAGCAGCTCGTACGAGCGCAGCATCAGCTCGCCGAAGTCGACCACGCCTTCGCGCTGGCACTGCTCCTCGTAGAGCTGGTAAATCTCGACCTTCTTGCGCGTTTCCTCGTCGCGCACTTCCACCATGTTGGGGCGCAACCCGTCTTCCTTGCAGCCAGCGATGAACCACTGCGTCTGCTTGGGCGGAAAGCGCTCGTCGTCCACATTGAACTGCTTCATCAGGCGCTTGATGGCGCTGAGCTGGTCCTGCGTGTCCAGAATCTGGAAGCTTTGCGGCAGGTTGGCGAGCTTGTGATGCGCGCGCAAAAACCGGTTGCACAGGCCGTGGAAGGTGCCGATCCACATGCCGCGAACATTCACCGGCAGCATGGCCGACAGCCGCGTCATCATCTCCTTGGCCGCCTTGTTGGTGAAGGTCACGGCCAGCACGCCGCCGGGCGACACCTGGCCGGTCTGCAGCAGCCAGGCGATGCGCGTGGTGAGCACGCGGGTCTTGCCCGAGCCGGCCCCGGCCAGAATCAGCGCATGCTCATGGGGCAGCGTCACGGCGGCGCGCTGTTCGGGGTTGAGGTTTTCCAGCAACGGGGAGTTGGTCGCGCCGGGCTGCGTGATTTCTGAGAACATACGACGATTGTAGAAAGCCTCCCTGATGAAATACCTGCTCTACCTGTTTTGCGTTGCCGCCTGCGGGCTGCCACTGGCACACGCTCAATCGTCCTGCTCCAGCGACGGCGAGCCCACACCCGTGGCGCTGATGGAGCGTTTTATCAATGCCGATTGCGAAGCCTGCTGGAGCGACCCCGCGACCCGCAAGGTGCAGGCCGGACAAGTGGCCATCGACTGGATCGTGCCATCCGCGCGCGGTGACGACGCCCCCCTGTCCGCCGCCGCCAGCCGCGATGCCCTCGCCCGACTGCTGGTGCTGCGCCGCGCCGTGCCGGCGCAGGCCCTGACCGTCGTCAGTCCTGTCGCCAGTGCCAGCGAGGGTACGGCGACGCTGCCCCTGCGCGTGGCGCACGGCCTTGCGTTCAACGACTACATCGGCGCTTCGATCGAGATGAAGCCGGCGCCTCCCATACCGGCGAGCAGCGGTCCATGGACATCCTGGCTCGTGTTGGTGGAAACCATTCCGGCCGGCAAGGAGGGCACGCCCGTGGCCAGAAATCTTGCACGAAACGCCCTGCAGTCCCTATGGGACGGCAACAGTTCGATATCAACGTCAGAGCAACATCGTTTCTTTGAGTCGCGCCCCATGCACATTCCATCCGGCAGCGATCCAACCCGGCTGCGCGTGCTGGGCTGGGTGCAGGACGCCCAGGGACACGTGCTGACGGCCGCCCAGTCGCGCTGCAAGCCCGACGCATAGACTCGGCGCAAGCAAGTAGAATCAGGCACCGGGCCCAAGCCATTGCGACCCGGTTTTTTGTTTCCGTGGCGCTGCTTCGCGCACGGCAGCGAAGCCGGCCCCAGTCCAAGCGCTCAATCAACTTTTCTTGACTGTTCTGGAGCCTGGATGCCATGGAAATTTTCGACTACGACAACGTTCTTTTACTGCCGCGCAAGTGCCGCGTGGAAAGCCGCTCCGAGTGCGACGCCTCGGTCGAACTGGGTGGGCGCAGCTTTCGCATTCCGGTCGTGCCGGCCAACATGAAAACCGTGGTGAATGAGCCCATCTGCACCTGGCTGGCGCAAAGCGGCTACTTCTACGTGATGCACCGGTTCGACCTGGACAACCTGCAGTTCGTTAAGGATATGAAGGCCAAAGGCGTCTATGCCTCGATCTCGCTGGGCGTCAAAAAGCCCGACTATGAAACCGTGGACCAATTGGTGGCCGCCGGCCTGGCGCCCGACTACATCACCATCGACATCGCCCATGGCCATGCCGACAGCGTCAAGAACATGATCGGCTATCTCAAGGACAAGCTTCCCACCAGCTTTGTGATCGCAGGCAACGTGGGCACGCCCGAGGCCATCATCGATCTGGAGAACTGGGGCGCGGACGCGACCAAGGTCGGCATCGGCCCCGGCAAGGTCTGCATCACCAAGCTCAAGACGGGTTTCGGCACGGGCGGCTGGCAACTGTCGGCGCTCAAATGGTGCGCGCGCGTGGCGACCAAGCCCATCATTGCCGACGGCGGCATCCGCGAGCACGGCGACATTGCCAAGTCGATCCGTTTCGGCGCGACCATGATCATGATCGGCTCGATGCTGGCGGGCCACGAAGAAAGCCCCGGCCAGACGGTGGAGGTCGACGGCAGGCTCTATAAGGAGTACTACGGCTCGGCGAGCGATTTCAACAAGGGCGAGTACAAGCACGTCGAGGGCAAGCGCATCCTGGAGCCGATCAAGGGCCGCCTCCAGGATACGTTGCGCGAGATGGAGGAAGACGTGCAAAGCTCCATCAGCTACTCGGGCGGCAAACGCCTGATGGACATCCGCAAGGTCAACTACGTCATTCTGGGCGGCGACAACGCGGGCGAACACCTGCTGATGTGATTGGGACGCGATCAAAATCAGCCCCAAATTTGCGGCATAATTGCGCCCTGGCTTTCACCCGCACCGAAGGGCTGCGAAAAGCCGGTGTTATTGGGGGGGTAGCTCAGCTGGGAGAGCGCTGCGTTCGCAATGCAGAGGTCGGGAGTTCGATCCTCCTCCTCTCCACCACAGTATCATTTTTAGAAGTGGGTTCTTAGCTCAGTTGGTAGAGCAGCGGACTCTTAATCCGTCGGTCGAGAGTTCGAATCTCTCAGAACCCACCACTTACCCATGCTCGTTCAGGACGGTCTGCCCACGCCGGCGCGTTACAGCGCCATGGCGGTCATTTTTCTTGGCCTGGCGCTGTCGGTGCTCGATGGCACCATCGTCAATCTGGCCTTGCCCGGCATCGCGCGCAACCTGCATGCCAGTGCGGCGCAGGCGGTCTGGGTCGTGAATGCCTACCAGGTCGCCACGCTGGGCCTGCTGCTGCCACTCGCAACGCTGGGCGACCTGGTGGGCTACCGCCGTGTGTACCTGAGCGGCGTGGTGCTGTTCACCGTGGCCTCGCTCGCCTGCGCGCTGTCCAGTTCACTGCTGTTTCTGGCCACGGCGCGCGCCATCCAGGGGCTGGGCGCGGCCGGCATCATGTCGGTCAATTCGGCGCTGCTGCGCCTGATTTACCCCCGGCGCATGCTGGGCCGCGGCGTGGCGATCAATTCGATGGTGGTGGCGACGGCTTCGGTGGCCGGGCCGTCGATCGCCGCCGGCATCCTGTCGGTCGCGTCATGGCAATGGCTGTTCATCTTTAACCTGCCGCTGGGTGTGGCCGTGCTGTGGCTGGGGCTGCGCGCCCTGCCGCAGAACCCCGTGGCGCCGCCCGCCGGCATGCGGCTGTCGTGGATCGACGTGCTGCTCAATGCGCTCATGTTTGGTCTGGTGTTCCTGGGGGTCGATGCGCTGGGCTCGCGCGCCAGCGCCTCCCTCACATCGGCCGGCGCGAGTACCGGACTGGCCTTGCTGGTGGGCGGCCTGGTGATCGGCGTGGTCTATGTGCGACGCCAGTGGGCGCTGCCGCTACCACTGTTCCCGCTGGACCTGCTGCGCATTCCCGTGTTCGCGCTGTCGATGTGTTCCTCCATCGGCGCCTTCGCGGCGCAGATGCTGGCCTATATCGCGCTGCCGTTCCTGCTGCTCGACAGTTACGGTCGCACGCCGCTGCAAGCGGGCCTGCTGATCACCGCCTGGCCACTGGCCATCGTGGCGATCGCGCCCGTCGTGGGCCGCCTGATCGGCCGCTACCCGGACGGTCTGCTCGGCGGCATCGGCATGGGCATCATGGCGGCCGGGCTGGCGCTGATGGCGGCCCTCCCGGCCCAGCCGGACAACATCGCCATCGCCTGGCGCATGGCAGTGTGCGGCATCGGTTTCGGCATGTTCCAGTCGCCCAACAACCACACCATCGTGACGACGCCGCCCGCGCACCGTTCAGGGGGCGCCAGCGGCATGCTGGGCACGGCACGGCTCACCGGGCAGACGCTGGGTGCCGTGCTGCTTTCGATCATTTTCAGCGTGGCGGACGCCCACAACGGGCGCGGCCCCGTGATCGCACTGGCGCTGGCAGCCTGCTTTGCAGTGGCGGCCGGCGCCTTCAGCTCGCTGCGCGTGGGGCGGGCTCCGGCCACCGCCTGACGCAGCGGCCGGCGCAAACTCTTATAGTCGCTCCCACACGATCAACCCGGGCCACACCATGCGTTCGTCCTCCGAAACTTTTGCCGCAACCTGGCGGCTCAATCGTGGTCAGCCCGGATCGCAGCCCAAGGATGAGTTCGTCCTGAAGTTCGCCAAACCGTAGCACAGTGCAGGACAGGTTCGTCGATGGCAAGTCGCAGAAGGCGCACATGAGCGCACCGCTTGTCGAGCCCGCGCAGTTCCTGCCGCAACTGTTACGCGCACTGGGCAAGGATGCCTTCTTCCTGACGCTGCTGGCGCTGCTGGCGGCCCTGACCGTGCTGGCGCCAGACCAGATCCCGTCCTACCCCGCGCTCGTGGACTGGCCCACCATCGCGGCGCTCACCGGTCTGTTGATGCTCACCAAGGGCCTGGAGAGCAGCGGCGCCTTGCATCGCATGGGCCGCTGGGCCATCGCACTCGTCAACACCGAGCGTTCCGCAGCGCTGTGTCTGGTGCTGGCGGCGGCGCTGTTGTCCACGTTGCTGACCAACGATGTCGCGCTGTTCGTCGTCGTGCCGCTGACGCTGGACGTGTGCCGCATCACCAGATTGCCCGCCACGCGGCTGGTCGTGTTCGAGGCACTGGCGGTCAACGCGGGGTCGGCGCTCACGCCCATCGGCAATCCGCAGAACCTGTTCATATGGCGACTGTCCGAGGTGCCGTTTGGAAACTTCATGGCTCACATGCTGCCGCTGGTCGCCATCCTGATGGTCCTGCTGCTGGCGCTGACCGTCGTGTCTTTTCCGGCCCGGCCGATGCATGTGGCCCTCGAAGATGCCGAACCACCGCTGGACCGCGCCTTGCTGGGTATCTCGCTGGTGCTTTATGTTCCCTTTCTGGTACTCACCGATCTGCACCAGGCGGCGTGGGCACTCGTCGCACTGACACTGATCTTTCTGGTGGTGCGCCCGCGCCTTCTGCTGCAGATCGACTGGGGCCTGCTGCTCTTGTTTATTTTGATGTTTGTCGATCTGCGCCTGCTGGCGGGGCAAAGCCTGGTACACGGGTGGATGGACCGCCTCGACCTGACCCAACCGCGGCATTTGTTCTGGGCCGGCGTCGGCGCCTCGCAGGTCATCAGCAATGTGCCGGCGGCCATCGCCCTGGCCGAATACTCGCGGGACTGGCGGGTCATCGCCTACGGGGTGAACATCGGCGGCTTCGGCTTCATGGTCGGCTCGCTGGCCAATCTGATCGCCCTGCGCATGGCAGGCGACAGCAAGGCCTGGCTGAGCTTTCACGCCTATTCCGTGCTATTTCTGGGGGTCGCGTGCGTCGTGGGGTACGCCCTGCTGTTCTTGCTGCAAGCGGGGTGACACACTGCACAGCAAAAAAGCCTGCAGGTCTTGCGACTTGCAGGCTTTGGGTTGAGCGGCGCGAGGTCAGTCGCGCACCGGCTTGGCAGGCCGCTTGTGCGCATCGCGCGGCACGAAGACCTTGCCGCCATTGCCAGGCCGGGCCGACAGGGTCTTGCCAAAGGCGGGCTTGCGGGCGGCAAAGTCGCCACGCGGGGCCGCGCCTTCATTGCGGCCGGCGCCGGCAAAGCGATCATTGAAACCGCCCTTGCGTTCGTAGCTGAAGCCTTCACGGCGTTCGCCGCCCTGCCCAAAACTACCGTTACTATTTTTTTGATAGCTACCTGCGACCGAGCTGTATGGGCTACGGGTGTTTTTGTCACCAAACCCGCCACGTGTCGCACCGAACTTGCGGTCGCGCGAATGGTTGTCGCGGCCACCGCGATCGCTGTCACGGCCACCAAAATTGCCGCGCGGGCGCGAGTCCGGAAAGCGCTGCTGGGGCTCGAGGCCCGGAATCGTCTCGGCCTTGAACTGCTGGCGGGTGTAGCTCTCGATGTCGAAAATCTTGCGGCGATCGCGGAACTCTGCAAACGTCACGGCGAGGCCGTCGCGCCCGGCACGGCCCGTGCGGCCAATGCGGTGGGTGTAATCCTCGGCCTTCATCGGCAGGCCGAAGTTGAACACGTGGCTGATGGTGGGCACGTCGATGCCGCGCGCCGCCACATCGGTGGCCACCAGGATTTGCACATGGCCTTCGCGCAGCGCCATCAGGCGCCGGTTGCGCAGGCCCTGGTTCAGCGCGCCGTGCAGCGCCACGGCGGAAAAACCATCTTGCTGCAAGTCGTTGGCCAAGCCGTCGCACTCGATCTGGGTGCTGGCAAACACGATGGCTTGGTTGATCGACGCATCGCGCAGCCAGTGATCGAGCAGCTTGCGCTTGTGCTGGGCGTTGTCGGCCCAGAACAGCACCTGCTTGATGTTCTGGTGTTTTTCCTGCGGACTGTCGATCTGCAGGCGCTGCGGCTCGCGCATGACGCGCTGGGCCAGTTGCTGGATGCGTGGTGCCAGCGTGGCGCTGAACATCATGGTCTGCTTGCGCTCGATGGTGAGCTGGTTGACTTCCGCCAGGTCGTCGGCAAAGCCGAGGTCGAGCATGCGGTCGGCCTCGTCGACCACCAGGAATTGCACCTGATCCAGCTTGATCTGCATCGAACGCTGCAGGTCCAGCAACCGACCGGGCGTGGCCACGACGAGGTTGGCGTTTTGCAGCCTGGCAATCTGCATCTGATAGGGCATGCCGCCCACCACGCTGGCGATGCGCAGACCGCGGCAATGCCGGACCAGGTCGATCGCGTCGTGTGCCACCTGCTGGGCCAGTTCGCGCGTGGGGCACAGCACCAGCGCGCCGGGCGCGGCTGCCTTGAAGTTGCGCGGATTCGTCGGGTCTTTGCGCTTGACCCGCTTGGGGGGCGCCTCGCCGTTGGCGGTGGCTTGCGCTACGGCGCGTTCATACGCGGCGCGCTCGTCGGCCTCGGCCTGTGCCCGCTGTTTCAGCAAGGTGTGCAGCACGGGCAGCAGGAAGGCGGCCGTCTTGCCGCTGCCGGTCTGGCTGGACACCATCAAATCGATGAAGCGCGCAGCTTCACTGCCCTGCCCCTCGCCCTGCATGGCGAGCGGAATGGTTTGCAACTGCACCGGCGTCGGCTGGGTGAACCCCAGGTCTTGCACGGCTTGCAGCAACTCGGGCGCGAGGCCCAGCTTGATGAAGCCGTTGGGGACGGCAGCCACAGGCTCGGCCGCGTCTTGCGTCAGCATCTCGGCCGGCTCGGCAAACTCGGGGGCGGGCACGGCAAAGGTTTCCACCCGAAAAGAATCGGCGGAAGAATCGGTAGAAAAAGTATCGGCAAGCGAAGCATCGCCTGTCGCGTCAAAAGCGTCAGTCATATCGTTCTCACACGAAAGTCCCGCAGGGACTGCGGGTACTTCGTCAATGGTTAAAAAACATCAACCATCAAACGAAGCTCAGTGCCAGTCGCGCTGGCCGCAGCGAAGGTGCTGCTGGACGTGAGTTGGTTCGTATTGCCGAACCGTGTGAGTGAAGGGAGATGTGCAAAAGGGCTGCCGTTTGCAGCTCAGCTTTAGATTATCGCATTAATTCGGGTTTTTACCTAATGCGCCGCCACATCAAGGCATCTTCAGGAAATGCTCGCGGTAGTGTTCCAGCTCATCGATCGACTCATGCACGTCGGCCAGCGCCGTGTGTTGCTGCCGCTTCTTGAACCCGCTGTACACCTCGGGCCGCCAGCGCTTGGCCAGCTCCTTCAAGGTACTGACATCGATGTTGCGATAGTGGAAGAACGCCTCCAGTTTGGGCATGTACTTCACCAGAAAGCGCCGGTCCTGGCTGATGGTATTGCCGCACATCGGCGTGCTGCCCTTGGGCACATACCTGGCAAGGAACTCGAGAATTTTCTTCTCGGCGTCGGCCTCCCCCAGCGTTGATGCCTTCACCTTGTCAATCAGGCCACTGCGGCCGTGCGTGTTCTGATTCCACTTGTCCATTTTGGCCAGTTGCTCGTCACTCTGGTGAATCACCAGCACCGGGCCTTCGATGCGCGGCGTCAGGTTCGGACCGGTCACGATGATGGCAATTTCAATCAGGCGCTCGACCTCGGGGTCCAGGCCGGTCATTTCGCAGTCGAGCCAGACCAGGTTTTGATCGGATTTGGGCAGGGGGGGAGTTGTTTCAGGGATAACTTCAGACATATTGTGGATTGTCCCCCAAGCCGCGAGCCGCGAGCCGCGCAAAAAATGCGCCTAAACTCTGTTGCATGTCCTCCTCTTTTGCTTTGACGCTGGTTTTTGCCGTCGCGCTCGCAGTCGGCCTTCTGGTGAAATTCTGGCTGGCATCACGCCAGATTCGCCATGTGGCGCAGCACCGCGACAACGTGCCCGCCGCTTTCGCCAAAACGGTCACGCTGGCGGCCCATCAAAAGGCCGCGAACTACACCGTGGCCAAGGCGCGCTTCGGTCTGTTGGAGCTGGCCTTCGGCGCCGCGGTGCTGCTGGGCTGGACGCTGTTGGGCGGGTTGCATGCGCTGAACCAGCTGCTGCTGTCATGGCTGGGTGGCGGCATGCTGCAGCAGTTGGCGCTGCTGGCAGCTTTTGCGCTGATCAGCGGTCTGCTCGATCTGCCGGGCGCGTGGTACCAGACCTTCGTGATCGAGCAACGCTATGGCTTCAACAAGATGACGCTGGGGCTGTGGCTGGCCGATCTGGCCAAATCGACGCTGGTCGGCGCCGCCATCGGTCTGCCCATCGTGGCGCTGATCCTGTGGCTGATGGGCGCATTGCCGGCCAGCCCCTGGTGGACGTCGTGGTGGCTGGTGGCCTGGGCCGTCTGGATGGGCTTCAACCTGCTGCTGCTGGTGATCTATCCGACCTTCATTGCGCCGCTGTTCAACCAGTTCAAACCACTGGACGACGAGGTGCTCAAGAGCCGCGTCACGACCCTGATGCAGCGCTGCGGCTTTGCCGCCAAGGGCCTGTTCGTGATGGATGGCAGCAAACGCAGCGCGCACGCCAACGCCTACTTCACCGGCTTCGGGGCGGCCAAGCGCGTGGTGTTCTACGACACGCTGCTGACCAAACTGTCGCCGGCCGAGGTCGATGCCGTGCTGGCACACGAGCTCGGCCACTTCAAGCACAAGCACGTCATCAAGCGGATCGTCGGCATGTTTGCGATCAGCCTGGCCGGCTTCGCGCTGCTGGGCTGGCTTTCCACACGGGTCTGGTTCTATACCGGACTGGGTGTGAATCCGAACATGGCGGCGCCCAACAACGCGCTGGCACTGCTGCTTTTCGTACTCGCGGTGCCGGTGTTCTCGATTTTCGTGTCGCCGCTGTTTGCGCAGCTCTCGCGCCGGCACGAATTCGAGGCCGATGCCTATGCCGCGGCGCAGACCAGCGGTCGGGATTTGTCGGCCGCCCTGCTCAAGCTGTTCGAGGACAACGCCTCCACGCTGACACCCGACCCGTTGTTCGTCAAGTTCTACTATTCCCATCCACCCGCGTCCGAGCGCCTGGCGCGGATGACCGAAGGAGCCGCCGCATGACCACCATGTTGACAAAGAAAGACTGGAGCACCCAGACAAGACGTGCACTGAACGCCACAGAAATAGTGGCTCGCCTGACCAGATTGAACGGCTGGAAGCTGGTCGGCGACGGCGCCGCCGCAGCGATCGAGAAGACCTGCACCTTCGCCAACTACTACGAAACCATCTCGTTCGTGAACGCCGTGGCGTTCATCGCCAACGCGCAGGACCACCACCCCGATTTGTCGGTGCACTACAACCGCTGCGTGGTGCGTTTCAACACGCACGACGTAGACGGCATCTCGGCCGCCGACTTCGACTGCGCCGCACAGGTCGATGCCCTGCTGGCGGCACCCGACGCCAAGGCCTCGCCTTGAGCGAACCCCTGAACCACGGACTGGTGATCGCCGGCTATGGCCGGCATTTTTTGGTAGAGACGCCGCAGGGACAACGCATCATCTGCCACCCGCGTGGCAAGAAAAGCCAGGCCGTGGTGGGCGATCGCGTGCTGTGGCGTGCCTCGCAGGACGAAGGCACGATAGAGAGAATCGAGGCACGGCGCAACCTGTTCTACCGCCAGGACGAGATCCGCACCAAATCGTTCGCGGCGAATCTGGACCAGGTGCTGATCCTGATCGCGGCCGAGCCGGAGTTTTCCGAAAACCAGTTGTCGCGCGCGCTGATCGCCGCCGAAGCCGAGCGCATCACACCCTTGATTGCACTCAACAAAAGCGATCTGGAAGCGCCCTTCGAGCGCGCCTGGCTCCGGCTGGAGCCGTACCGGCGCATGGGCTACCGCGTGCTGCAGCTAGCGCTCAAACCCCGGGCTGCGGCGGGCTCCCCCGCGCCCGCGTCGGTGGGCGCGACACCGGCGCTGGTTGGCCAGCTGCAGGGCAAGACCACCCTGGTGCTCGGACCCTCGGGCGCCGGCAAAAGCACTCTCATCAACCTGCTGGCCCCGCATGCGGCCGCACTCACCGGCGAAATTTCCCGGGCCTTGAGTTCGGGCAAGCACACCACGACCAGCACCACCTGGTACTGGGTCGATACAACCCAAACGACCGCGCTGATCGACTCGCCCGGTTTTCAGGAGTTTGGCCTGCACCACATCGATGCCATGCACCTGGCGGCGTTCATGCCGGACCTCAAGCCATGGGTCGCCAACTGCAGGTTCTACAACTGCACGCACCTGCACGAACCCGGCTGCGGCGTGATCGCCTCAATCAGATCGGCCGATAATCCTGACGGTGTCAGCGAGAGACGCTATAAAATATATAGCGACCTGTTTGCCGAGCTGAGCCAGCCGAAGTACTGAGTTCAGGGCGCCAGCAGCTCGCCCAGTGCCCGCACCAGCGCGTCGCATTGCTGTGGCGTGCCAATGCTGATGCGCAGATGCTGCGCCACCCGCGGCAGTTTGAAGTGCCGCACCAGGATACCGCGCTCACGCAACGCTTGCGCAAGCTGTGCCGCGTCGCGGCCGGGGTGATGTACCAAAATGAAATTGGCGCTGGAGGGCAGCACCTCGAAACCCAGGTCTTCGAGCGCCAGCGTCAAGCCTTCACGGCTGTGCATTACAGCCGCGCGGGTCTGCTCGAAATGGTCACGATCCTGATACGCGGCGACGGCGCCGGCGAGCGCGAGCCGGTCCAGGGGATAGGAATTGAAGCTGTCTTTCACGCGCTCCAGCGCCTCGATCAGGTGCCGCTGCCCGACCGCGAAACCGACGCGCAGACCCGCGAGCGAGCGCGCCTTGGACAGTGTCTGCACCACCAGCAGGTTCGGGTAACGCGCGATCAGGCCGATCGCGCTGTCGCCGCCAAAATCCACGTAGGCCTCATCGACCAGCACCACGCGCCGCGGCTGGCTTTGCAGCAGTTGTTCGATCGCCGCCAGCGGCAACGCGCAGCCGGTGGGCGCGTTCGGGTTCGCGATGACCACGCCGCCCACTTCCAGCGGATCGGCGCGCGCGTAGTCTGCCACCCGGATCTGCATCTGCGCGTCCAGCGGCACGGCCTCGAAGGCGATGCCGTACAGGCCGCAATAGACCACATAGAAGCTATAGGTGACGTCGGGCATCAAGAGCGGGCGGCCATGGCGAAAGAAGGCGAAGAACGCGTGCGCCAGCACCTCGTCCGAGCCGTTGCCCGCGAACACCTGCTCTGCCGCAATACCGTGATACGCCGCCACAGCCTCGCGCGCCGCGGTGGCCTGCGGGTCCGGGTACAACTGCAAACCGTGCTGCGCGGCGGTGGCGATAGCCTGCACCACGCGCGGCGACGGCGGGTACGGATTCTCGTTGGTGTTGAGCTTGACCAGGTCCGCGATCCTGGGCTGTTCGCCCGGCACATAGGGCACGAGGCCGCGAATGGCGGGGCTCCAGAAGCTTTCTTCCGAATTCACATCAAATCCATAATTGATAGCAGATACCGCACGCCCCATAACGGGAGCGGACGTTTTTCACTGAAATTACCCGGGCATCATCCCAGCAGCCGCGCCATCGTGAGCAGCGCAAGCAGCACCATCCACATCACGACCGAGCGCCAGACCAGCCCGACGATGCTGCGCAGGTGCGCCACCTCCGGCTCACGCCCCGGCGTCGAGACGCTGTCCTGCTGGTCGGCCGTGGCCTCGAAGCCCGGGTTCGGCGCCTGCGCAAACGACGCCCTCAAGGCCTCGCCCCCAAGCCGCACGTTGACCGCACCGGCCGTGGCTGCGAGGATCACACCATCGTTCTCGCCGGGGAAGCGCTGCGCGTAGTTACGCCAGCCATCGATCGCGTCCTCGAAACTGCCGACCACCGCAAAACTGAGCGCCGTGAAGCGGGCCGGCAGCCAGTCCACTACCATCCAGGCGCTGGCCGCCGCACCCTGCAGGGCGGGACTGACCATCTGGCCGGGCGCATTGTTTTTGTATTTCCAGTAGCGCGATATGAATTCACACATACGGTAGAACACCGCACCCGTCGGCCCCAGCCCGAAGGCCGCCAGCACCGAATACCAGGCCAGCACGCCGAACACATGACGGTGCGCCGCCAGCACCGAGTACTCGATCACGTGGCGAACGATCTCGCTGCGCGGCAGGTCGGCGGCATCAACTTGTTGCCAGCGCGCCAGCACTTGGCGCGCCTGCGCCTCATCGCCCTCGTCCAGCGCGTCGCGGATGTCCGTGAAATAGTGGCTGAACTGGCGAAACCCGAGCGTGACATACAGCACGGCAACGTTCCACAAGACGGCAAAAGGCCAACCCAGCGTCCACACCAGCAGCCACTGGATGCCCAGCGTCACGAGCGACGGCGTCACGGTCACCAGGGTCCACGCGACCCAGCCATGGTGCGGCTTGCCGGCGTCGAAGTTGCGGCTGATCCAGCGCGCCCAGCGCCGCAACCCCGTGTGGAAGGGATTGCCGGGTGCCAATGGACGAACCTGCTCGATCAGCAAGGCGAACAAAATGGCCAAGAAACTCATGCTCGCATCATAACGAGCGAAGGTGACGCGCTCAGGCCGACAGAAAGCGGTAGAAGTTGCGCAGCATGCCGGCCGTGGCGCCCCAGATGAAGCGCTCCTTGCCGTGATCCTGGTAGGGCATCGAGAACCACTCGCGGCGCATGCCCTCCCATTCAAAGATTTGCCGGTGGTGATTGGCCGGATTCATCAGGAATTCAAGCGGCACCTCGAACGCATCGGCCACTTCGTCCGGATTCGGGTGCAGCACGAAACCCGGCTGCACGAGTGCCACCACGGGCGTGATGATGAAGGCGCTGCCGGTCACGTAGATCGGCAAGGTGCCGATCACTTCGATGCTGCGCTCGTCCAGGCCCACCTCTTCGTGCGTCTCGCGCAGCGCCGTGGCAGCCGCATCGGCATCGGCATCGTCGGCCTTGCCGCCCGGAAACGCAATCTGCCCCGAATGGGTGGAAAGCTGCGCCGTGCGTTCGGTCAGCAGCACCGTGGGCTGGGCATGCATGACCACCGCCACCAACACCGAGGCCTGCGCCGGCTGACGGTCGGTAAACTTTTTCTCCACCGATACTTCGGGTTGCCAGCGCGGCGGGTTGGCAAAGCGCTGCAGCAGCGCCTCGGGCCGTAGCCGCTCCCGGCCCACGGCGGGCAGATCGGCATCGATGCGGTCCACGGGAACGCGGCGTGGATCGAAATTCGGCACTCCGGAGAGCGGCATGAACGGCGGGGAAGACAATGGGGGCTGACTCCGATAAATAAAAAGGCCGCTATCAGCAAACGCTGCAGCGGCCTTGTCCGGGAGGGCTGGTTCAGACTGCAGTGGCAGCAGCCTTGGCCCGCGACGGCAGCTTTTCCTTGATACGGGCCGACTTGCCGCTCCTGCTGCGCAAGTAATACAGCTTGGCACGGCGCACGTCACCGCGACGCTTGACCTCGATGCCGGAAATCAGCGGGCTGTAGGTCTGGAAGGTTCGCTCGACACCTTCACCGCTGGAGATCTTGCGCACCGTGAAGCCGCTGTTCAGGCCGCGATTGCGCTTGGCAATCACCACGCCTTCATAGGCCTGCAGGCGCTTGCGCGTGCCTTCGACCACTTTGACGCTCACGATGACCGTGTCGCCGGGCGAAAATTCGGGGATCTTCTTGCCCAGGCGGGCAATCTCTTCCTGCTCAAGAGTTTCAATCAGGTTCATGGTTTCCTCGCTCGATCGTGGCCGCGCTGCACTGAAGGCTTGTCGGCAGTTGCAATGAATGCAAAATGCGTCCAAGCGGCCGGCCAGAGGATCGAAAAGCCTTTGATTATAACAATTTATCGTCGGCGCCCAGCCATTGCAGCGCCCTCAGCGTGGCGCACCCGTAGTCAGCTTGCTCCGGCCAGGAAATCTTCATCCCGCGGGCTCAGGCGCCCCGCGGTGCGCGCTGCCTCGATCAGATCAGGGCGCTGGCGGGCGGTAATTTCAAGGCGCCGGTCGCGCCGCCAGCGCTCGATCTGTTCATGGTGCCCCGACAGCAGCGCGTGCGGCACCTCGCGCCCCGCCCATTCCTCGGGCCGCGTGTAGTGGGGGCAATCGAGCAGGCCGTCGAGCCGGGGGTTGAAGCTGTCGAACTGGTGGCTGCCCTCGTCGTGAAGCACGCCGGGCTGCAGCCGCGCCACGGCATCGAGCAGAGCCAGGGCCGCGATCTCACCGCCCGACAGGACAAAGTCGCCCAGGCTGATCTGCACGTCCACATGGGCGTCGATGAAGCGCTGGTCGATGCCCTCGTAGCGCCCACACACCAGCACCGCGCCGTCGCTGCCCGACCAGCGCGCCACGCCCGCGTGGTCCAGCGGCTGCCCCACGGGCGAGAACAGCACCACGGGGGCGCCGTCGCCGCGTTCGGCCCGGATCGCCTGCAGGCAC
>SCRR01000079.1 GCA_004322085.1 Burkholderiaceae bacterium
GCTGCACCGAATCGAAATCGAGTTCGGCCGCATTCGCGCCGCTGGCCATGGAACTGGCCGCGCTGCCACCCATGCCGATGCGCATGCCGGGACCGCCGAGTTGCACCAGCAAGCTGCCGGGCGGGAAGGCGATCTTGTGCGTCAGGGCCGCGTCTATCGTGCCCAGGCCGCCCGCGAGCATGATGGGCTTGTGATAGCCGCGCTGGATCACATCCACGTCGGACGCCACGGTCTGCTCGTACTCGCGGAAGTAGCCCAGCAGGTTGGGCCGGCCGAATTCGTTGTTGAAGGCGGCGCCGCCGAGCGGGCCTTCGGTCATGATCTGCAGCGGGTTGGCGATGTGGCCGGGCTTGCCGCCGGGTTGGTCGGACCAGCCGCCCCAAAGTTTCGACACCGTGAACCCGGTCAAGCCGGCCTTGGGCCTGGAGCCGCGCCCGGTGGCGCCTTCGTCGCGGATTTCGCCGCCCGCACCGGTCGACGCACCCGGGAACGGCGAGATCGCGGTCGGGTGGTTGTGGGTTTCCACCTTCATCAGCACATGTTGCAGCGAACTCTGCTTTTGATAGCTGGTGATGTCCACCCCGCCTTGGCCGGAAGGCGATTTGGCTACAAACTGTTGAACTGTACGGCCTTCCATCACCGAGGCGTTGTCCGAGTACGCCACCACCGTGTGCTGCGGGCTGGTCTGGTGCGTGTGACGGATCATGCCGAACAGGCTGCGTTCCTGCGCCACGCCGTCGATGGTGAACGCGGCATTGAAAATCTTGTGCCGGCAATGCTCGCTGTTGGCCTGCGCAAACATCATCAATTCGACGTCGCTGGGGTTGCGGCCCAGCCGGGTGAAGGCCTCCGCGAGGTAATCCATTTCATCGTCCGCCAGCGCCAGGCCGAATTCGCGGTTGGCCTGCTCCAGCGCCGCCCGGCCCCCGGCAAGCACGTCCACGTGCGCCAGCGGCGCGGCGTGCAGCTCGGTAAACAGCCCGGTGGCCTGGGCGCGGTCGAACATGACGCTCTCGGTCATGCGGTCGTGCAGCAGGGCCGCCACCTGCTGTCGCTGCTGCTGGCTCAATGCTGCCTTGCCCGGCAGGCCCGGCCTGAGCACGAGCCGGTACTCGGTGATGCGCTCGATGCGTTTAACGGTGAGTCCGCAGTTGTGCGCGATGTCGGTTGCCTTGGACGCCCAGGGCGACACGGTGCCCGAGCGCGGCGTGACGACGATCAACGCCCCCTGCGCGGCGCGCTTCGGCTCCGGATAGGGCTCGCCATACGTGAGCAAGGCTGCAAGTTTTGTGCGCAGCACGTCGTCCGGAACCTGCTCGCACGCCACCAGGTGCACGAACCGGGCCGCGATGGCGCTGATCCGGTCGTGGATCGTCTGCAGTTGGGGAAGAAGTTGCCGGGCCCGAAAATCGGAGAGGGCATTGCAGCCCTCGAACTGGGTAAGGTGCAGGGTCACTGGAATTGCGGCTTGGTTCGGGTGGAGACGGGGCCGCGCGCGGGCCATCCGTGGAAACCCTTGAGTTTACCTGCGTGCCAACTCACCCGGTGGGATAATTGGGGCCATGAGCATCACCTACAAAGACGAAGAAGGCATCCGCGGCATGCGCGTTGCCGGCAGACTGGCGGCTGAACTGCTGGACTATCTGACCCCGCATGTGAAAGTCGGTGTGACCACCAACGAGATCGATAAGCTGGCATACGACTACATCACCGAGGTGCAGGGCGCGATTCCGGCGCCGCTGAACTACCAGCCGCCCGGCTACACGCCCTACCCCAAGTCGATCTGCACCTCGATCAACCATCAGGTCTGCCACGGCATCCCGAACGACAAGCCGCTCAGGAAGGCGGATATCGTCAATATCGACGTGACCGTCATCAAGGACGGCTGGCATGGCGACTCCAGTCGCATGTTCATCGCCGGCGAGGGCTCGATCGCGGCCAAGCGTCTGTGCGCCATGACCTACGAGGCCATGTGGCACGGCATCGTGATGGTCAAGCCCGGCGTGAGGCTGGGCGACATCGGCTGGACCATCCAGAAGTTTGCCGAGAGCAACGGCTTCTCCGTGGTGCGCGAATTCTGCGGCCACGGCATCGGCAAGGGGTTCCACGAGGAGCCGCAGGTGCTGCATTACGGCAAACCGGGAACGCTCGAGGAGCTCAAGCCCGGCATGACCTTCACGATCGAGCCGATGATCAACCTGGGCCGGCGCGACATCAAGGAGATGAGTGATGGCTGGACCATCGTGACCAAGGATCACTCGCTTTCCGCCCAATGGGAGCACACCATCCTGGTCACCGAGACGGGCTACGAGGTGCTCACCGTATCGAAGGCCAGCCCCCCACCGCCACCGTTCGTCAACACACTGGCGCATGCCTGATCTGTCGGCGCTGCGGGGTGATTACCGCCTGCGAAAGGCGGCGCTTCTGCAGTCGGTACAGGGCGGTGGGGCCTCCACCCGCGGCATCCACAGCGTGCTGCAAAAGCTGGCGCGCCTGGCTGACACCACGCTGCAATCGTTGTGGCGGATGGCCGGATTTTCCGATCGGTTTGCACTGGTCGCCGTGGGCGGGTTCGGCCGCGGCGAGTTGTTTCCGTATTCCGATATCGATGTGGTGTTGCTGCTGCCCGACGGCGTCAATCCGGACCTGGATGCGCCGCTGAAGCAGAGAATCGAAGCCTTCATCGGCAGTTGCTGGGACACCGGCCTGGAGATCGGATCGAGCGTGCGCACCGTATCGGACTGCGTGGCAGAGGCGGCAAAAGACGTCACCGTGCAAACCGCGCTGCTGGAATCGCGCCGGATCGCGGGCGGCAAGGCCCTGCTGGTCGAGTTCGGCCGGCGCTTTCACGAGGCGCTGGACCCGATGGCCTTTTTCGTGGCCAAGACACTGGAGCTGCGCCAGCGCCACACCAAGTTCGAAAACACGCCGTACGCGCTGGAGCCCAACTGCAAGGAATCGCCTGGCGGTCTGCGCGACCTGCAGGTCATCTTGTGGGTGGCAAGGGCAGCAGGCTTGGGCAACAACTGGGACGAGCTGGCCCGCAGCGGCCTGGCCACCGCGTTCGAAGTCAGGCAGATCAAGCGCAACGAGGCGCTCTTGTGCCTGATCCGCGCGCGGCTGCACCTGCTGGCGCACCGGCGTGAAGACCGCCTGGTGTTCGACCTGCAGACCGCGGTGGCCGAATCTTTTGGTTATGTGGCGCAGGCGCCGGATGGCGCCAAACTGCCGGTGCGCATCAGCGAGTCCCTGATGCGCCGCTATTACTGGGCGGCCAAGGCCGTGACCCAACTGAACCAGATCTTGCTGCTCAACATCGAGGAGCGCTTGAGCCCGTCCGCCCGCGAACTGGTCCCCATCAACGCGCGCTTTTTCGAGAAGGCCGGCATGATCGAAGTCGCTGACGACGATCTGTACGCGAAGCAGCCGCACGCGATCCTCGAAACCTTCCTGCTCTATGAGACGACGGCCGGCGTGAAGGGCCTGTCGGCCCGCACCCTGCGCGCGCTGTACAACGTGCGCGGCGTGATGGACGGGCAATTCCGCCGCGACCCGGTCAATCGCGAGACCTTCAGGCGCATCCTGCAGCAGCCCGAAGGCATCACGCACGCCATGCGGTTGATGAACCAGACCTCGGTGCTGGGGCGCTACCTGTGGGTGTTCCGGCGCATCGTCGGGCAGATGCAACATGACCTGTTCCACGTCTATACGGTGGACCAGCATATCCTGATGGTGCTGCGCAACGTGCGGCGCTTCTTCATCGCCGAGCACGCGCATGAATACCCGTTCTGCTCGCAGCTCGCGGCCGGTTGGGACAAGCCCTGGATTCTGTACACGGCCGCGCTGTTTCACGACATTGCCAAGGGCCGCGGCGGTGACCATTCCGAGCTGGGCGCGCACGAGGCGCGGCGCTTTTGCCGGCAGCACGATATTGCACGCGAGGACGCCTCTCTGATCGAGTTTCTGGTGCGGGAGCACCTCAGCATGAGCCGGATTGCGCAGAAACAGGACCTCGGCGACCCCAATGTAATTGCCGCCTTTGCCCAACGCGTCGGCAACGAGCGCTACCTGACCGCGCTGTACCTGCTCACGGTAGCCGACATTCGCGGCACCTCACCGAAGGTCTGGAACGCCTGGAAGGGCAAGCTGCTCGAGGATCTGTACCGGCTCGCGCTGCGCGTGCTCGGCGGGCGCGCGCCCGACCCGGGCGCCGAGGTCGAAGCGCGCAAGCGCGAGGCGCTGGTGCTGCTGGCCCTGCACGCCGAGCCGTTCGAGGCCTACAAGGCACTGTGGGACACACTCGATGTGGGTTACTTCATGCGTCACGACGCCAGCGACATTGCCTGGCACGCGCGCCAGCTGTCGCGCCATGTGGTGCGACCGGCCGATGCAGGCAAACCTGCGCCTCGCAAGGCGATCGTGCGTGCACGCCTGTCGCCGGTGGGCGAAGGTCTGCAAGTGCTGGTGTACACGCCCGACCAGAGCGACCTGTTCGCGCGTATCTGCGGCTATTTCGACCAGGCCAGCTTCAGCATTCTGGATGCCAAGGTGCATACCGCGAGCAACGGCTTTGCGCTCGATACGTTTCAGGTGGTCACCTCGTTTCTGCCGGAGCACTACCGCGAACTCATCAGCATGGTGCAGACTGGCGTCGCGCAGGCGATCGCCCGGCCCGGCCCGCTCCCCGCCCCAAGCCGTGGCCGCGTGTCGCGCCGCGTACGCAGCTTTCCGGTGACGCCGCGCGTCGAGCTGGCCCCCGACGAGAAGGCGCAGCGCTGGCTACTCAGCATCTCGGCCAGCGATCGGGTCGGCCTGCTCTACTCGGTGGCTCGCGTGCTGGCGCATCACAAACTCAACCTGCAGCTGGCCAAGATCACGACGCTGGGCGAACGCGTGGAAGACACCTTTTTGATCGACGGGCCAGAGCTGCAGCACAACCGCGCGCAGATCGCAATCGAGACCGAGTTGCTGCAGGCGCTGAGCGACTAAAGGACACGCCGGGCGCAGGTTGGCGCGCAGACTCGTTTACTATTGTTTTAATAGCTGACTGTCAATGTGAGGCAATGGGTACAGGCCTTTTTCATTCAAATTTCAGTCGTCCTGCGCGTCATCCAGCCCCGGAAACAGTACTTCGGTGAAGCCGAACTGGGTGAAGTCGCGCACGCGCATCGGATACAGCTTGCCAATCAGGTGGTCGCACTCGTGCTGCACCACGCGCGCATGGAAGCCTTCCGCTGTGCGCTCGATCGGATCGCCGTATTGATCGAACCCGCTGTAGCGGATGCGCGAGAAGCGGGGCACGACGCCGCGCAGGCCGGGCACGGACAGACAGCCTTCCCAGCCGTCTTCCTCTTCAGGACCGAGCGGTGTGATGACGGGATTGAGCAACACCGTGCGCGGCACCAGCGGCGCCTCGGGGTAGCGTGGGTTGATGTCATCGGTGCCGAAAATCACCAACTGCAAGTCAACGGCGATCTGCGGTGCAGCCAGGCCGGCGCCGCTGGCGGCCCGCATGGTGTCGAACATGTCAGACACCAGCAGGTGCAGTGCGTCGGTGTCGAATGCGGTCACGGGCGGCGCGATGCGCAGCAGGCGCGGGTCGCCCATCTTGAGAATTTCGCGAATGGCCATGGGATGGTTCGTAGGTAGATGAAACAATCGCAGGTCGCGACGGCTGCCCTGCCCCGTGACTGTACCGCGCAATGGCGACCCAGGCCCGCATGGACTACCATGCAGTGCGCCCGCGAACGGCGCGGCGCGACCCCGGGGGGTTGGGGCTCCAACCTCTTCAATGATGGGACCCGTCGACATGAATGCTGCAACCGAAAACACGAACCTCGCCTTCGCCGGCCTCGACCCGCAACTGCAGCAGCTGGCCGACAACCGCGGGAAGTGGGTCAACACCCCCGTCGCGCAACGCATCGAGCTGCTGGCAGCGATCAAGGAATGCCTGATGCCCGTGGCGCAGGCCTGGGCCGAAACCGCAGCACGGCAAAAGGGCATCGCCCCGGGCTCGCCGCTGGTGGGCGAAGAGTGGCTGTCCGGCCCGTATACCGTACTGGGCTACTGCAACCAGATGATGTGGACGCTGTCTCAGGTCCTAGGAAAAAAGCACCTGGATTCAATCCCGCTGCGCGAATTGCCGAACGGACAATTGGCGGCCCGGGTGCTGCCGAATTCGATCTGGGATCGCCTGCTGCTCAATGGCATCACGGTGGATGTCTGGATGCAGCCCGGCGTGACCCGCGCGAATCTGGCCCGGAACACAGCGGGTATCTACGACCCTGCCAGCTCACTGTACAAGACTGGCAAGCTGGCCCTCGTGCTGGGCGCCGGCAATATCGCGTCGATTGCGCCACTCGATGTATTCCACAAGCTATTTTGCGAAAACCAGGTGGTGATGCTCAAGATGAACCCGGTCAACGACTATTTGATCGAGTTTCTTGCGCCGGCGCTCAAGCCCCTGACCGATCTGGGCGTGCTCGCGATCGTGCGCGGTGGCACCGACGTGGGCCAATACCTGTGCCAGCACCCGCTGGTGCAGGAAATTCACATCACCGGGGCCGGCGCCTCGCACGATGCGATTGTTTGGGGCGTCGGCGAGCAGGCCCGCGCCAACAAGGCCGCCGGCACACCCCTGAACAACCGTACGATCACCTCCGAACTGGGCGCCGTCTGCCCCACTATCGTCGTGCCGGGGCCGTGGTCGGATGCGGACATCGACTTTCAGGCGCAGCAGGTCGCCAGCCAGAAGCTGCACAACTCCGGATTCAACTGCGTCGCGTGCCAGGTGCTCGTGGTGGCGAAGGACTGGCCACAAAAGTCGGCGTTTATGAACCAACTGGAACAAACCATGGCGGCGTCGGAAGGCCGCGGGCTCTACTATCCCGGTGCCAGGGAGCGCCTGGCCGGGTTTGCCGCGCACAACCCACTCGCCAAATCCTTGCCGCGCGCCGGCGCCGAACCGGTGATGATCGCGCCGCTGGATATGGCCAGCGATCACTATTCGGAGTCGGTGGAAGTGTTCTCCCCCGCGATGAGCGTGACCGAGCTGGAGGCCAGCGATCCCGAGGCGTTTTTGCGCATCGCCATAACCTACGCCAACGAGCGCCTTTATGGCACGCTGGGTGCCAACATCGTGATTCACCCCAAGACCATCGCGCAAATCGGCCGGGCCCGGTTTGAAGAAATGCTCGTCGACCTGCGCTACGGCACGATCGCCATCAACACCTGGACCGGCCTCGGGTTCCTGACACCCCAAGCGGCCTGGGGCGCATTCCCCGGGCACACGCTGGCGGACGTGCAAAGCGGTATCGGTTTTGTCCACAACACGCTGATGTTCGAAAAGCCGCAGCGCAATGTGGTGGAAGCGCCGTTCAAAACGCCCAAGCCGCCGTGGTTCATCACCAACCGTAAAGGCGCCGTGCTGGGACGTTTGCTGGTCAGTTTCCAGTACCGCCCAAGCTGGCTGAAGCTTCCGCGAATTTTCCTGAGCGCGCTGCTGGGATAGACGCGGGCCGCGCCTTGTCCTTGCGGCTCTGAGACTCGATGCGCTCGCGCGCGGCCTGCCGCGCGCATCGCTCACTACGCCGCCGCATCGAACGGGGCGACGACTGGACTGGGTTGATATGTCTTCAACATTCCGCCCGTGTCGGACATGTCCCTGCGCGGTGTCTGCCGGCTATGAACGATCTACACTCTGAACCTTCAGACGTCATGAACAAGCCCGTAATCTCTTTCGTGATGGCCGCCTGCAAGCGGCCCCAGTTTGCGATGGTTGCGCTGCAATCGCTCAAGCGCCAGACTGTGCGGGATTGGGAGTTGATCGTCTCTCCCGACGATGGCGAGGACTACAGCGCTCTGGAGCATTCCGATTCCCGCGTCACGGTGGCTCGGTCCGGCGCCGTTCAAACCGGTCCGGCGCATGCCCGCAATCGCGCGCTGGCGATCGCATCCGGCGCCCTGGTCGGGGTTCTGGATGATGATGACTATCTGGAGCCTGCCTACATTGCCCAGGCCGTGGCCCATTTCAAGTCTGACACGGCAAAGTTCGCCACGGCGCCCACCCGATATGTTCTCGATCCGTCTGGCGCCGTCGTGCGCCAAATCGGGCAATTTGCCACCATGGACATTGAGCGATTCGGCCACCAGTTTGGCACCATGCACGCGATTGGCCGACGCGAAATCTATCCGCAGTGGAAGCCCGGGTTTGCCGAGGACGTCATGCACACGTGCAAATGCATTGATCTGGCGGGCGGCGAAATCGCCGTCCTGGCCGACGCCAACTACATGCTGCGACTCCACCCCGGCAGCCTGTGTGCGGTGGCTCACTGCGAGGATGTTTCCAGGTCATACAACAACCTGCTGGCAAAACTCCCCTATGAAATGTCCCGTGCCGGGGCAATGCAGACCAGAACCTTGCTGATGCAGCGTATCGAGATGAATAAGGCGTTCTCCGGCCACGGCAGTGGCCTCCACTACCATCAATTTGTGAAGACGCGCGGTCCCATGTTCCGGTCACATCGGGCGCGTGTCACCGAATGATTTCAAACCAGGACATTGAAACCCATGCAAACACCTGCATTCTTCGACACCGTGCCACGCATCGTGGTGCGGGATCTGCTTTCCGAGACGCTGGGCGCCGCGTCCGACGGGATCATCGAGTACAGCTATCTCGACGCGGTCAAACTGACCGGGCACTCCTGCCCCACGGTGGCCGGGGCCTATCTGATGACGATGAGCGCCCTGGCTCATCTCTACCCTGACGAGCTGCCGCACCGCGGCGAATTGCGGGTGGAGCTGCGCCAGGACCTTGACGAAGGGGTCGCGGGCGTGATCGCCAGCGTGGCCGGTCTGATCACCGGCGCCGCCAACGCGGGCGGCTTCAAAGGCCTGGGCGGGCGGTTCAGCCGGCGCGACCTGCTGCGCTTTGGTGTTCCCATGCAAGGTGAGCTTCGCTTTACGCGCATGGACACCGGGCGGGCGGTCGAAGTGGCGCACAACGGCGCGGCGGTGCCCCGTCCGCCGGAATTGTTCAACCAATTGCAGGCTGCCTCCCAACCTGGTGCCAGTGCCACCACGCGCAATGAGTTCGCCGCGACATGGCAGGGATGGGTGCGCACGATGTTGCTCGAACACAACAATGACCCGGCGCTGATTGCGATCATGGGTTGATGCCGGATGCCCCGCAGGGAGATCGCCCCCGAAGTCCTTCTGGCGAGCTTGCCGCTCTTCAAGGAACTCGAAGTCGTGACGCTCAGGCGCCTGGTGGAAGGCGTCACGCGCCGATCACTCAAGCGTGGCCAGGCACTGTTTCGCAAGGGTGACCCCGTCACGGGTATGTATGTCGTCGTGTATGGCGAAATCCATCTGATCGCGAGCACCCCGGCACGCGGCGTACGCCTGTCGGGCATTGTCGGGCCCGGGCAAAGCCTGGGAGAACCGGTCATGTTTCTGGAGCGGCCGGCACTTGTGGGAGCCGAGGCCGTCAGCGATGCCCTGCTGTTGCACCTGTCCAAGGATGTGGTGTTCGCCGAACTCGAGCACAACCCGAAATTTGCCCGCCGCATGATCGCCGGCCTGAGCAAACGTATTCAGAGCCTGGTACGTGAGCTTGACCGTCAGGCCATTGGCAGCGGCACCGAACGCTTCATAGCCTACTTGTTGCGTCACAACGGGGGCAAACCGGGCCCGTGCGTGATCACGTTGCCGGCTGCCAAGGGGGCGATCGCATCCCAGCTGAACCTGACGCCCGAGCACTTCTCGCGCATCCTTCACGAGTTGGCCGATTCTGGGCTGGTCCAGGTATCGGGTCGCAAAATCACGGTACCGGAGGTGGCCCGACTTGAGGCTGCGGCGGGGCGGCGCTGACGCCCGGGCACGGCCGGGAGTTCGCGCAGACGGGCCCGAGCCCTCGCCGCGAGTGCCGGATCAACCCGTCGCGCCCGGCATGCTATGGCCCAGCACGGAAGCCAGCATCAGCACGATGATCATCAGATAAGCCTCTGCCGCGAGCCATCGTCTGAATGCGGACAGCGCATCAGGATCGCC
>SCRR01000080.1 GCA_004322085.1 Burkholderiaceae bacterium
GGCGCCGACCAGCACGTAGGACAGGCCACCCCGCACGTGGCCCAGCAGGCTGGCCAGGAAAGACACCATCTTGTGCGCCATGCTGGTCATCTCGATGAGCAGGCCCAGAAAGACAAACAGGGGGACGGCCAACAGGATCAGGTGCGACATCCCCTCGTCCATGCGCCCGACCAGGACGGAAACAGGCACTGTGGTGCTGAGCGCCAAGTAGGCGAAGGTGGCAATGCCGAACGAAAAGGCGATGGGCACACCGGTGAAGACGCCCAGCGCCACCAATCCCACGAAGAAGATGAGTAGGTTGTAGTTGCCCAGATCCTCGAAGAACGGCGTGAGAGCATAGAGCACGAGCCCAACGGCGACGGCCAGGCCCAGGGCCTTGAGAACCAGCCGCCAGTTCGACACTTCGATCAGCCGTAGGATGGCGAAGATCGCCATGAACGACAGGCCTGTGGGCAACGCTGCCGTGCGCCAGGCGCGGCTGATGCCCAAGGCTGCCGTATGAATGACCGCCTGATCGATGGTGGCCTGGAAACTGGGCAGCAGCACCAGCAGCACGAACGCCAGCGACACCACCACGGCGAAAACATCGAAGAAGGCCCGCATCGCCGGCAATGACATATTGACGAACGCCGTCATGCGCATGTGCTCGCCGCGCCGGAACGCCACGGCAGCCCCGAGCATGGCCAGCCACAGGAACAGCAGCGACGCCAGCTCGTCGGACCAGATCAGCGGGGAATTAAGAACAAAGCGGGCAAAGATGCCGGCGAACAGTATGGCGACTTCAGCGATCACCAGAATGGCAACGGGCACCTCGACCAGACGCCCGAAGAAGACGTCCAGTCGAAATATCCATTGCCGGGGTGCGCGCGGCGCCACACCCACCCCTTTCAGGTCAACGTTCCAACGGATCCTTCAAGAATCGACCAGGCCTCGTCACCAAACTTTTTCTTCCATTCCGAGTAGAAGCCGCCTTGGCGCAGGGCTTCGCGGATGGGTTTGGGGTCGGGCGTGTTGAACTTCATGCCCTCGGAGGTCAGCTTCTTCTGGAGTTCGCTGTTGAGTCCCTCGACATCGGCGCGTTCCAGCACGCCGGCTTCGTTGGTGTGCTTGGCCACCACCGTCTGGATCTCTTTCGGCAGGCTGTCCCAAGCATCCTTGTTGCCCAGGAACCAGAAGCCGTCCCACATGTGGTTGGTCAGCGAGCAGAATTTCTGGACTTCATAAAGCTTGGCCGTCTGGATGATGGCGAGCGGATTTTCCTGGGCATCGACGACCTTGGTCTGCAGCGCGGAATAGACCTCGTTGAAGTTGATGCTGGTCGGGGCCGCGCCCAGCGCTTTGAACATCGATGTCCAGAGCGGGCTGACCGGGACGCGGATCTTCAGGTCGTGGAAATCGGCAGGGGTGACGATGGGCTTGGTACCGGTGGTGACCTCGCGGAAGCCGTTGTCCCAGATCTTGTCCATCACGACCAGGCCGCTTTTCTCAATCTGGCCGCGGATGTAGGCACCGAGCTTGCCGTCCATGGTTTTCCAAACGGCGGGGTAATCGGGAAAGGCAAAGCCGATGCCGCTGATGGCTGCGGCCGGCACCAGCGTCTGCAGGATGAGGCCTGACAGCGTAAAGAACTGCACGGCCCCCGAGCGCAGCTGATTGAGCGTTTCGGTGTCGGAGCCGAGCTGACTGTCCGGAAAAATATCAAGCTTGAACGCCCCATGCGTTTCGTCCTCGATGGCCTTGGCCATTGCCCGCGCCCGGATGTTCAGGGGGTGCGTCCGCGAGAGGTTGTTGGCGTACTTGTAGCGGAACGTCTTGGCGGCGAATGCGGGCAGGGGCGCCCCCACAACCGCAGCGCCTGCGACACCGGCGGCGGAAATCATGACTGAGCGACGGGAAATCTTCATCAAATTGTCTCCTTGGTCATGGCTTGACCTGTTGTTGAAAGAGGGGAATGGCGCGACAGAACCAGCGTATCTGACGATAGTGCAACTGTTCACCAGAATCTGTCGTGTTTTCAAATTCTATCGCCAGCCCTGATCGACACCCGCAAGCGCCTCATCTTTTCAACCCAACTGGCGCGGGTGGACAGCTCCATGCTGGGCGTGCTCAAAAAAGTGGACTCCAGCTTTCGCATGCGCAAGAGCCAGAAATACACCGCCGTCAACAAGGACGGCTTTGAGGTGGACATCATCCGCCGCGAACAGAGCGGGGATGACCCGCACCCCATCAAACTCAGTGACGAAGACGAAGACTTCTGGGTGGCCCAGGCCCGTCGCGCCAATGTGCTGCTCGACTCACCGGGTTTCTCGGCGGTGATCGTGGCCACCAACGGCACCATGGCACGCATGAACACCGTGCACCCTGCCACCTTTGTGGCCTTCAAACGGTGGTTGGCCAACCAAGCCGACCGCGACGCACTCAAGCGCCGGCGAGACGTGTTGCAGGCGGATGCGGTGCAGGAGTTGCTGGAGAAGTATTTGCCTCAGGTTTGAAGAATCAAATCGGGCGCCCGCTTTTAACATGTCATGACGCGCATCAAAAGCAAGCCACAATGCAACGGGAGCGATTACTCGGTCTGTTCGTGGGAATACCTGCTTTCCAAAGCGGTAGTAGCGAACTGTAAAAAGCAATCACCCAACGTTGGAGGAAACCGGCGCACACGAGGCGCGTGCGCAACGCGCACGGTCGCAATTGTGCGTCCCCACCGCCCGTCCGTGGTATCACTCACCAGCCGGAAGTGGAACGGACTTCATTTCGTTTATTGCCTTGAGAAGCCTGATCGTCACTGCACCGTCCAATGCTTCGCCTTGATAACGCACCTCATACAAGCCTTGAAGATTAGACGGTAGCTTTACACCTTCGCGCACTAAGAGGATGAACCTCCGACCGTAAAGGGCCATGGCGGCACCAATCTCGATTAGCACATTCGGATTGATAACCGTGTGCTCCTTGGCCTCGGAATCTAGGAGCTTAAGGCTTCGATGATTAAGGTCCACGCACTGAGGGGCTGAAACGTTCAGAACAGATGAAGCAACAAACCCTGGCCATGGCCGCAGACCAAACCTTTGAGAGTTATCGCAAGCCTACGC
>SCRR01000081.1 GCA_004322085.1 Burkholderiaceae bacterium
GCGGATCAAGAAGCGCGCGCTGTCTGAGCCCGCAGGGCGAGTTTGCGCGCTTCCCGCTGGCACCGAGCAGCGCAAGGGACCGCGCAGCGGCCGTGACTGCGGCTCGCCTTTTCTTTGGTGACTTTCTTTTGGCGAAGCAAAAGAAAGCCACTGCGCCGTCGGGCGCACCTCCCGACTCCCGCCCTTCGGCAAAGACCACGGCCGCTTGCAGCGGCCCGGAGTCCAACACGCCGGATTCCCAGTCAGGCCGGAATCGACAAGGAAGGCGAAAACCGTCTCGCCGCAATCTCCAGCAGCCCGTCAAAAATCAGGTTGTCCACCAGCTCGAACGCGCGCGGCATGCTCGGCGCCATCTTCCAGCCTGCGCCGCCGGTCATCACACACATCGGTTCGGCGCCGCAGTGGTCCCGCACATGCTGCACCATGCGCTCGACCGCACCCGCGATCGCGTAGGTGCCGCCGCTGGTCAGGGCGTCGCTGGTGTTGGTCGGAAATTCACGCACCTCTCCGGTGGGCACATGCAAGCCGGCGGTACCCGATTCGAGCGCACGCAGCATGATGCCGTGGCCAGGCAGGATCAGGCCGCCCAGGAACTTGCCACCGGCGTCGATCGCCTCCACCGTCACGGCCGTGCCGATCATGGCCACCACCATCGGCTGCGGCGCGCGGGCCTGAGCCTTGCATTGCGCCAGCATGCGGTTGCGCGCCCCGATCATGGCGACCCAGCGGTCCGCGCCAAGCCGCGCGGGATGGTCATAACCGTTGACCAGCCCCGCCTCCTCCGCGCTCGATACCACCCACTGTGCGTTCACGTCCCAGATTTCCATCTGCTCCTGCACGCTGCGCTTGATGGCGTCGCCCGCCACGATGCAACCCAGCATGGCATGCGGCGCGGGCAGGTGGCGCCAATCGCCTTCGGCCAGCTTCTCGATGTTCTCAAGGAACTCCGCGCCGTGCGCCAGCACTGTCGCGCCGGGACGCGCAGCCTCGTAATGCGCCCACTTGAGCCGCGTGTTGCCTACATCGATGGCGAGAAACGTCATGCTGTCCTCAATGTTTTGCGCATTATCGCCAGACTCGCACGCCCTGGCCTGGAGGTTTTCCCGCAAGCCAGCGGAGCCGCTGCGGCGCGGTGCGGTGTTGCCGTTTGCGGCTACAGTGCAGCTTCATTGTGAACCCCTCGGGGAGACCCGCCATGCACATCACCGAGCTCACCGCCAACGCGCTCTCCCGCGCCATTCACGCGCGCCAGATCTCGTGCCGCGAGGTGATGCAGGCCTATCTGACGCGCATCGAAGCGGTCAACCCGGCCTTCAACGCCATTGTCAACCTGCAGGACGGCGACGACCTGCTGCGACAGGCGGATGCACGCGATGCCCAGCTCGCGCGTGGTGAGTCCATGGGCTGGATGCACGGCATGCCACAGGCCATCAAGGATCTGGCCAACACGGCTGGCATCGCGACCACACTGGGCTCGCCGCTGATGCGCCAGTTCGTGCCAAAGGAAGACGGGCTGTTGGCTAGGCGCATGAAGGCGGCCGGCTGCATCGTGATCGGCAAGACCAACACGCCCGAGTTCGGTCTGGGCTCGCACACCTTCAACGAAGTCTTTGGTATGACGCGCAATGCCTACGACCCCTCCAAATCCGCCGGTGGCAGCAGCGGTGGTGCGGCGGTGGCACTGGCGCAGCGCCTGCTGCCGGTGGCCGATGGCTCGGACTTCATGGGCAGCCTGCGCAATCCCGCCGCCTGGAACAACGTGTTTGGCCTGCGGCCCTCGCAGGGGCGCGTGCCGATGGCGCCCGCGCAGGACGTGTGGGTGTCGCAACTTGGCACCGAAGGCCCGATGGGCCGCACCGTGCGCGACGTCGCCCTGCTGTTGTCGGTGCAGGCAGGCTACGACGCGACCGCCCCTCTTTCAATAGCGCAAGATGGTCACCAGTTCACGGTTTCCCTTGATTTTGATCCCACAGGCTTGCGCATCGGCTGGCTCGCCGACCTGGACGGCTATCTGCCCATGGAGACCGGCATCCTGCCCGTGTGCGAGCAGGCGCTCGATCGTCTGCAAGGGCTGGGCTGCGTGGTCGAGCGTGCCGCGCTGGGTCTGGCGCCGGATACCGTGTGGCAGGCCTGGCTGGTGTGGCGGCGCGCGCTGGTGGCTTCGCGCATTGCACCGTTTTTGCTGAACGCCAAAAACCGCGAACACATCAAGCCCGAGGCACTGTGGGAATACGACCAGGCACAGGGCCTGAGCGGCACGCAATTGCTGGGCGCCAGCGCGCAGCGCACGGCCTTCTACCAGCAGATGCTTTCGCTGTTCACGCGCTACGACTATCTGGCGTTGCCGACGGCCCAGGTCTGGCCGTTCGAGGCGAGCCGGCGCTGGCCACAAAGCATCACCAGTGCCGCGGGCAACGTTGCCATGGACACTTATCACCGCTGGATGGAAGTGGTGATCTACGCCACCTTTGCGGGCCTGCCCTGCATCAGCGTACCGGCCGGCTTCAATGCCGCAGGCCTGCCGATGGGGCTGCAGATCATCGGTGGACCGCAGGCCGACTTTGCCGTGCTGCAACTGGCGAACGCCTACGAGCAGGTTGCACAGGAGGTGTCGCAGCGCTTGCCCGGCAACCGAGATGCCATTTGTGCGACGTCCTGCTCACCGCGGCCGGCTCCGCGTCCATGTTAGGCTTGCCGACCCGAGGAAGCCATGCTACAAATAGGCAGATCGCGAAACAGGCGACTGCAACATACCTGCGCACATTAGCCCTGATGAGTTTTCCTCTCTACAAATCACCTGGATCCATCGTCTTCCTGGACGACGATCCGGACTATCTCAACATGCTGGCGCTGGTCATGCCGGAAGATTGGCATGTGCGCCTGTTCGGGCGGCCGCAAACCTGCATCAACCATCTGCAGCAGGAGCCACCGTTGTGGGAGGCGGACGCATGGACCCAACAGGAAATGATCGAAGACGCGCGCGGCGGCGGTGCGCCCCTGATCGCTCAAATCCTGCGCTACTGGGGCGAGCACAGCCAGCGCTACGCCCTGACCCAGGTTTGCGTGGTCGACTATTCCATGCCGGGCATGGATGGCCTGCAGGCCCTGGGTGAACTGGTGGACTGGCCCGGGCTGCGTGTGCTGCTGACCGGACAGGCGGACGAGCAGATTGCGGTGGACGCGTTCAACCGCGGCCTGATCGAGCAATTCATCGCCAAACAGACGCCGGACATCCCGCGCCGTTTGATCGAAATTCTGGGACGCCTGCAAGCCACTGCCAGCGGACGCCATTCGCAGATCTGGCGTACCACGCTGACACAAAGTCAGAACGCGCTGCTGCGGGTGCCGTCCATCGCACGGGAGCTGACCGAGTTCGCGACCGAGCGCTGGGTCGAATACGTGGCGATCGGGCGCCCGTTCGGCATTCTGGGCCGCGATGCGAATGGCCGCGTCGGCTGGCTCCAGCTCGAGCCCATGAGTGGCTTGGGCGAGCTGGCCGAACTGGCCGGCGCTGCCGGCGTCAACGCGCAGGCGGTGGCCGAAATTCAAAAGGGCAAGAAACTGGCTGGCCTGGAACTGGCGCACGCATTGGGCAGCACCGGCGCGCCCGAGATCAACCCGGCGCTGCCGATTGGACGCGAAGAGTCACTGCTGGGCGCGCTCTTTCCCATCGGCATCGAGCACAGCCCGCACGCCAGCACCTGCTACCACCGCTGGCTCGCCAGCCAGCCCAAGCGCTTCGTGCAGAACTGAATCGCGCCGGCGCATTCCGGTGCCGCAACGGCGTTCACTGCCCTCTCAAGCCTGGCGCCACGGCAGACCATGCAGGCGCCAGCCACCCCTGTGGCCCCGTTGCGCCTGTGCGTCCGGGTCGCCCTCGAAACCTTCCAGAATGTTGTAGGCCTGCAGGCCCAGTTCGGTCGCGCGTCGGGCTGCCGCGATGGAGCGCACGCCGCTGCGGCACAGCAGCACGACCTTGCGACCCGGCGGCACCGCTGCCTTCAGGCCGGCATCGAACGCCGGGTTCATCGCCATGCCGGGCCAGTGCTTCCAGGCCAGCGGCACGGCGCCGGGCACGAAGCCGACCCACTCGCGTTCGGCATCGGTGCGCACGTCCACCAGTACGGCCTCTCCGGCCTGCCACCAGCGGCACGCCAGCTCCGGCGACACATCGCCGGCGTAGCCCTGCGCGGGCCGCGGCGCGTCCGGTGCCACGGGCTGCGCAAGCACCGGGGCACCGGCATCCTGGCGCCGACCCGAACTCTGGTTCGCCGGCACGGCCTCGTCCAGCCGTTTGGGCCGGGGCAGATTCAACGCCGCCATCGTGGCGACGAACTCGGCCAGTGTCTTGCCCGCCACGCGCGCGTTACCGGTCTTCTCGGCGCCGATGGTCGAATGGGTGCGACCTTTGTAGTCATGCGCGGGCCAGACCGTGGTGCCATCGGGCAAGGCAAACAGCACCTCGGTCAGGCTGCGGTACAGGTCGGGCGCGCTGCCGGACTGGAAATCGGTGCGCCCGCAGCCGTCGATGAGCAGCGTGTCGCCGGTGAAGACGTGGTCGCCTTCGCGTGTCTTCCAGAGATAGCTCATGCCGCCTGCCGTGTGGCCGGGCGTGTGCAGCGCGGTGATCGATTCGCTCCCGAAACGCAACACCTCGCCATGCTGGAGCTGCACCGATGCCGTGCCGATGCCGCAGCCTGCAGGCGCCGCCGTTCTCGCGCCGGCGTGCTCGGCCAGCAGCCCGGCACTCGTGATGTGGTCCGCGTGCGCGTGGGTCTCCACCGTCCACAGCAGCTTGAGGCCGTACTGCTTGAGCACGGCCAGATCGCGCTCGACCTGCTCGTCGACCGGGTCGATGATCAGTGCGTCGCGCGTGGCCTCGTCGAACAGCACATAGGTGAAAGTGCTCGATGCGGGATCGAAAAGCTGCAGGGGTTTCATGTCTATCTCCGGACGCCGTACCGCTGGATAGTTTAGGACTTTCGTGGCAGGTCGACGCGCGACGCGTGGCAATCCCCCATGGGTCGCCCCGCTGCGCTCGCGCTTGTCGTTGCGCCGGATTCGGGCGTGCTAAAAAGAATCCGGTGGTCTTTCTAATTGACGTTTACGTAAACGTCAATTAGTATCGTGCCATCCCCAAGCTGATCCACCATCAACGCCGCCCTGCGTGGAGACACCATGACCGACCTGTCCGCTGAATACAAGGCTCTTGCCAACTACCGCCCCACGCACAAGGTGCGCTTCGTCACGGCCGCCAGCCTGTTCGACGGGCACGACGCGGCGATCAACATCATGCGCCGCATCCTGCAGGGCATGGGCGCCGAGGTCATCCACCTGGGGCACAACCGCAGCGTGGACGAGATCGTGACCGCGGCGCTGCAGGAAGATGTGCAGGGCATCGCCGTCAGTTCCTACCAGGGCGGGCACCTGGAGTACTTCAAATACATGGTGGACTCGTTGAAGGCGCGCGGCGGCGAGAACATCCAGGTGTTTGGCGGCGGCGGCGGCGTGATCGTGCCGCCCGAAATCCGCGAACTGCAGGCCTACGGTGTGGCGCGCATCTTCAGCCCCGAGGACGGCCAGAAAATGGGCCTGGCCGGCATGATCGGCGAGATGGTGATGCGCTGCGACAAGGATCTCAGCGGCTTTGCACCCAAAGACATCCAGGCCATTCAGGGTCACGGCGAGATGGCCTGGCGCGCGCTGGCCCAGCTGATCACGGCACTCGAGAACGATGGCGCCCGGGCCAGTGGTGAGCGCACCGACGCCAGGCTGGCACAGCTCGTCGAAGCGCTGCGGACCGAGGCCGCCACCAGGAAAGTGCCCGTGCTGGGCATCACCGGAACCGGCGGTGCGGGCAAGTCATCCCTCACCGACGAGCTGATCCGGCGCCTGCGGCTGGACCAGAACGACAGCCTGCGCGTGGCGATGATCAGCATCGACCCGAGCCGGCGCAAAAGCGGCGGCGCGCTGTTGGGCGACCGCATCCGCATGAACGCCATCGGCCCATGGGCTTCCTCCTCGCTCCTTCCCCCGCTGGGGGAAGGCGGGGATGGGGGCCGCTCGCCGGCCCATGCGTCCAGAGCCAAGATGCCTCCACCCCAACCGGGGGGAGGGAGTTCAGCACAACGCGTGTTCATGCGCAGCCTGGCCACGCGCGATTTCGGCTCCGAGATCAGCGCCGCGCTGCCCGACGTGATCGCCGCGTGCAAGGTGGCCGGGTTCGATCTGATCGTGGTGGAGACCTCGGGCATCGGCCAGGGCGACGCGGCCATCGTGCAGCACGTGGACGTGCCGATGTACGTGATGACGCCCGAGTTCGGCGCGGCCAGCCAGCTGGAAAAAATCGACATGCTGGACTTCGCCGAGTTCGTGGCCATCAACAAGTTCGATCGCAAGGGCGCACTCGATGCTTTGCGCGACGTCTCAAAGCAGGTCCAGCGCAACAAGGAAGCCTGGACCATACCGCCCGACCAGATGCCGGTGTTCGGCACGATGGCCGCGCGCTTCCATGACGACGGCGTGACGGCGCTGTACCAGGCGTTGGCGGTGCGGCTGTCCGAACTTGGCCTCAAGCTCGGCAAGTCCAGCCTGCCGCGCGTGAACGTTCGCCACAGCACGAACCAGACCCCGGTGGTGCCGGCGGCACGCACGCGCTACCTGGCCGAGATCAGCGATACCGTGCGCGCCTACAAAAAGCGCGCGCGTGAGCAGGCCCGGCTGGCGCGCGAGATTCAGCAACTGCGCGCCGCCGCCACCATGCTCACCGTGGCCAAGCCGGACAAGGCGCGCGCTGCCGAGGCCGCGATCGACCTGGCCGTGGCGCGCGAGCAAATACAGGAACCGCCCGCGAAAAAGCTGCTGGCGCAATGGCCCGAGATGCAAAAGGCCTATGCCGGCGACGAGTACGTGGTGAAGATCCGCGACAAGGAAATCCGCACGGCGCTGACCACCCAATCGCTGTCCGGCATCACTGTCCGCAAGGTCGCGCTGCCGCAATACCAGGACCACGGCGAGATCCTGCAGTGGCTGATGCTCGACAACGTACCCGGCAGCTATCCTTATACGGCCGGCACTTTCGCGTTCAAGCGCGAGGGGGAAGACCCGACGCGCATGTTCGCGGGCGAAGGCGACGCGTTTCGCACCAACACCCGCTTCAAGCTGCTGAGCTCGGGCATGGCGGCCAAGCGGCTCTCGACCGCGTTTGATAGCGTGACGCTGTACGGCAACGACCCCGATCCGCGCCCCGACATTTATGGCAAGGTGGGCAACTCGGGCGTTTCCATCGCCACGCTGGACGACATGAAGGTGCTGTATGGCGGGTTCGATCTGTGCAGCCCCAGTACCTCGGTCTCCATGACGATCAACGGCCCGGCGCCGACCATCCTGGCGATGTTCATGAACACGGCGATCGACCAGAACATCGACAAGTTCAAACAGGACAACGGGCGCGAGCCGACCGAGACCGAAACCGCCAAGATCCGCGAATGGGTACAGGAAAACGTGCGCGGCACGGTGCAGGCCGACATCCTCAAGGAAGACCAGGGCCAGAACACCTGCATCTTCTCGACCGAGTTCAGCCTCAAGGTGATGGGCGACATCGCCGAGTACTTCGTGCACCACAACGTGCGCAACTTCTACAGCGTATCGATCAGTGGCTACCACATTGCCGAGGCCGGTGCGAACCCGATCAGCCAGCTCGCGTTCACGCTATCGAACGGCTTCACGTTTGTGGAGGCGTACCTGGCGCGCGGCATGCACATCGACGACTTCGCGCCGAACCTCTCGTTCTTCTTCAGCAACGGCATGGACCCCGAGTACACAGTGATGGGTCGCGTCGCGCGCCGCATCTGGGCCGTGGCGATGAAGGAGAAGTACGGCGCCAACGAGCGCAGCCAGAAGCTCAAGTACCACATCCAGACCAGCGGGCGCAGCCTGCACGCGCAGGAGATCCAGTTCAACGACATCCGCACCACGCTGCAGGCGCTGATCGCGATCTACGACAACTGCAACTCACTGCACACCAACGCCTTCGACGAAGCCATCACGACGCCGACCGAGGACTCGGTGCGCCGCGCGATGGCGATCCAGCTCATCATCAACCGCGAATGGGGCCTGGCCAAGAACGAGAACCCGAACCAGGGCAGCTTCATCATCGAGGAGCTGACCGAACTGGTCGAGGAGGCGGTGCTGGCGGAATTCGAGCGCATTTCCGAGCGCGGCGGCGTGTTAGGTGCCATGGAGACCGGCTACCAGCGCGGGCGCATCCAGGACGAGTCGATGCACTACGAGATGCTCAAGCACACGGGCGAGTTGCCGATCGTGGGTGTCAACACCTTCCGCAACCCGCATGGCGATGCGGTGCAGGACAAGCTGGAGCTGGCACGCAGCACGAATGAAGAAAAGCAGGGTCAGCTGACGCGGCTGCACGACTTCCATGAGCGCCACGCCAATGAATCACCCGCCATACTCAAGAAGCTGCAACACGCGGTGATCGATGACAAAAACGTGTTCGAGGTGCTGATGCAGGCCGTGCGCACATGCTCCCTCGGCCAGATCACGAACGCGCTGTTCGAGGTCGGCGGGCAGTACCGGCGCAATATGTAAGCAGCGCATGCAATGCGCCGCCCGATCTCATCCCTTCGGCGCCGGTCCCCTGACCACGGTGACCAGCGCATCCGCACGCACGTACTTCGCGAACGCCTGCTGCACTTGCGACGCGGTCAATTCCAGATAATGCCGGCCCGCGATGGTCATGGCGTCCAGCGGCTTGCCTTCCAGCGCCAGACCGAGCAGCTGGTCGCCGATCGCGCCGAAGCTCGATTCGCCCAGCTGGATGCTTCGTAGCAGCATGCCCTTGGCCTGATTCAACTCGGCCCCGGTCACCGGTTGCTGCTGCATCAGTCGCAGATCCCGCACCACGATCTTGCTGGCCGCCGCCACCTTGTCCGGGTCGGCACCGAATGACACGTTGTAGGTGCTGCGATGCTTGCCCAGGTCGAAATCGCTGCCGACACTGTAGACCAGCCCGCGGCTGTCGCGCAGATCGCGGTACAGGCGCGCGGCAAAAGAGCCGCCACCCAGCACCTCGTTGCCAAGGTACAGCGCAAAGCGCGCCGGATCGTCGCGCGTGACATCGATCGTCTGCGCCATCTGCACGCTGTCCTGACGGGCGCTGGCATCGGGCACGTTGAACTGGCCGGGTTTGTTCGCCGGCACGGCCGGGTAGTCGACGATGGGCTTCGGACCCGTGGCCCTCCACTGGCCGAAGGCCTGTTCCACCAGTCGTTTTGCCTGTGCGGGTTCGATGTTGCCCACCACGACCATCGTCGTCATATCGGGGCGATACGTCTGCGCAAAGTACGCCTTGACCTTGTCCAGCGTCAGCGCCATCACGTTCCGCGGCGTGGGGTGGCGCAGCGACGGGTCTCCCACGGGCAGGAGCGCCTTGCCAAGGCCCATTTCCGCGAGGAAGGCGGGCGACTGCAGTTCACCGGCGACCTCGCCCGCGACCTGGTGCTGCACCACCGTGAAAGCCTGCGCCGGCAGTGCCGGATGCAGTTCGTTGTCGGCCAGCAGCCTGAGAGCCTCGGCAAAGTGCGCGGACGGCACCGCCAGCGAAAAGCTGGAGCCGATGCTTTCGCTGGCGCTGATCGCATCCAGAGCCTGCTGCAACTGCAGCCGGCTCATGCTCGTCGTGCCGAACGGGAACAGCCCGCCCAGCACATCGGTCACGCCTTCCTCGCCTTGGGGTGCCTGCAGGTCCTGGTTGGTCTTGACCTGGCCGAACAACTCCACCGTGTCGCTGATCGATTCGGGTTGCACGATCAACCGGATGCCATTGGGCAAGTCATACGACACTGGCTTGAGCGTGGATTTCGGCAACTCGAGCCTGGCGAAAGCCTGGGCCGCCCATGCCGGCAACTGCACCGGCTGGTCCGGGCTGGAGGCAAAGCTCTCCGCGCCGCCGAAACCCTTGCTCGCGATCGCCTTGCCGGAGCTTTCGGGTGTGAGGACCGCGGTCACCGCGTGTGCCGGATCGAGGATCGCCCTGGCCAGCGCATTCACTGCCGCCGGAGTCACCGCCGCTATCGCCTGCTTGATCGCATCGGGCGATTCCAACCCCTGGAAAGCCAGCGCACCCGACCAGGCATTGGCCAGCCCCTGCACCGAGTTCTTCTCGAACTCCAGTGAGGCGATCGCCTTGCGCTTGGCCGCCTCGACCAGGGCCGGATCGACGCCCTTGCGGGCGGCCTCGGCGAGAATCGACCGCATCTTCGCCAGCACCGGTTGCGGATCACCGCCCCGAGGAAACACGCCCGTCGCGTAGTCGACCCCGGCATGCGGCAACGCCTGACTGGCGAAGCCGCCGAACAGCGCGGTGCCGTCGAAGCCCATGCCCGCCAACGCCGCGCGCTGCGAGCCCAGCGCGTGGCTCAGGACCAGGCCGGTGGCGTAATCCTTCGAGCGCAGACCCGGCGCACGGTAGGCGATCGTCACCGTGCCGTAGGGGCTGTCAGTGGGCAGGCTGATGGCCCTGGCCCGCACCGGCTTGAATGCAAACGCGGGCCGTGCCGGCAGCGATTTGCGCGCAACATCATCAAACTCGGCTTTCACGCGCGCCAGCGTCGTCGCCGCATCGACATCGCCGGCAATCACCAGGATCGCGTTGTTGGGCGCGTACCAGGTGTCGTGGAATTGCTTGAGCATCTTCGCGGTGGTTTTGTCGAACGACGCGCGCGTGCCCAGCGGCGTATGCGCATACGGCGTGCCGCCGAACATCTGTGCCATCAACTGGGTCTGGAACTCGAAAGCCGGACTGGACAGGTCGCGCGATACCTCCTGCTCGATCGCGCCGCGTTCCTTCGCCCACGCCGCCTCGTCCATGTTCACGCCGCGCATGCGCAGGCTCTGCACATGCAGCGCCACGTCCAGATCCTGCGCCGGCACCTCGAAGTAATACTGCGTCACGCCCTGCGTGGTATCGGCGTCGAACGCGCCGCCCATGTTCGCCGCGATCACCACCAGCTGATCCTTGGACAGGCCCGGGCTGCCACGGAACATCATGTGCTCCACCGCATGCGCCGTGCCCGGGAAGCCCGCCGGCACCTCGTCGGAACCGGCGAGGTAATTCATCTCGGTGGTCACCACCGGCGCCAGTGTGTCGTGCACGATCACCACACGCAGGCCGTTGTCCAGCGTGGCGCGGGTGACGTTCATGTCGTTCGCCTGCGCCATCACGCCCGTGGCGGCCAGCGCCAGCGCGATCGCGGCGACCAGTTGCACTGCTCGTTGTTTCATCGGTGCCCTGTTTGGCTGCGAAAGCGGGCGCAAGTTCCGCACACCGAGATAGGGAATACAGTCGCCGCCCCTTCATCCCCCGTTTGAATCAAGTGTGGCGTTGGGAAATTGAGACCCCCAACTTTCAGCTTTTTCAGGTCAGTCTCGGTTCATTCATGGTCAGCCGCCCTGCTTGGGGCGCTTGCCGGGGTTCTTCTTGTTGTTGGTGGCGGTGCCGCGCTCCAGACTGCGCTTTTGTCCGCGACCGGCGGTCGTGGTGAAACCCGGTGCGGGAGTGGGTTTGGGCGCGCAGATGTCGCTTTCGGTCCTGATTTTCTTGGGCATGCGATAACTCCGGTGGTTTTTGGGAAAATTGCAATTATCCCTGTAGTTGCCGGCGCGCCCGGGTCGTTGAAACACAGACTCGGGTCGCGCAGCTCCATCGAACCGTTGTTCCGTCATGAATCTCGACATCGACCAGCTCCCGCCCTCTTGCGATGTGCTCGTTGTCGGCGCCGGCCCGGCCGGCAGCGCGGCAGCCCAGCTGCTCGCGCGCGGCGGGTGGGGCGTAGTGCTGATCGACCAGCACGCCTTTCCGCGCGACAAGGTCTGCGGCGACGGCCTGATTCCCGATGCACACCGCGCCCTGCGCAGCCTCGGCGTGTGGGAGGCCGTGATGGCGCAGGCGCAGCCGGCCCATTTCGTGCGCTGCGTCAGCCCGCGCGGCGCGCGGCTGGATGTGCCGGCCACGCTGGCGGTGCTGCCGCGCCGGCAGCTGGACGAGATCGTGTGCCGTGCCGCGATCGAGGCGGGCGCACGCATGTTCGCGCCACTTCGCTTCCTCGCACCGCTGGAAGAAAACGGCACCGTGACGGGCGCGCGGCTGCAGCATGGCACGGTCACACGCGAAATACGTGCGCGCTGGGTCGTGCTGGCGACCGGCGCTGCGGCGCAGGCGCTGCTCGCGGCGGGCATGGCACTGCGCCAGGCGCCCAGTGGCGTGGCGCTGCGCGCCTATGTGAAGCATCCGGCCATGGCCACCCACATCGACGTGCTCGAAGTCGTCTGGCAGCGTGCCCTTGCGCCCGGCTATGGCTGGATCTTCCCGTGCCCGGGCGGCGTTTTCAACATCGGCGTGGGCACCGTGGACCGCGGCGGCGCACCCGAGACCAACCTGCGCCAGGTGTTCGACGACTTCACGCGGCTGCATGCGCCGGCGCGCGAGCTACTCGCTGGTGGCACGCTGCTCGGCCCCCTGAAGGGCGCACCGCTGCGCTGCACGCTGGAGGGCGCGCGGCCGTCCCGGCCCGGGCTGCTGGTCACGGGCGAGGCGGCCGGCAGCACCTATTCGTTCACCGGCGAGGGCATCGGCAAGGCGCTGGAGACCGGCATGCTCGCGGCGCAGGCGCTGCTGGCCGGCACCGGCCAGGATGACGCCATGGTGTGCGCCGACTATGAAGGCCGCCTGCTGTCCTTGCGGCCGCGTTTTGAGCTGTACGCGCGCGCCAACCGGGCGAATCGGCACCCTTGGCTGGCCGACGTCGTGATCTGGCGTGCAAAGCGCAGCACTCGGCTGATGCAACGACTGGCGGGCGTGCTCGATGAAACCCGCAATCCCGGCGACCTGTTCACGGCCCGCGGGCTGCTGCATCTGTTCACCGAATAGCCACGCTCGCGCGGCGGGCGCCCTGCCCCCACGGTTCCTACATTGCAGCGGCCAGCGGCAGGTTGATCAGCAGGTTCTGCGGTTTGAGCTTGACGACGCGCTCGGCGTTCATCGCCAGGCCCAGGTACACGGGTTTGCCTGCGACATCTGCACGCATCTCCTGGGGGTCGGCAAAGTCCAGCCGGAACAGGCTGACCAGCCTTTGCTGGCGCTCAGGCTCGACGGCATGGCCCTCGTACAGGTCATTGAGGAGTGCGGTGGCTTGCGCATCGAGCCCGATGTGCCAGCGCCAGCCCGGGTCGTCGATTCTTGGCTCGGGCCGGATGTGCACGGCCACGCCCAGAAAGTGCGCAATCCACTGCTCGAGCACGCGGGCCAGCGCACTCAGGCCCGAGCGGGCCCGGGTCATGGTGAGCGTCAGGCCGTGACTGAGGTCGTTGCTGACCTCGTGCGTCAGGTCCAGCAAAAAGCTGTGGC
The DNA here is from genome assembly GCA_004322085.1 of Burkholderiaceae bacterium. Taxonomy (GTDB): domain Bacteria; phylum Pseudomonadota; class Gammaproteobacteria; order Burkholderiales; family Burkholderiaceae_C; genus Rhodoferax_A. The sequence goes on from SCRR01000081.1 coordinate 13,424, forward strand.
GGTCGCCATCCTGCCAGTAGCGCGCGGCGTTGTCGTCGGCCAGTACCTGCAGCTCCAGCGCGCGCATCGGCGCGTTGGCCTGTGTCAGCAGGCGGCCAATCTCGCCCAGCCCGCCGGTCTCATTGAGCAGATCGATGGCGTCACGGTCCCCCGCGAGGATCTGCCCGCCCTCGGTCGAGATGCGCTGCGCGCGAAACAGCATTTCACCGGCACGCAGTATGTAGGCGTCGCTCGCGCCGCGCAGCACATTGCGCACGATGGCCTGCGCCAGCAGGTCCACGAACAGCGGTGGCAGGTCGACGGAGCCGCCGCGGAACAGCCCCAGGTAATAGGCCTCCAGCGTGCCGGCCGACTGCAGGGCGTCGCGAAAGCGTACAAACAGGGTGTAGTTGGCGCGCGCATCCGGATCGGCCAGGCGCGCCAGTTCGGCCGGCGTCACGGCGCGCGAGGGTTGCAGCGCCAGCGCGGCGTGCAGGGCCTGCTCGGCCGCGCACGATTCGGGCACCAGCGCGAGCTCGGGGCGCGCCAGCCACAGGCGCAGGTAGTCGTCAGTGGGCACGAGCCAGCCGCGCGTATCGCGCCCAAGCTGGTCAAAGCCGCTGGAAGGCCAGAAATTTTGCATGGAGGAACTGAAAGCGCGGTCCAAGTCCCAGTTTAAGCAACTTCGTGCGCTTCCATGTTTATAGCTAACAGTGTATGCACAGTAAAGGCCAAAGCCATATTCAATGATGAATCCACGCAACAAAGCGATTTGCTGGCACCCAGGCGACGGCCCGTCCCGCGCGTTGGCGCTAACCTCACCCCATCATTTTCAGGAGCCCCAGCATGAACACCAACGATCTTTTCTCACTCAAGGGCCGCGTGGCGCTCATCACGGGCGGCTCGCGCGGCATTGGCCGCATGATCGCGGCCGGCTTTCTGGCGCAGGGCGCGCGCGTCTATATCTCGGCGCGCAAGGCGCAGGCCTGCGACCAGACGGCCAGCGAGTTGTCGAGCATGGGTCCCTGCGTTTCGCTGCCGGCCGATGTGTCCACCGTCGAGGGCGCGCACGCGCTGGTGGCCGCCTACAGCAAGCACGAGAGCGTGCTGGACATCCTCGTGAACAACGCCGGCGCGGCCTGGGGTGCGCCGTACGACGAATTTCCCGAGAGTGGCTGGGACAAGGTGGTGGACCTGAACCTCAAGGCGCCCTTCTTCCTGACGCAGGCGCTCACGCCGCTGCTGCGCAAGGCGGCGACCGATCATCTGGCCAAGGTCATCAACATCGCGTCCATCGACGGCATCTCGGTGAACCCGCAGGAAACCTACTCGTACGCCGCGAGCAAGGCCGGCCTGATTCAGCTCACGCGCCGCATGGCACTGCGGCTCGCGCCCGAGCGTATCGTGGTCAGCGCCATCGCACCCGGCGCGTTTGCCTCCAACATGAACAAGGTTGCGCGCGACCACGCCGATGAGGTCGTCAAGCACATCCCGGCCGGGCGCATCGGGACCGACGAAGACATGGCCGGTGCCGCGATCTACCTGGCCTCGCGCGCCGGCGACTATGTGGTGGGCTCGACGCTGGTGGTCGACGGTGGCGTGACGCACGCGCGCTGACGGCGACCCGGTCGCCTTACAACTGGTTGCAATCGGCGACAAAACTTTTGCTTTCTTTCTGCGTGGCGCGGTTGGACTTTCTGCGCGCTGGCGCGTTCTAAAGAACAGGGCGCATCATGGCGATGCCCTGCTTATAAGCCGTTCGAGGAACAACATGGATTCAACCCGACTTTTCCCGGACCATGGGTGGATGGCGCGGCGCGCGTTTGCGCCGCTGCTGGTAGCGCTGGCCGCCCTGTGCACCAGCGCCGGCGCCTTCGCGCAGACAGCCGATGTGGTGAATCCCCCCGGGCGTGTGGCACAACTGAACTACTTCGACGGCCCGGTCAGCTTCGAGCCGGCCGGCTACGACCAATGGGCGGCCGCGGTGCTGAATCGCCCGCTCACGCAGGGTGACAAGGTCTGGAACGACGCTGGCGCGCGCTCCGAACTGCACGTGGGCTGGACCACGCTGCAAATGGCCGGCCAGACCAGCCTGCAGTTCACCACGCTGAATGACCAGACCGTGCAGCTCGCGGTCACCCAGGGCAGCGCGGTCGCGCGCGTGCGCGACCTGCCCATTGGCCAGCGCTTCGAGATCGACACCCCGAACCTCGCACTGACCGCTTCGCAGCCGGGCGACTACCGGGTCGATGTGGATCCGGCCGCGGGCATCACCACGGTGACGGTGCGCGGCGGCAGCGCGCAGGTGTTCGGCGTGGACGGTGTGCCGCTGTCCATGCCGGCTGGCGAGCAGATCAGCTTCTCGGGCAACAGCCTGGCGCAGGTGGCGGCGCAGATGGCGCCGCCCGACGACGCGTTCGGCCGCTGGGCCGCCGCGCGCGACGCAGCCGAGGATCGCGCACCCGCGGCACGCTACTTGCCGCGTGACATGACCGGTTATCAGCAGCTCGACGACCACGGAACCTGGGAAAACGACCCCAGCTATGGCCAGGTCTGGGTACCGAACGTGACGGTCGTGAACTGGGCGCCGTACCGCTATGGCCACTGGGCCTATATCGCACCTTGGGGCTGGACCTGGATCGACGATCAGCCCTGGGGCTTCGCACCGTTCCACTACGGCCGCTGGGCCATGCTCGGCCCGCGCTGGTGCTGGGTGCCGGGCCCGATCACAGTGCGGCCGGTCTACGCGCCGGCGCTGGTCGGCTTCGTCGGCGGTGCCGTCGGCAGCGTGAGTTTCAGCGTGACGGTGGGTGGCCTCGCACAGCCGGCGGTCGGCTGGTTCCCGCTCGGGCCCGGTGAGATCTGGCATCCCGCATTCCGCGCGAGCCCGACCTACGTGACCAATGTGAACCGCACGGTGATCGTGAACCGCAACGTGACGAACATCACCAACGTGGTCAACGTGAACCACACGACCAATGTCTACCGCTTCCAGAACGCGCCACAGGCAGTGACCGCGGTGAGCACGAAGGCGTTCACGCAAGGCGAGCATCTGCGCGGCAACCTGGTGCCGGTCAGCGCGACCGAACTGGCGCGCGCCCGCGTGGTGCCGCCGCCGGCGCCGACGCGCGACCCGCGTGCGATCTTCGCGGCTTCGCGTGTGACACAGGCACATCCCGCGCCGCCAGCGGTGGCGGTGGAGCGGCGCGTCGTCTCCGATCCCGGGTTCAGCCGCGGCCGCCCCGGCACCCCGTCGGGGCGTGAGGCGCTACCGGGCCCGCAGCAGCGTCCCGAGGCGCCGGCAAACGTGGACACCCCGCGGCGCGGCTTCGCCACTCCGGGCCCGGAACGAGAGGCACCTCCTGCCCGCCCGTCCGTGCGGGCACCGCTGGCCAACGTGCCACAGATCCCGCGTGAACCACCGGAGCGGCCGACGCCTTCGCGCAACGAGGGCATCGTGGCGCCACGCCAGGCTGCGCCGACCCAGCCGCCAGTGCAGCAGCAGGAGCAGGCACAACGCGAGCAGTTGCAGCGCGAACAGGCACAGCGTGCGCAGAACGCCCAGCGCGACCAAGCCGCGCGCATGCAGCAGGATCAGGCGCGGCGCGAACAGGCCCAAAACGAGCAGGCGGCCCGCGCCGCGCAGATGCAGTCGCAGAGGGCCCAGGAGTCACAGCGCGCGCAACAGCAAATGCGTCAGGCCCAGGAGTCGCAACGCGCACGGCAGGAGCAACAGCAACGCCAGCCTCAAGGGGAAGCTCAAGGCCAGCGCCCAAGGCCGGCGCAGGAACAGCGTGGAGCCCAGACGCCCGACAACCGGGCGAGACCCCAACCCGCAGGCGAGGCGCAGCGGCCGCGCCGTGAAGAGAAGCGGCCGGCGCAAGGCAATTGAGGTGCAGGCGCCTTGGCGCTACCGGATTTGCCGCAAATGGTTCAAGATCACAGCCCGGCACCCAAATCACTGGAGACTGCAATGGACCACCTCGGCGGCATCGACGCTTCGTTCCTGTACCTTGAAACGCCCGAAATGCCCATGCACGTGGGCGGCCTCAACCTCTTCGAGCTGCCGCCCAGCTACCAGGGCGATTTTCTGGAGAACGTGCGCCGGCACATCGAAAGCCGCATGCACCTGGCCCCGGTGTTCCAGCGCAAGCTGCTGAACATGCCGTTCGATCTCGCCAATCCGGTCTGGGTGGCCTACGACGACCTCGATCTCGAATACCACATCCGCAGCACCGTGCTGCCCAAGCCGGGCAACCGCGCACAGCTCGACCATCTGGTGGGCCGGCTGCATTCGAGCCAGCTCGACCGCAGCCGCCCGCTGTGGGAGTTTTACGTGATCGAGGGCGTGCAGAACCCGCCCGATGCGCCCAAAGGCACACGTCGCGTGGCGTTCTATTCCAAGGTGCACCACGCCGCGCTGGACGGCGAAGGCGGCGCCGTGCTGGCGCAGTCCATCATGGACCTCGGCCCGGTGCCGCGCACGGTGCGCCCGGCGCCACCGCGGCGTCCGATGGACCACGACACCTACGGCATTGCCGAGCTGGTCGGCGCGGGACTGAAGAATTCGGTGATCCAGACCGCCAAGCTGGCGCGGGCCCTGCCGTCGCTCTTACGCAGTGCGGCGCAGATCCTGCGCCCCGCGCCGGGCAATCCGCCGGAAGGTGCCGAAGCCGCCAAGCCCGGCCCGGCGAACGCGCCCAAGGGCCTCAAGGGCGCCTTGGGCAACCAGTGGTTCGGGCCGCGCACGCCGATCAATGTGAGCGTCACGAACCAGCGGATTTTCTCCAGCCTGTCGCTGCCGCTCGCCGACATCAAGCACATCGCCAAGAGCCACGGCGTGACGCTGAACGACGTGGTGATGGCGATCTGCTCGGGCGCGCTGCGCCATTACCTGGCCGACCTGGGTTGCGTGCCCGACACACCGCTGCTGGCGGGCGTTCCGGTGAGCCTGCGCGAGAAGGGCAACACCGAGATGAACACGCAGGCCTCGATGATGCGCGTGAGCCTGGCCAGCACCGTGGCCGACCCGCTGGAGCGGCTGCAGGCAATCCGGCAGTCGAGCCTGGCCGCCAAGGCCATGACGGCAAGCATGAAATCGGCCATGGCTATGGACTTCCCCTCGCTCGGCGCGCCCTGGCTGATCAGCGGAATGGCCTCGCTGTACAGCCGCTCCAGGCTGGCGGATCGCCTGCCGCCGGTCGTCAACGTGGCGATCTCGAACGTGCCGGGCCCCAAGTTCGCGCTGTACCTGGCCGGCGCCAAGATGCTGACCTACTATCCCGTGTCGATCGCGGGGCACAGCATGGCGTTGAACGTGACCGTGCAGAGCTACAGTGGCTCGCTTGACTTCGGCCTGACCGCCTGCCGCAAGGCCATGCCCGACCTGCCGCAGCTGGCCCGGTACATGCAAGAGTCCTATGAAGAATTGCGCCGGCTCACGTCCGCAATTTCGGCCACTGCGACAGAGCACTCGCCAGTGATCGCCGCACACCCGGCGCCAACCAAAAAGGCCAAGGCACCAGCCCAACGCCGCGCGCCCGCGCCGAAGGCTGCCGCGGTCAAGACGGCCTCTGGCAAGACGGGGGCCGCCCGCAAGACGGCGCCCCGCAAGACGCCTGTGGCGCTGCAGCTCGCGGCAGGCCAACCCAAGCCGGCGCGCGCGCCACGGGCACGGCGGGCCGCTGCATAGGACAGGAATTCGAACAAGAGCGCTATCCTCCTAATAGCACATTACGTAGATACAGCAATGGCTAGACGGCGGTTTGATTAAAAATCAAGGCGAATTAACCTGCATCAGCCGCACCTTCACGCTCTTGCCCTTGATTTTGCCGGCATTGAGTTTGCGCAGGGCCTCCTGTGCAATGCCGCGCCGCACCGCGACGAAGGTCGAGAACTCGGTCACGTTGATCTTGCCCACCTGCTCGCGCGTGAAGCCGGCCTCGCCCGTGAGCGCACCCAGCACGTCGCCGGGGCGGATTTTTTCCTTGCGCCCGCCCAGAATCTGCAGCGTCACCATGGGCGGCAGCAGCGGCTCGCGGCTTGCGGGCGTGAGTTCTTCCAGCGGGTGCCAGCTTGATTCGCGCTTCTGGTACTGCTCGATCCTGCCGACAAAACCCATCTCCTCCAGGCTCGCCAGGCTCAGCGCCAGGCCGGATTCGCCGGCGCGGCCGGTGCGCCCGATGCGGTGCACGTGGACCTCGGCGTCGGGTGTGATGTCAACGTTGATCACCGCCTCCAGCTGTTCGATGTCGAGCCCGCGCGAAGCCACGTCGGTGGCGACCAGCACGGAGCAGCTGCGATTGGCAAACTGCGCCAGCACCTGGTCGCGCTCGCGCTGCTCAAGCTCGCCGTACAGGGCCAGCGCTTCGACGCCCTGCGCCTGCAAGTACGTGACCAGTTCGCGGCAGCGCTGTTTGGTGTTGCAGAAGGCCAGCGTGCTGACCGGACGGAAGTGGTTCAACAGCAGCGCCACCGTGCTCAGTCGGTTACTGCGCGTGACCTCGTAAAAGCGCTGCTCGATCACGTCTGCGGCGTGCTGCGCAGCGACCTCGATTCTGTGCGGCTCGCGCATGAATTGCCGCGCGATTTTTTCAATGCCGTCGGGATAGGTCGCGGAGAACAGCAGCGTCTGCCGCTGCGCCGGGCACTGGCGCGCCACCGTCGCGATGTCGTCGAAAAAACCCATGTCGAGCATGCGATCGGCCTCGTCCAGCACCAGTGTGTTGAGCGCTTCCAGGCTCAAGGTGCCGCGCTGCAAATGATCCATGATGCGCCCCGGCGTGCCCACCACGATGTGCGCGCCATGCTCCAGGCTCGCGTTCTGCATGCGCAGCGGCACGCCGCCGCACAGGGTGACGATCTTGATGTTGTCCTCGGCGCGCGCGAGACGGCGCATCTCCTGCGTGACCTGGTCGGCGAGCTCGCGCGTGGGACACAGCACCAGCGCCTGCACCGCAAAACGGCGCGGATTCAGGTTCGCGAGCAGAGGCAGCGCGAACGCGGCGGTCTTGCCGCTGCCGGTCTGGGCCTGCGCGATCAGATCTTGCCCCAGCAGCGCCAGCGGCAGGCTGGCCGCCTGGATTGGCGTCATGACGTGGTAGCCGAGCTGGCTCAGGTTGGCCAGCACGGCGGGACTGAGAGAGAGCGTGTCGAAAGCGGGGGGTGAGGTGGTCATGCTTTGATTATCGGTACGCGGCATGGCGGCTGACTCACTATGATGACGGCAAGCTTCACTGACCCCGCCATGCACGACATTTCACAGCAGGACTTTGGCCTCATCACCGACCTGATCCGCGAACATGCGGCGCAGGCACCCACACGGCGCGCGCTGGTCGAAGGCGAGCGCACGCTAGCCTACGGTGCGCTCGACGCGTTGATGGACCGCACCGCCGCGGCGCTGCAGCACGCCGGCGTGCGCGTCGGCGAGGCCATTGCGATCTGCGCCAGCCCCTCGATCGAATACGCCGTGGTGTTTCTTGGCGCACTGCGCGCCGGCATCGCAGTGGCGCCACTGGCACCGAGTTCGACACCCGAGAGCCTGCTGCGCATGGCGGCGGATGCGCAGGCCCGGCTGTTCTTCCTGGATGCGGGCGTGGCCGCGGCACTGGACGCGGCCGCCGTAGCGTCCGGCACGGCCGGCGCGCTGCCGCGCATTGCGCTCGATGGCGCCGCCTTTGGCCCGGCGCTGCACGACTGGCTGGCACCCGAGGGTGCCAAGCCGGCGCACGCCGACATCCAGCCCGAGACACCCTTCAACATCATCTATTCGTCGGGCACCACGGGCGAGCCCAAGGGCATCGTGCAGGGCCACGGCATGCGCTGGGCCCATGTGCAGCGCGGCGACCAGTTCAGCTACGGCCCGGACACCGTCACGGTACTCGCCACGCCGCTGTACTCCAACACCACGCTGGTGATGTTCTTCCCGACGCTGGCGTTCGGCGGCACCGT
>SCRR01000082.1 GCA_004322085.1 Burkholderiaceae bacterium
GGTCATGCCGGCGGCGAATCGGAAACCATCCTTGGCAAATGGCTCAAGCAAAGCGGCAAGCGCAGCCAGGTGGTGCTGGCCACCAAGGTCGGCATGGACATGGGGCCCGGCCGCAAGGGGCTGGCACCGGCCTACATCCGGCGCGCGGTGGAAGATTCGCTGCGCCGGCTGCAGACCGACTGCATCGACCTGTATCAGTCCCACGACGACGATGCCGACACGCCGCTGGCCGATGCGCTGGCCACCTATGGCGAACTGATCCGCGAAGGCAAGGTGCGCGCGATCGGCGCGTCCAACTACAGCGCGCCCCGGCTGGCCCAAGCGCTGCAGGTCAGCCAGCAGCAGGGCCTGCCGCGCTACGAGAGCCTGCAGCCGCTGTACAACCTGTACGACCGTGCCGGGTATGAAGAGGCGCTGGAGCCGCTGTGCGTGGCGCAAGGTGTGGGGGTGATCAACTTCTATGCGCTGGCCAGCGGCTTTCTGAGCGGCAAGTACCGCTCGTCGGCCGATCTGGGCAAGAGTGCGCGCGGACAGGGTGTTGCCAAGTACCTGACCGAGCGCGGCTTGCGCATTCTGCAGGCGCTGGACGCCGTGGCGGCGCGCTACAACGCCACACCGGCGCGCGTCGCGCTGGCGTGGCAACTGGCGCGCCCCAGCCTGACCGCGCCGATCGTCAGCGCCACCTCGCTGTCGCAGCTGGCGGAGTTGGTGGCGGCCACGCAATTGACGCTGGATGCGGCCGCCATCGAGCAGTTGAACCAGGCAAGTCGGCCGCAGGAGGTCGCTGCGGCCGGCTGAGCAGGCTGCACGCCGGCACGGGCTTCGACAAGCTCAGCCTGAACGGCGCTTGTCGATTGAACGCAACTTGGCATCAATCGGGCTGATCAACCGTGTCCGGATCGGGCACCTCGCCAATGGCTTGGCGCGTGTGCGCGGCCTGCAGCAGGATCCAATCGCAAAACGCCCGGATTTCGGGCCGTGGCGCGCTGCGCGGGCCGATCAGCATCCAGCAGGCCATGGGGGATTCGAGCCGCATGTTGGGCAGGACCTCCACCAGGTCGCCGCTCGCCAGGCTGTCGGCCACCAGCGGCATGCGCGCGAGCGCCACACCCTGACCGGTGAGCGCGGCCTGCGCGATCTGGTTGGCGTAGTTGAAATACAGCCAGCGCTTGGGCTCGAGTTTGCTGAAATGGTAGGTGTCGAACCAGCGCCGCCAGCTCAGTTGCCCGAGATGCTGGGTGCGCTCTGCGTCACCGGCCTCGATCAGGGCGAAATGGGCCAGGTCTTCGCCGCGCACGAGTGCGTGTCCGCTCTTGAGCAGCCAGGGGCTCGCCACCGGCGTGAGCTGCTCGCCAAACATGCGGACCGCACCTGCCGGTACATTGGAGGGCACGGCATACCGCAGCGCGATGTCGACATCGGTGGTTTCCATGTCCACCGCGTGGTCGCTGGCGTCGATGCGGATGTCGATATCGGGGTATTCGCTCTGGAACGCTTCCAGCCGTGGAATCAGCCACATGGAGGCGAACGAGGCCCAGGTAGTGATGGCCACGCTCTTGCGACCGGCCGTACGCCGGATCAGCCGCACAGCGCCGTCGATGCGTTCCAGGGATGGCAGCACCGCCTGCAGCAACTGCGCGCCCGCGCCGGTCAGCTCCACCGCGCGCGTATGGCGCAAGAACAGGCCGACGCCCACCTCTTCTTCGAGCGCCTGGATTTGCCGGCTGACGGCCGATTGCGTCAACGCGAGTTCTTCCGCCGCAACGCGGAAATTCAAGTGCCTCGCGACCGCTTCGAGCGCGCGCAAATGGCCGGCCGAGATCGGGCGCGAGCGCAGGCGGGTCGGTGCTGACGGCATGGAGCGGCAGGATGGGCTGGAGTCAATTGATGCGGATCAGGTATCAATAGCGTAGCGCGTTTTCATTGGACTGCCAAGGCATTGGCGACGATCATTCATTCCCGATCAGTTGATATGGAGAACGCCATGACCTCACAAGATGCTCTGCTGCTGGAACAACCCATAGCCGGCGCTGTACTGCCCGGCTGCTGGAAGCTGGAGGCTGGCCAGGCCGTGACCTTGCGCCCGCATGAAGCGGGTGTGCTGCGCATTTCGCGAGGCCAGGTGTGGGCCACGCTGGACGGGCCGCATCGGGGTCCGGGGAACGACCTGGGAGACCATTTTCTGATCCCTGGTGAGTCGCTGGCCTTGCTTGCGGGACAACGGCTGGTGCTCGAGCCCTGGGATGCGGCGGGCCCGGCTCCGGCGTGGTTCGGTTGGGATCCGCAATTTGCCGCTGCAGAACAGCCCCGTCGTGCCGCCCGCGGATGGAGCGTGGCCGTGCTTCAACCTTTGGGCGACTTGCGTCTGGCGCTCGGCGGCTTGACTCGGGCGCTGGCTGGCGTGGCGGGCGCGGTGGTCCGCTTGACGGCTGGCTTGGCCGGATTTGCTCTGGATTTAGTAGCTGACCGGGATCGTCTGGCGGGGGTTAACTGCGCTTTCAGTGCTGATTCCAAGGCAAGCCGGGCCCAGGGCGCCATGAACTGCGCAGATTCCATCGCGTCGACCGGCGCACTGTAGTAATTCATGCTTTTGGACGCGCCGCGGGCCGTGTAAGTGAAACGCTCGCAGCCCGCGGCCTCGAAACGCGCACGGGTGTCACTGTCGGCCTTGAGCCAGAGCTTTTCGCCCTGGCCCAGGTCGGTCAGGATGGCCAGCGTCAGCCCGCCGGTGCTGATGCCCCAGCCGCCGAACATGCGCCGCGCAACGCAGGCGCCGGCGCTGGCCAGCAGCTCGCAACAGTAGTCGGCGAATTCTCGGGAGGGACTGGGCATGGCCTGCACCATAGCGTGGCGCTGGCAAAATGCCAATATGGCCCGTCCCCGCTCTGCGACCCACGAACTCAAACGCGACGAAATCCTGGATATTGCGGCGCAGTGCTTTGCCGATCGCACCTACCCGGTCGCCAGCATGAACGATATTGCTTCGGCCATTGGCACTTCGAAGGCGCGGCTGTACCACTACTACAGCAGCAAGGAAGCCATCCTGTTCGATCTGCTGGACCGTTACACCCAGCGCCTGCTGGCCATCATTGGCGAGGTCGAGGCCACGGCGCAGCGGCGTAGCCTGGACGAGCGCGCTGCGCTGCACGAGCTGATCCGCAATTTCCTGCAAGAGTATGAAACCTCGGCCACGCGCCATGTGGCGCTGCTGCACGACACCAAGTTCCTGGCGGCGCAGGTTGATGCTGCCCTGGGCCAGGTGCCCGCGGTGTCGCAGCGCGAACTGATCCTGAACCGCCAGCGTGACGTGGTCTCCGCGTTCACGCGTTTCCTGCGCCGTGCCTACCCGCAGCGTGTGAATGCGGCCAACCAGACGGCACTTTGCATGATGCTGTTTGGCATGATCAACTGGACCTTCACCTGGTTGCGCCCTGGCGGCGCCATGAGCTATGCCGCGTTTGCCGAGCAGGTGATCGGCCTGCTGGAACACGGGCTGGGGCGGCTTGAGCCGCGACACTGAACCCATGGGTACCATGCAGGCGGTCGTGATGGGCGTCGCGGGCTGCGGCAAGTCGGCGGTCGGCCGGCGCGTGGCCGCGCAGCTGGGCGTGCCGCTGATCGAGGGCGACGACTTCCATACGCTGCGCAACATCCACAAAATGGAGCAGGGCGTGCCGCTCACCGACCTGGACCGTGCCGGCTGGCTGCAGGCGCTGGGCGCCAGGCTGGCGCAGTATCCGCAGGGCGCAGTGTTGACCTGCTCGGCACTGAAACGAATCTACCGCGGCACCTTGCGCCGCGCCGCGCCGGACCTGCGCTTTGTGTACCTGGCCATCACGCAGGCCGAATCGCTGCGCCGCGTGACTGCGCGCGACGGCCATTTTTATCCGCCCAGCCTGGTGGCGAGCCAGTTCGAGGCGCTGCAAGACCCAGCCAGAGAGCCGGGTGTGCTGGTGCTCGATGGAGCTGCGTCGCTGGAGGAGCTGTCATTGAAGGCGGTGCAGTGGTTGGAAAACGAGTTTAACAATGCGTAATTAATTACGGTTAAGTAAAATTGCACGTCACTCAAGACCTCGCGCACGACCTGTGCCGCCTTTGCCTACTACCAGGAGACTTTTCATGTCCAGCGCCCCCACCAAAGCCTTTGCCAGCCAGGCCGACCTGACCGACAAGAAAATTACCTTCGAGCAACTCAGCAAGCACTGCTGGGCCTACACCGCCGAGGGTGACCCCAATTCCGGCGTGATCATCGGCGACAAGTTCATCATGGTCAGCGACACCACGGCCACGCCCGCGATGGCGCAGGACCTGATCGCCAGGATCCGCAGCGTCAGCGACAAACCCATCAAGTACGTGCTGTTGACCCACTACCATGCCGTGCGCGTGCTGGGTGCCAGCGCCTATGTGGCCGAAGGTGCTACTGAAGTCATAGCGAGTCAGGGCACGCTGGAGCTCATCATCGAGCGCGGCAAGGAAGACATGCATAGCGAGATGGAGCGCTTTCCGCGCCTGTTTCGCGGCGCCGAGGGCGTGCCTGGCCTGACCTGGCCGACGCTGGTGATTGGCGGGGGCGATGCGACAAAGGGCGAAGTGCCCGGCAAGCTCACTGTCGATCTGGGCGGCGTCAAGGTGCAGATCTGGCAGCCCGGTTATGGCCACACGCGCGGCGACACCATTGCCTGGGTCGAGCAGGAAAAAATATTGTTCTCGGGTGATCTGGTCGAGTACCAGGCAGGCGTCTACACCGGTGACGCCCAGCTCGAAGAATGGCCCGCCACGCTGGCCGCCCTGCGCGCCCTGAAGGCCGAGGCCATTGTGCCGGGGCGCGGCGAAGCCATGAAAGGCAATGCCAATGTGAACAAGGCGCTCGACTACACCAAGCGCTGGGTCGAAACCTTGTACCACTGCGGCAAGGAAGCGGCCGCCGCCAAAATGGACCTGAAGGCTGCCATGGCGCACACGCGCAAAAGCATGGACCCGGTCTTTGGCCAGGTACCCATCTACGAACACTGCCTGCCGTTCGATGTGAGCCGGGCCTTCGACGAGGCCAGCGGTATCAAGAACCCGCGCATCTGGACCGCGGCACGCGACAAGGAAATGTGGACCGCGCTTCAGGCCTGAAGTTGACGGGAACCGGTTGCCGATCAGGCAGATGACTGGCCTGCATGCGGACGGCCGGCATCACTGGTCGATCCGTTGCCGCAGGTAATGCCGCGCGACGCGAGCGCGGTTGCCGCAGCTGGCGGCCGAGCACCAAAGCCGGCGCGGATTGGTGGCGATGAACTGCAGCACGCAATCAGGGTGTGCGCACTCGCGCAGCAAGGGTCCCGATGGGCCGGTCAGGACCGCCACCGCATCGACCGCCAACGTGTGCAGCAGCGAAACACGCCTCGTGGCCGCAGTCATGGTCGGCGCCCCCAGTTGTGGGCCTTCTGCGGTCCAGGTCAGGCCGGTCGCCGCGGTGGAAGCCGACAGCGCAGCATTCAGCTGTCGCAACGCGGCCGGGGGCGGCTGTCCGCCGTCGCGCCGGGCCGTCATCAACGCGGCCACAGCAGCACGCAAGGCCCGTACTGCGGCAAGATCGGCCGCACTGACCGCGCCCGACCATGCCAGGCGTGCCGACTCGGCGCGCAGCCATGTCGCCAATCCTTGCGGTGTGTCCAACAGGTCGAGATCGACCCCGTCCCGGCGCACGCAGGTATTCACCAGATCGAGCGACAGCGGTTCGCCGAGCAGTGGAAAGTGAAACAACACGGTCATGTAAAGGGCCTCCAGGTGATCCCAGGTTGCCGGAATACTAATTCATCGATACATTAGAAACAACAGGGCGCGCCGAACCGCGTCACGCTGCAACCACCGAAGGAGGTAAATCGCCATGGCCGTATCAGCGCCTTCCAGCAACCCCATCGTCGCACCGGCGAGAGACAGCACGCTGGCCGTGCGGCACCGGAGCGCGACGGTCGACGGCCTGGAGATTTTCTACCGTGAGGCAGGTCCGGCCGATGCACCCACGCTGCTCCTGCTGCATGGCTTTCCGGCCGCCTCGCATCAATACAGCGCCCTCATCGACCGGCTGTGCGACCAGTTTCACCTGCTGGCACCGGACTACCCTGGCTTTGGCTACAGCAGCGCACCTGCGTCCAGCAATGCCGGCGGCGGCTTCGCCTACACGTTCGACCATCTGGCCGACATTACCGGGCACTGGCTGAGCAGCCTGGGTGCGAACCGCTTTTTCATGTACGTGTTCGACTTCGGCGCACCGGTCGGCTACCGCATCGCTACCCGCCATCCGGACTGGATCCGGGGTGTGATCGCGCAAAACGGCAACGCCTACGGCGCCGGGCTGGGCCCCAACATGCAACCGGCGGTGAAGTACTGGTCCGACCGCACGGGTATGGAAGCCACCGTTCGTGGCGCGCTCTCGCTGGCAGCCACACGCGCCCAGCACACCGAGGGTGCCGCCGACCCGCAGCGCATCAACCCCGACCACTGGACGTTGGACCAGCACTGGCTCGATCAACCGGGCCGGGACCAGATCATGCTTGACCTCTTGTACGACTACCAGTCCAACGTCGCGCTGTACCCGGCGTGGCAGCGCTGGTTGCGTGAGCGCCAGCCGCCGCTGTTGCTCCCGTGGGGACGCAACGACGCGTATTTCCCCGAGGCTGGCGCCCGGGCCTACCTGGCCGACGTTCCCGGCGCCGAGTTGCACCTGCTCGACGGCGGGCACTTCATCCTGGACGAATATTTGGACACGGTGGCCGGTTTGATTCGCGACTTCATCACGCGTCACTCCACGGCGAAGAAAGTGCATTAGCAACGAGGTCGCGTCATTGCGGCTGCGATGCCAGCTGCGTCAGATCCCGCTCGTACCCGAGCAGCCTCTGTGCTGCGATGTCGCGCTGGGCGGTCGTGGTCGTGTTGTGCATCAGGGCGACGGTGCGGCAGCCTTCCAGCAGCAAGGTGTGCTGGTAGGCGCGGTACTCGGGGTTGGGCGAGCCGAGGGTGCGTTCGAAGTAGCCATGTATCAGCTTGCGCGCGTCGCCTTCCGACACCCGGGTCTGCGTGATCTGTTGCAGCGTCTGCAGCGCATCGTGCTGGCGGCGCAGCCGCTCTTCGTAACTCGTGCGCGGGTCGAAACTCGACAGCGCCACCTGCCGGCGAAGGCTGTCTTTTTGAGCGTCGTCGAGTCGGCCGTAGATCATTTCAATGCGTGCCAGCCACTGCTTGTAGCGCTTGTCCAATTGTTCCGCGGGGGTCCTGGACAGCCACTCCTTGCGGTAGCGCGCGTTGGTCCTGGCGTACTTGCGATCCAGGCCCTGCAGCTGCGCCGGCGTCAGCGTCATGGCCAGTGCCGCCGTGGCCGGTTCGATCTGTGCCGCGATGGTGTCGAGGCGTCCCAGCATTTCCTGGGCGATGGCGCAAACCTGCTCCGCCCCAATATCGGCCATGGTCAGTTGCTCTACGTTTTGTAGTAAATCAATATACCGGGGCAATTCGGTGGCGCGATGCCACTGCTGCAACCGGGCCAGGTCCGCACGCAGTTGCTGGCTTTGCGTTTGGTCGAAGTCCACGTAGCCGTCAAGCCACCAGTACGCGGCAGTTGCCGCATGGTTGTAGGCAATCTTGATCGTGCTGCAGGCCGCCAGCGCAAGCGTGAGCATCAGCAGGCTGATAATCCGGGCTACCGTTCCGGTCCAGGCCGGCAAAAAGCGCACAGGAGGAGTCATGACAGCAATCGATGTGGTCATCATGGCCGCGGGCAAGGGCACGCGAATGAAGAGCCGCCTGCCCAAAGTATTACACCGACTGGCGGGGCGCGCGTTGCTGCACCACGTGATGGGCACAGCCGCCGGCTTGAGTCCGCGCCATGTGGTCGTGATCACAGGACGTGGCGCTACTGAAGTTGAAGCGTACTGTCGAGACGAGGAAAGGGCTAGGGCTACTTTTGATGTAATTTTCGTACGCCAGGAGCCGCAGCTGGGAACCGGCCATGCGATGCAGCAGGCCGTGCCCGTGCTGCCCGACGACGGCATCACGCTGGTCCTGAACGGGGATGTGCCCCTGGTACGGCCCGAGACGCTGCGCCAGCTGGTCGCCCTGTGCGCGGACCGCCAGCTTGCGCTGCTGACCGTGGATACCGGGGTCGACGCCGGTGCCTACGGTCGCATTGTGCGCAGCGCCGACAGTGCCGCGGCGCCTGGAGATTTACCGGTGCGCGCCATCGTCGAGGCCAAGGACGCCACGCCGCAGCAGCGCCGCCTGACCGAGTGGTACAGCGGTGTGATGGCCGCGCCCACCACACTCTTGAAGAAATACCTGGCGCTGCTGACAAATGACAATGTGCAACAGGAGTTTTATCTGACCGACGTCGTCAAGCACGCGGTAGCCGCCGGCACGCCGGTCGCGGCGCTCACCATTGCCGACGAGCTGCAGGTGGCCGGCATCAACAGCCCGCTGCAGCTGGCCGAACTGGAGCGCGCATTCCAGCTGCAGCAGGCGCGCACTCTGATGGAGCAGGGTGTGCGCCTGGCGGACCCGGCGCGCTTCGACCTGCGCGGCGCGCTTGATTGCGCGCAGGACGTGGAGATCGACGTGAACTGCGTGTTCGAGGGTCGCGTCAGCCTGGGCGAGGGCGTCAAGATCGGCGCCAACTGTGTGATTGCGAATGCGGCGATTGCGGCCGGTGCGGTGATTCACCCGTTCACCCATATCGAGGGCGGCTCGCGTGGCGCACAGGATCAGGTCGAAGTGGGCGAGGGCGCGCGGATCGGCCCGTTTGCGCGTTTGCGCCCGGGTGCGAACCTGGGCGCCCAGGTGCATATCGGCAACTTTGTCGAAGTGAAGAATGCAACCCTGGCCCGGGGCGCCAAGGCCAACCACCTGGCCTACCTGGGCGACGCGAGCGTGGGCGAACGCGTGAACTATGGCGCCGGCAGCATCACCGCCAACTACGACGGCGCCAACAAGCACCGCACCGTGATCGAGGCCGACGTGCACATCGGCAGCAATTGCGTACTGGTGGCACCGGTGACGATCGGGGCGGGGGGCACGGTGGGCGGCGGCTCGACCATCACCAAGGACACGCCGCGCGGCGCCCTGAGCCTGGCGCGCGCCAGGCAGGTGAGCCTACCCGACTGGCAGCGGCCAGCGAAGAAAAAGTAGCCTGAGGCGGGTGTGCCGCTCGCAGCGTTGACCCGGTTAGCTGCGGCTCGCGGCCCAGGGATCCAGGGCGCTGACTTGGGAGTCGGGGCTCAGGTCCATCAGCTTCGACATGCCCATGACCTCGGACTCCTTGAATCCTGATGGCTTGAAGTTTTTGTCCGACTTCGCCATGCGCCGTTCCAATTGCTGGCGAACGCTGACTTGATGCGCTGCACGCTCCGAGCGGCTCAAGGATGCCAGCGACAGCTGCAGGCGAAACTCGTCAGGCGAGGGCATGCTGCGCGTGGTGTCCTTGATGTAAATCAGGCGAACACCTGCCGACTTGAGAATACGGTTTTTTTGCGTCGCGCCGCGTTGCGTCACGCTGGCGTCGTCCTTGTGGTACGCCTCGACGTCGAACACAAAGGTGGCCTTGCCCGCTTTGTCGCAAACCGCGAAATTAACCCGCATGGTGTCGAGCGCCTTGCGCGCACGGCGCCGGTTGGCGGCGCGCCGGATGGAGACGATTCTGTTCAACGGCACGTTGGCCAGCACCGCCTGACTTGGAAATACCGTTTGCAGGTAATGCAGCAGATCGGCCAGCGCGGGCGTCAGCAGCGCCTCCGAGGTGTACCGGTCATTGCGCGGCGAGGGCACGCGTATGAACTTGAGGTACAACAGCACGATCAGTACCAGCACAATGCCCGATACGACCCAGATCCACATTGGTTGCATGGCGGTTTCCTGATTCAATTGTTCGGGGGATTTTCCATGGGATGCACAACTCTGCCTATAGGGCGCTCTGACATTTTGGGGGTGTTGCGTGGCAAAGTGGACGGATCGCGGCCTCAAACTGCCCGATCGGATGTTATCGGGCTATGCCGGCCGGACCGCAGCCAGCGGCACCAGAGGTTCGAACTTGCTGCGTTTGATACTGAAGAAGGTCTTGACGTTGCGCACATTGGCATCTGCGGTGAACAGGCGCTGCGCCAGAGCCAGGTAGCCGGGCATGTCGGCCGCGGCGACCACCAGGCAAAAGTCGGGTCCGGGCGAGACCCGATAGCACTGCTGCACGGCCTCAATCGATGAGACGCGCGTCTCGAACGCATCCAGGTGCTCCGCATCCTGCCGGTCCAGTGTGATCTCGACGATCGCGGTGAGCCCGAAGCCCAATACCGGCGCCAGCCGGTCGGCACTGAGGATGGCGATCTGGCGCTCGATCAGACCGGCATCGGTCAGGCGCCGGACGCGCCGCAGGCAGGTTGGCGGCGACACGTGCACGCGCTGCGCCAGCGCCTGATTGCTCAGCGAGGCGTCGTGCTGCAGTTGATCGAGCAGGCGGAGATCGGTCTCATCAATTGATATTTGTTCCATAAACGAATTACATAAGAAATAATATGTCTCATGATTATATATATGAAATAATATTTCTATTGGTCTAATTTTTAGATACTAAATTTTTCTATAACTCCTCTACGATTCAGCCACCGAATTTTTGGGAGATCTCCATGTGCGGCATCGTCGGCGCGGTCTCGAACCGCAACATTGTTCCCATTCTGGTGCAGGGCCTGCAGCGGCTGGAATACCGCGGGTACGACTCTTGCGGCGTCGCGGTGTACGACCACGGCCTCAAACGTGCGCGCAGCACTTCGCGCGTGGCGGAACTGCTGGAGCAGGTCAGCGCCGGGCACCTGCAGGGCAGCACCGGCATCGCCCATACCCGCTGGGCCACGCATGGCGCGCCGGCGGTGCATAACGCGCATCCGCATTTCAGCCACGGTAC
>SCRR01000083.1 GCA_004322085.1 Burkholderiaceae bacterium
GGTGTTCGGTCACGAGCAAAGCCGCGTGGCCATCAACGCGATCCACGAGTTGGTACGCGATGCCGGCAAGCCGGTGTGGGACTGGAAGGCGCCCGCCAAGGACGAGGTGCTGATCGCCAAAGTAGGCGCGCTGGCCGAAGAGAAACTGGCCACGGCCTACCAGATCCGCAACAAGCAGGCCCGTACCCATGCCACGCGCCAAACCTACGCCTGGGTCATGGCGGGGCTGAAGGCTGAAGGCGTCGAGTTCGACCCGGTGGCAGTGGAAGGCCTGTTGTTCGACATTGAAGCGCGCATTGTGCGCAGCCAGATCCTGGCGGGCGAGCCACGCATCGACGGGCGCGACACGCGCACCGTGCGTGATATCGAAATCCGCAGCAGCGTGCTGCCGCGCACCCACGGCTCGGCGCTGTTCACGCGCGGAGAGACGCAGGCGCTGGTGGTCACGACCCTGGGTACCGAGCGCGATGCCCAGCGCATCGACGCACTGGCCGGCGAATACGAAGACCGCTTCATGCTGCACTACAACATGCCTCCGTTCGCGACCGGCGAGACCGGCCGCGTGGGCAGCCCAAAGCGCCGCGAAATCGGCCACGGCCGGCTCGCCAAGCGCGCCCTGGTGGCCTGCCTGCCCAGCAAGGACGAATTTCCCTACACGATGCGCGTGGTGAGCGAGGTGACCGAGTCCAACGGCTCCTCGTCGATGGCCTCGGTCTGCGGCGGCTGCCTGTCGCTGATGGACGCCGGCGTGCCGATGAAGGCGCACGTGGCCGGCATTGCGATGGGCCTGATCAAGGAGGGCAGCCGCTTTGCCGTGCTGACCGACATCCTGGGTGACGAAGATCACCTGGGCGACATGGACTTCAAGGTGGCGGGCACCACGAACGGCATCACGGCGTTGCAGATGGACATCAAGATCCAGGGCATCACCAAGGAAATCATGCAGGTTGCACTGGCGCAGGCCAAGGAGGCGCGCATGCACATCCTGGGCAAGATGCAGGAAGCCATGGGCCAGGCCAAGGCCGAAATCTCCAGCTTCGCGCCGCGCCTGACCACTTTGAAAATCAACCCCGAGAAGATCCGCGACGTGATCGGCAAGGGCGGGGCAGTCATTCGCGGCCTGCAGGAAGAAACGGGCACGCAGATCAACATCGACGA
The DNA here is from genome assembly GCA_004322085.1 of Burkholderiaceae bacterium. Taxonomy (GTDB): domain Bacteria; phylum Pseudomonadota; class Gammaproteobacteria; order Burkholderiales; family Burkholderiaceae_C; genus Rhodoferax_A. Next base: position 1,159 of record SCRR01000083.1, read on the forward strand.
GGACGGCACCATCACCATCGCCTCGACCGATCCGGCCAAGGCCGACGAGGCGAAACGCCGCATCGAGCAGATCACGGCGGAAGTGGAGGTCGGCAAGATCTACGAGGGCCCGGTCACCAAGATTCTGGACTTCGGCGCGCTGATCAATCTGCTGCCGGGCAAGGACGGCCTGCTGCACATCAGCCAGATTGCGAACGAGCGGGTCGAAAAGGTGACCGACTACCTCAAGGAAGGTCAGATCGTCAAGGTCAAGGTGCTCGAGACCGACGAGAAGGGTCGCGTCAAGCTGTCGATGAAGGCGCTGCTGGATCGTCCGGCGCAGCCTGCCTATGGCGCCGAACATTCGGGTTCCGCCAACCAGTCGTAATTTGCTATTGAAATTATAGCTAACCATGCCCTTGGATAAAGGGCTAGGGGGTTAAAAGATCATGAAAGCAATTGAAATTACTTCGTATGGTGCGCCTGACGTGCTGCGCGCGGGCGAGCGGCCTGCGCCGGTGGCTGGCGCGGGCGAGTTGCTGATCCGCGTCGGCGCGAGTGGTGTCAACCGGCCCGATGTGCTGCAGCGCACCGGCAATTATCCGGTGCCGCCCGGCGCGTCGGATATTCCGGGACTGGAAGTGGCCGGCGTGATCGAGAGCGGTGATGCCGCCGCACTGGTGCAGGCGGGCTTGCGGGTGGGCGACCGCGTGTGCGCGCTGGTGGCCGGTGGTGGTTACGCCGAACTGTGCGTGGCGCCTGTGGGCCAGTGCTTGCCAGTACCCAAGGGCTTGAGCGATGTGCAGGCTGCCTCGCTGCCCGAAACCTTCTTCACCGTCTGGAGCAATGTGTTTGACCGCGGCCACCTGCAAAAAGGTGAGACGCTGTTGATCCAGGGTGGCTCCAGCGGCATCGGCGTGACGGCCATCCAGATGGCCAAGGCGCTGGGCGCGACAGTGATCGTCACGGCCGGCAGCGACGATAAGTGCGCGGCGTGTCTGGCGCTGGGCGCCGACCACGCGATCAACTACAAAACCGTCGACTTTGCCGAGCAGGCCAAAAAACTCACGGCAGGCGTTGGCGTGAACGTGATCCTCGACATGGTGGCGGGCAGCTACGTGGCACGTGAAGTCAACTGCCTGGCCGAGGATGGCCGGCTGGTCATCATCGCGGTGCAGGGCGGCGTCAAGAGCGAGATCAACGCAGGGCTGGTGCTGCGCCGCCGGCTCACGGTGACCGGCTCCACGCTGCGCGCGCGTCCGGTGGCGTTCAAAACGTCGATCGCGCAGTCCTTGCGCAAAAACGTCTGGCCGCTGATCGAAAATGGCAGCATCAAACCGGTGATTCACGGCACCTTCGTGGCGCACGAGGCCGCCAAGGCCCATGCGCTGATGGAATCGAACCAGCATGTGGGCAAGATCGTCCTGACATGGTGAAGAAGCAGCTGATCGCAGGCAATTGGAAGATGAATGGCAGCCTGGCTGCCAACCAGGCGCTGCTGGACGCAGTGCGAGCGGGGCCGGGTTCGCCCCGCTGTGCGGTTGCGGTTTGCGTTCCAGCGCCGTATCTGGCGCAAGCCTCGGAAATGCTCTCGGGCAGCGCGATCAGTTGGGGTGCGCAGGATGTCTCTGCCCACGATGCAGGCGCGTACACGGGCGAGGTGTCCGCTGCCATGTTGAAGGACTTCGGCGTGCGCTACGCGATCGTCGGCCACTCGGAGCGGCGCCGCGATCACGGCGAGACCGACGACCTGGTCGCCGCCAAGGCAAAGTGTGCACTCGAGCTTGGCATCACACCGATCGTGTGTGTCGGTGAAACCCTGGCCGAGCGCGATGCGGGCCAGACGCAAGCCGTTGTCATGCGTCAGCTGGCCGCAGTGATCGCTGCGAATGGCCCGCGCGTCGGTGACATCGTGGTGGCTTACGAACCGGTGTGGGCCATCGGCACCGGCAAGACGGCCACGCCAGGGCAGGCGCAGCAGGTTCACGCCGTGCTGCGCGCCCAGTTAAGCGTCGCCAGCGATCGCGCCGCGCAGATTGCGATCGTGTATGGCGGCAGCATGAATGCAGGCAACGCGGCAGAACTGCTGGCCCAGCCCGACATTGATGGCGGCCTGATTGGCGGCGCTTCCCTGAGTGCCCCTGATTTTTTGAAAATAATTGCTGCAGCCCTTTAGGGTAAAGCGATTGAGACTATGGATTTAGGAGCATAAAAATGCATCTTGCGCTCAACATCATTCTGGCCGTCCAGATACTGACCGCCATCGGCCTGATTGCACTGATTCTGGTCCAGCATGGCAAGGGGGCTGACATGGGCGCGGCTTTTGGCAGCGGCAGCTCGGGCAGCCTGTTCGGTGCCAGTGGCAGCGCCAACTTTTTATCGCATTCCACGGCCGTGCTCGCCACGGTGTTTTTCGTTTGCACACTGGCGCTGGCGTATTTCGGCAATCTGCGTCCGGTCAGCACCGATAGCGGCAGCGTGCTGGAGCACGCTGCAGTCACTGCGCCCGTGCCGGTACCTGCCGCATCGGGCATCACCACGCAAATCCCGGACAGCACCGCGCCGGCTCCGCAGTCGACTCCGGCACCGGCGGGCACTACGCCTGCTCCTGCACGCGCCGTGCCTGCTGCGCCCGCGGCTTCGGGTGCGGGGCAGATCCCGACGCATTGATCGGCTCTGCAAATCACCTGCGTGCGGGTCGGATGCGGGCAATTTCGGGGTAAACTCCGAGCCTGTCCCGAGGGCCGACGCCGTAATGCGCCTCATGTCGTCCGGACTACAAAAAGACTGCCGTCGTGGTGAAATTGGTAGACACGCTATCTTGAGGGGGTAGTGGCGAAAGCTGTGCGAGTTCGAGTCTCGCCGACGGCACCAAATAAGAAAGTTCGCTGGCATGGTGCCGGTGGGCGCAAGTAGTGACCCATACCTCAAATGAACCTCGATCAGTACCTCCCCGTTCTCCTGTTCATCCTGGTCGGCATTGCTGTGGGTGTTGTGCCGCAGGTGCTGGGCTACATCCTTGGTCCGAATCGTCCGGACGCTGCCAAGAACTCCCCCTACGAGTGTGGCTTCGAGGCGTTTGAAGACGCCCGCATGAAGTTTGACGTACGGTATTACCTCGTGGCCATTCTGTTCATCCTGTTTGACCTCGAAATCGCGTTCCTGTTTCCCTGGGCCGTCTCGCTCAAGGAAATTGGCGCACTGGGCTTCTGGGCCATGATGATTTTCCTGGGCATCCTTGTCGTGGGTTTTGTCTACGAGTGGAAAAAGGGCGCCCTGGATTGGGAATGAAGCGATCGACGGGAGAACTGTATGGCCATTGAAGGTGTTTTCAAGGAAGGCTTCGTCACCACCAGCTACGACTCGGTGATGAACTGGGCCAAGACCGGCTCGCTGTGGCCGATGACGTTCGGCCTCGCGTGCTGCGCCGTGGAGATGATGCATGCAGGTGCTGCGCGCTACGACATTGACCGCTTCGGCATGCTGTTTCGTCCCAGCCCGCGCCAGTCCGATCTCATGATCGTGGCGGGTACGCTTTGCAACAAGATGGCGCCGGCGCTGCGCAAGGTTTACGACCAGATGAGCGAGCCGCGCTGGGTGCTGTCCATGGGCTCGTGCGCCAATGGTGGCGGCTACTACCACTACAGCTATTCGGTGGTGCGTGGCTGCGACCGCATCGTGCCGGTGGATGTGTACGTTCCGGGCTGCCCGCCAACGGCGGAGGCTCTGCTGTACGGCATCATCCAGCTGCAGCAGAAGATCCGGCGCACCAATACCATCGCGCGCGCCTGAAGGGGTTTTGATGACCGCGTTTGCCGTTAATCCCGATACCCTCAAGGACACCATTGCTGCCGCATTGGGCGAGAGGGTCAAACACATCAGCCTGAAGCTGGGCGAAGTCACCGTGGTGGTTTCCGCCGCCGACTATCTGCAGGCGGCCACGACGCTGCGTGATGCGCCAGGTTGTCAATTCGAGCAACTCATGGACGTGTGCGGAGTCGATTACTCGGACTACAAGGAGGGCAGCTGGGACGGCGCGCGCTACTGCGTGGTGCTGCACCTGCTGTCGGTCAGTCTGAACCAGCGTGTGCGTGTCAAGGTGTTTGCGCCTGACGACGATCTGCCCGTGGTGGCGTCGGTGACCAGCCTTTGGAGCGCGGCCAACTGGTTCGAGCGTGAAGCGTTCGACCTGTTCGGCATCGTGTTCGAGGGGCACAGCGACCTGCGTCGCATCCTGACCGACTACGGTTTCATCGGCCACCCGTTCCGCAAGGACTTCCCGACCTCCGGCCATGTTGAAATGCGCTACGACCCCGAGCAAAAGCGGGTGATATACCAGCCAGTCACCATTGAGCCGCGCGTGGTGACGCCGCGCATCATCCGCGAAGAAAACTACGGCGGGTTGCATTGACATGGCAGAGATCAAGAATTACACCCTCAACTTCGGGCCGCAGCATCCGGCTGCCCATGGCGTGTTGCGACTGGTGCTCGAGCTCGACGGCGAGGTCGTGCAGCGTGCCGACCCGCACATCGGGTTGCTGCATCGCGCCACGGAGAAACTCGCCGAGAGCAAAACGTACCTCCAGTCGTTGCCCTATATGGACCGGCTCGACTATGTGTCGATGATGTCCAACGAGCATGCCTATTGCCTGGCGATCGAGCGGTTGCTGGGTGTCGCAGTGCCCGAGCGCGCGCAATACATCCGGGTCATGTTTGATGAGATCACACGCTTGCTCAACCACCTGATGTGGCTGGGCGCGCACGGGCTCGATTGCGGCGCGATGAACATGCTGATTTACTGCTTCCGTGAGCGTGAGGATTTGTTCGACATGTACGAAGCGGTGTCAGGCGCGCGCATGCACGCGGCCTACTATCGCCCGGGCGGCGTGTACCGCGATCTGCCGGACACCATGCCGCAATACAAGGTCAGCAAGATCAAGAGCGCCCGGGTGATCGCCCAGCTCAACGAAAACCGCCAGGGCTCGCTGCTCGACTTCATCGAGGATTTCTGCAAGCGTTTTCCGGCGCTGGTCGACGAGTACGAGACGCTGCTCACCGACAACCGTATCTGGAAGCAGCGCACGGTGGGTGTCGGCGTGGTTTCGCCGGAGCGTGCCCTCAACCTGGGCTTTACCGGTGCCATGCTGCGCGGCTCGGGCGTCGCCTGGGATCTGCGCAAGAAGCAACCCTACGAAGTGTACGACCGCATGGATTTCGACATTCCCGTGGGCAAGACGGGCGATTGCTATGACCGCTATCTGGTGCGTGTGGAAGAGATGCGCCAGTCCAATCGCATCATCAAGCAGTGTGTGGACTGGCTGCGCGTGAATCCGGGCCGCGTGATCACCGACAACCAGAAGGTGGCACCGCCTTCGCGTGTCGGAATGAAGACGAACATGGAAGACCTGATCCATCACTTCAAGCTGTTCACTGAAGGGATGCATGTGCCCGAGGGTGAAGCCTATGCAGCAATCGAGCATCCCAAGGGCGAGTTTGGCATCTACATCGTGAGCGACGGGGCGAACAAACCCTATCGGCTCAAAATCCGGCCACCGGGATTCGCCCATCTCGCTGGTTTTGACGAAATGGCACGCGGCCACATGATTGCCGACGTTGTCGCCATCATTGGCACCCTCGATATTGTGTTTGGAGAGATTGACCGATGATCTCTGAAGTCATGAAGGCGGGATTCGCCAGAGAAGTTGCAAAGTATCCGCCCGACCATAAGCAGTCTGCGGTGTTGGCCTGCCTGAGCATGGTCCAGCTCGAGCAGGGCTATGTCAGCCAGGAAAGCGAGGCGGAGGTTGCAGCCTACCTCGGCATGCCGCCCATTGCGGTGCACGAGGTGACTACTTTCTACAACATGTTGAATCAGCAACCTGTGGGGAAGTACAAGCTCAATGTCTGCACCAATCTGCCGTGCGAATTGCGTGGTGGCGGTCGGGCGCTGCACTACCTGGAGCAGCGGCTCGGTATCAAGATGGGCGAGACCACGGCGGACGGCATGTTCACGCTGCAGCAAGCAGAGTGTCTTGGAGCCTGCGCCGACTCGCCCGTGATGCTGGTGAATGACCGCACCATGTGCAGCTTCATGAGCAACGAGCGGCTGGACCAGATGATTGACAGTTTGCGGGCGGCCGACGGTGTGATCGAGCCGGCCGCCGAGGTGAAGTGATGTCTGCAGAAAGTATCCTGTCCCAGTTCGTCGCTACGGGCGCCGAGACCTGTTTTCATGGCCGTCATATCGAGCCGCAGATTTATGCGGGCCTGGACGGTAGTAACTGGCGCTTGAGAGACTATGTGGCGCGCGGTGGCTACCAGGCACTGCGCAAGATTCTGGGCAAGGACGGCGTCGCCGGCAACGAGGCCGGCCTGACGCAGGACCAGGTGATTGCCACGGTCAAGGAGTCGGCGCTGCGTGGGCGTGGTGGCGCAGGTTTTCCGACCGGTCTGAAGTGGAGCTTCATGCCGCGCAAGTTGCCCGGGCAGAAGTATCTGGTTTGCAATTCCGACGAGGGCGAACCGGGCACCTGCAAGGACCGCGACATCCTGCACTACAACCCGCACATCGTGATCGAGGGCATGGTGATTGCCGCCTATGCCATGGGGGTCACGGTTGGCTTCAACTACATCCATGGCGAGATCTTTGCCACCTACGAACGGTTTGAGGAAGCGCTGGAAGAGGCACGCGCCGAGGGCCTGCTGGGCGACCACATTCTGGGTAGCGATTTCAGCTTCCAGCTGCACGCGTTCCATGGCTTTGGCGCCTATATCTGTGGCGAAGAAACGGGGATGCTGGAATCTCTCGAAGGCAAGAAGGGGTGGCCACGTTTCAAGCCACCGTTTCCAGCCAGTTTTGGCGTGTACGGCAAGCCCACGACCATCAACAATACCGAGACGTTCGCGGCCGTGCCGTGGATCATCCGCAACGGAGGCGCGGCGTACCTGGCGTGCGGCAAGCCCAATAACGGCGGCACCAAGATCTATTCCGTCAGCGGCGACGTCGAGCGTCCGGGCAATTACGAAATTCCCATGGGAACTCCGTTTGCCAGGCTGCTGGAACTTGCCGGCGGTGTGCGCACGGGGCGCCAGCTCAAGGCCGTGATTCCGGGCGGTTCGTCAGCTCCCGTGCTGCCTGCGGCCATCATGATGAATTGCACCATGGATTACGACTCGATTGCCAAGGCCGGCTCCATGCTCGGCTCGGGCGCGGTGATCGTTCTGGACGACTCACGCTGCATGGTGCGCTCGCTGCGCCGGCTGAGCTACTTCTACATGCATGAGTCCTGTGGTCAATGTACGCCTTGCCGCGAAGGCACGGGTTGGCTTTGGCGCATGGTGAACCGGATTGAGAACGGGCAGGGCCGCCAGGCCGACCTCGACGTGCTGGACTCGGTGGCCGACGGCATCATGGGGCGAACCATTTGCGCCCTGGGTGATGCGGCGGCCATGCCGGTGCGCGCCATGATCAAGCATTTCCGCCCTGAATTTGAATATCACATCGAGCACCAGGTCTGCCCGGTCCCCGAGTACGTCTGAGCGAGCCACCCCATGATTGAAGTTGAAATCGACGGGAAAAAAGTAGAGGTGCTCGAAGGCAGCATGGTGATGCATGCCGCGGACAAGGCCGGGACCTACATTCCACATTTTTGCTACCACAAGAAGCTCAGCATCGCCGCCAACTGCCGCATGTGCCTGGTGGACGTGGAGAAGATGCCCAAGCCCATGCCGGCTTGTGCCACGCCCGTCTCGCAGGGCATGATCGTGCGCACCAAGAGTGACAAGGCGATCAAGGCGCAGAAGGTGGTGATGGAGTTTTTGCTCATCAATCACCCGCTTGACTGCCCGATCTGTGACCAGGGCGGCGAATGCCTGCTGCAGGACCTGTCGGTGGGCTACGGAACTTCGACCTCGCGCTTCCAGGAAGAAAAGCGCGTGGTATCGCGCAAGGACGCAGGGCCGCTCGTTGGCATGGAAGAGATGACGCGCTGCATCCACTGCACACGCTGTATCCGCTTTGGCCAGGAAGTAGCCGGCGTGATGGAGCTCGGCATGGTCAATCGCGGCGAGCATTCAGAAATCACTACTGTGGCGGGCGACACCATCGACTCCGAGCTGTCGGGCAACATGATCGACATCTGCCCGGTCGGGGCACTCACCAGCAAACCATTCCGTTACAGCGCCCGCACTTGGGAGCTGTCGCGCCGCAAGTCGGTCAGCCCGCACGACTCCACCGGCGCGAACCTGGTGATCCAGGTCAAGAACAACAAGGTGATGCGCGTCGTCCCGCTGGAGAACGAAGACGTCAACGAGTGCTGGATCGCGGATCGTGACCGCTTCTCGTATGAAGCGCTGAACTGCGACGAACGGCTCACCAGCCCCATGCTCAAGCAGGGCGGGGAGTGGAAAGT
>SCRR01000084.1 GCA_004322085.1 Burkholderiaceae bacterium
GACAGCTGGGCCTGCCCGGAATGCGGCGCGGCCAAGGCCGACTTCGAGCTCGTCGAAATCTGAAGGAAAGCGATGCAACCGGTCATCATCATTGGCGCCGGCCTGGCCGGCTGGACCACCGCGCGCGAATTCCGCAAGCTCGATATCAGTACGCCGGTGCTGCTGATCACGGCCGACAATGGCGACTTCTATGCCAAGCCCTCGCTGTCCAACGCGTTCGCGCAGGGCCGCACGCCGGCACAGCTGGTCAGCACGCCGGCGGCCAAAATGGCGCAGACGCACAACGTGACGCTGCTGGCGCACACGCAGGTGCAGGCGATCGATCCGGCGCGCTGCGTCGTGACGACGTCCGGCGGCGACTTTGCCTACCGCGATCTGGTACTGGCCACCGGCGCGCAGGCGATACGCGTGCCCATCGCGGGGAACGCTGCAAACAGCGTGCTGTCCGTCAACTCATTGCAGGACTTTGCGGTGTTTCACGCTCGGGTGGCGAGCCGCGACGGCCCACAGAATCATCGCAAGCACATCGTCGTCATGGGCGCCGGGCTGATTGGCTGCGAGTTTGCCAACGACCTGGCCAGCGCCGGTTACCAGGTCGGCGTGGTGGATCCCGCCGGGCGACCGCTGGCGGCATTGCTGCCGGCACAGGCCGGCGAGGCGCTGCAAGGTGCTCTGGCCGATCTGGGTGTCACGTGGTACTTCGGCTGCACCGTTCGCGCGGTAGACCGGAACCCTGGTGAAGACGGGCCTGCGTTACAGGTTTCACTGTCAAATGGCTCACAAACCCATGCCGATATTGTGCTGAGCGCTATTGGTTTAAGAGCAGACACGGCTCTGGCGCAGGCTGCCGGTCTGGCCTGCAACCGCGGCATTGTGGTGGACACGGCCCTGCAAACCAGCGCTCCCCACATCTATGCGTTGGGCGATGGCGCGCAGTACGCGTCGGCCGGCGGCAGAACGCTGCCGTTCGTCATGCCGATCATGAGCGCGGCGCGCGCGCTGGCCGCCACGCTGGCGGGGCACCCTACCGAACTGGCCTTCCCGCTCATGCCGGTGACGATCAAGACACCCGCGCTGCCGATCGTGATCGCCGCACCGGCGCCCGGCCTGGAAGGCCAGTGGACCCGCAGCGAGCCTGGCCTGTGGCAATTCATGGGCACGCAGGGCCTGCGGCATGGGTTTGTGCTGACCGGCAAACACACCACGCGGCGCGGCGAGCAGGCAAGGTTGATGCTGGCTTGATACAGCGTAGTGTTTAAAAATACAAACCCATTCATACTGGACTTGGGCCGTCCTGGTCTCATCGAAGGGCCGGCATAGACTTCGACAATCTCAGCCTGAACGGTTCTGGATGGTTAAACGCAACTTGGTATGGGGCGCCTCCGGTGGCGAGTCAGTTGGCTGCAGTGTCGTACATGGCCGCTGGCGTCTCACCGGCCAGCGCCTGCAGCAAGTTGCTGGTGGCCAGCACCGCCATGGCGTGGCGCGTCTCGTGGGTGGCCGAGCCGATATGCGGCAGGGCGGTCACGCGCGGGTGCCTGCGCAGCGGCGAGTCCAGCGGCAGCGGTTCGGTGGCAAACACGTCGAGCCCGGCCGCGCGCAGCGTGCCGTGGTCGAGCGCCTGCAGCAGTGCGTCCTCCTGCACGACGGCGCCGCGTGAGCCGTTCACAAAAATCGCGCCGGGTTTCATCAAACCGAATTCCCTCTTGCCCATCAGACCGCGTGTCTGCACCGACAGCGGCAGCACGGCAGCTACGATGTCGGCGCGCGCCAGCAGCTCGTCCAGCGGCGTGTGGCGGGCTTGGCCGGCCAGTTCGGGGGCCGTGGTTTCGAGATCGACCCGGCGCCGGCTGTGGTACAGCACCGGCATGCCAAAGCCGAGTGCGGCGCGGCGCGCCAGCGCCTGGCCGATGCGGCCGAAACCGAGAATGCCCAGCGTCTTGCCATGCACGTCCCAGCCGAACAGTTCTTCGCCGATGTTGCGGTGCCAGCGACCCTCGCGCACATGCAGCGCCAGTTCCACGAGACGCCGGCTGCTGGCCATGATCAGGGCGAACAGGGTGTCGGCCGTGGTTTCCGTCAGCACGCCCGGCGTGTGGCAGAGCATGATGCCGCGCGCCTGCAAGGCCGCCAGCGGGTAGTTGTCGACGCCGACCGAGATGCTGGAGATCACTTCGAGCCGCGGCGCTTGGGCGAGCACGGCCGCATCGATCGGAAAGCTGGAGCCGATCAGCCCCTGTACGGTCGGCAGCGCGGCGCGGAACACGGCGGCCTGCGCCGGCACGCGCGGATTCGCCACGGTCACGTCGTGCAGCGCCTGCAGCCGGGCCAGTTGGTCGGGCGGCAACTCGCGGAAAACGAGCACCTGTTTGCGCGGCGAGGTCACAGGCCGGCCGCCTCCAGTTCGGCGCGCATGGGCAGGCCCTCGGTATCGCCCAACACCTGCACAGCGCGTGCGCCGATCCAGGCGCCGCGGCGCACCGCGTCGGGCACGCCGCGCCCGGCCAGCAGGGCGCTAATCACGCCCACGGCAAAGCCGTCGCCGGCGCCCACGGTGTCCACCACTTCGGGTACGGGAAAGCCGGCCACATGGCCGCTGCCCGCTTCGCCGTCGAAGTAGGCGCCCGCTGCTCCGAGTTTGATGACCACCAGGCGCGCACCGGCCTGGCGGTAAAAGCGCGCGATGCCTTCGGGCGTGGCCTCGCCGGTCAGAAACCGGCCTTCCTCCAAGCCCGGCAGCACCCAGTCGGCGCGCGCCGCCAGGTGGTTGATCCAGTGGCGCATCTGCTCGGGCGAGGACCATAGCGTGGGCCGCAGGTTGGGGTCGAACGAAATGCTGCCCCCGGCCGCGTGCATCACCTCCAGGCTCTTGCAGGCGGCTTGCAGACTGCTGGCGGAGAGCGCGGCAAACACACCGGTGGCATGCAGGTGGCGCGCCGAGCGCAGCCAGGCTTCGTCGACATCGGCCGGCTCCATGTGGCTGGCCGCTGAGCCGCTGCGGTGGTACTCGACGGGCGGGTCGCTGCCGTCGGTGACGCGGCCCTTGAACTGAAAGCCGGTGCGCTGCGTGGCATCGCACACCACCTTGGCGCAATCGATGCCCTCGCGCTGCAACTCGGTCAGCAGGTAGCGCGCCATGGAGTCGGCGCCCAGGCGACTGGCCCAGCCGACCCTGAGCCCCAAGCGCGCCAAGCCGATCGCCACATTGGTCTCGGCGCCCGCGGTGCACTTGTGAAAGGTCTGGGCCTGCTCCAGCGGGCCGGGCCGGTCGGCCACCAGCAGCAGCATGGCTTCGCCGAAGGTGACGACGTCGTGGATGGGACTCATGCCGCGGCGTTGTGGTGGGAGCTCAGGATCTGGCCCAGGAAGTTGCGCGTCTTCTCGTTCTGCGGGTTGTTGAAGAACTGCTGCGGCGGCGCCTGTTCGATGATCCTGCCTTCGGCCATGAAGATCACGCGGTCGGCCACGCTGCGCGCAAAGCCCATCTCGTGCGTCACGCACAGCATGGTCATGCCATCTTCAGCCAGGCCGATCATGGTGTCCAGCACCTCCTTGACCATCTCGGGGTCGAGCGCCGAGGTCGGCTCGTCGAACAGCATGATCTTGGGCGTCATGCACAGCGCTCGCGCAATCGCCACGCGCTGCTGCTGGCCCCCCGAAAGCTGACTCGGGTATTTGCTGGCCTGCTCGGGAATGCGAACGCGAGTGAGGTACTTCATCGCCACCTCTTGCGCCCGCGCCTTCGTCATGCCGCGTGAGCGCATCGGGGCCAGCATGCAGTTTTGCAGAATGGTCAGGTGTGGAAACAGATTGAACTGCTGGAACACCATGCCGACCTCTGCGCGCACCGCATCGACGCTTTTGCCGCCTGCGGTGAGGTCGATGCCGTCCACCACGATGCGGCCCTTTTGCACCACCTCCAACCGGTTAATACACCGGATCAGGGTCGACTTACCTGAGCCCGACGGCCCGCAAATGACGATGCGCTCACCCGGGCGAACTAAAAGATCGATGTCCACCAGCACCTGGAAGGTGCCGTACCACTTGTTGACCGCTTCCATGCGGATGATCGAATCCACGGCGTCGTTCATTGGGACTGCATCCGTCATGCTCTTTGCTTCCAGACCTGGGAGTCAGTTCATCTTGGGCAAATCGACCCCGAGCCACTTGCGATAGAGCCTGCTGAGTTCGCCGTTGGCCGTGTTGCGCGTCACAAACGCATTGACGTTCTTGAGGAGATCTTCCTGACCCGGCCGCATGGCGATGCCCATGTCCTGCTGTACCAGCGTGAACTTGTCTTCATAGGTATGGGCCGGCACGCGCTTGGCGATCTGGGCCGCCACGGTGACCGAGCAGCCGATCGCGTCGACCTGACCCGAGATGAGTGCCTGCATGGCGGAGGCGTCGTCGTCGAAACGGCGGATCTCGGTGCCTGCAGGCGCCGCCTTGGTCACTGCGATGTCTTGTGTGCTGGCGCGTGCCACGCCCACGCGCAGACCCTTCAGATCGGCGGCAGTCTTGATGGGCGTCTTGGTGGCACCATACAACACGATGGTGGCGGCCGCGTACGGCCGCGAGAACTGCACCTGCTTGGCGCGCTCGGGCGTGATCGCCAGTGAGGCGACCAACAAGTCGACCTTGTTGGTCAGCAGATACGGAATGCGGTTCGGTCCGGTGACCGGTACGAGGTTTAGCTTGACGCCCCAGTCCTTGGCCAAAAGCTTGGCCACGTCAGCGTCGTAGCCGTCGGGCTGGTTCTGCGCGTTGGTAATGCCATAAGGCGGAAAGTCGACCAGCATGCCGATGGTGATTTCCCCCTTCTGCTTAATGTCGGCCATCGACTGGGCCGATGCGACGGGCGCAAATGTGGTGAGTCCGGCGCCGAGACCGAGCGCGACAAGGGCACCGGTGACAGTGCGGCGGGAGGTGAAATGGGTCATGTAAACGTCTCCTTGGATTGAAGGTTGAAGTGAAAGAAATCAGCGAGTGAGCACGCGGGCGCGGCGCCGCTCGATGTGCGCCGCCAGCAGCGATAGCGGCCAGCAGATCGCAAAGTAGATGGCGGCTACGATGGAGAACACCATCAGCGGCTGGAAAGTGGCGCTATTGATGATCTGGCCAGCGCGAGTTACTTCAGTGAAGCCGATGATGGCTGCCAGCGATGTGCCCTTGATGATCTGCACCAGATAGCCGACGGTTGGCGCTACTGCGATCTTGAACGCCTGCGGCAGCACCACATCGCGCATGCGCGCGCTGTACTTCAAGCTCAGCGCTTCGGCCGCTTCCCACTGGCCGCGCGGCACGGCTTCGATGCAGCCGCGCCAGATCTCGCCGAGAAACGCCGCGCTGTTCAGCACCAGTGCAACACCAGCCGCGATCCATGGATTGATGTCCATGCCGAACACCGGCGCACCAAAAAAGATCAAGAACAGTTGCAGCAAGAGCGGCGTGCCCTGGAAGAGCTTAATAAAGACACTGGACGTCGTCCGAAAAAACGAACGATCCGAAACCCGGCAAAGCGCAATGATCAGTCCGAGGATCGAGCCGCCAACAAAGGCGATCGCCGACAGCGCAAGCGTCCACCTGACCGCTTCGAGGATAAACAGGAATTCGGGAAAGCCGAAAGCACGCATCTGATTCAGCGCCGGTCGGGGTAGTTGAGCGTGCGGCGGTAAACCAGCTTGAACAGCGCTGAAAACACCAACGCCAACACCAGATAGATCGTGGCCACCACGATGTAAATCTCGAAGCTGCGGAAAGTCTGCGATTGCAGGTTGGACGCCACCGACGTGAGGTCATCAGCAGAGATGACCGACACCACCGCCGAGCTCAGCATCAGCAGGATGAACTGGCTCGTGAGCGCCGGGTAGATCGCCTTGAGCGCCGGCTTGATGATCACGAAACGAAATATCTCCCACGGCTTCAAATTGAGGGCCCGTCCGGCCTCGATCTGTCCCTTGGGGATCGACTCGATTCCGGCACGGATGATCTCGGTGGCGTAGGCACCCAGGTTCACCGTCATTGCTACCAGCGCGGCGGTTTGCGGCGACCAGCGCAAACCGATAGCCGGCAGCGCGAAGAAGAAGAAGAACAGCTGTACAAGAAACGGCGTGTTGCGGATCAGCTCGATGTAGACATTGATAACAAAGCGCAGCCACGCCCGCCCGGAGGTCTTGCCCCAGGCGCAGAAGATCGCGACCGCCAAGCCGATCAGCGTCGCCGACAGGGACAACCGGATGGTGATCCAAGTGCCCTGCAGCAGCAGTGGCCATGCTGCGAAGACGGCGCCGAATTGAAATGTGTAGTTCACGGTTTTGGCGGATCGTACGGCAGCCATTCGCTGTTTGTCACTGAAACCGGTTTCAGAGTTTAATGTGCCCAAGCTGACTCGATACTCGTAAATACCCTTACTGCAGAATCTGGGGCCGGTCAGGCCCCGGCGGGTTGAGACGAGCCCCGGACCAGCAGGCGCCCCGGCAACAGGATGTTGCGCGGCGGATGGTCCGCACCCTGCAGCCGCGCCAGCACACATTCGGCTGCCAGTCGGCCCAGCTCATCGGTGGGTTGCGCGATGGTGCTCAAGCCCGGGCCCACGAAGGGTGCCCATTCGGTGTCGTCGAAACCAACCAGCCCGATATCGACACCCAGGCGCCAGCCCAAGCGGGCGATGGCCGCCACCAGCCGTAGCGTGATCACGGCATTGCCAGACAGCACGGCCGAAGGGCAGCCGCCCGCACGTTCGCGCAGCGCGCGCAGGGCCTGTTCCAGCGCCTGCGGGTCCCGCCCGGTGCTCTCGTGGGTACGGCAGGCGGCGCCCGGCCGCAGCTCGCGGAGATAGGCGCAGAACGCCTGTTGGCGCTCCAGCCGGGAGCTCACGCCCTGCACCGGCTCGCTAACAAACAGAATCTCGCCGTAGCCAGCCTCGACCAGATGGCGGGTGCCCAGCCAGATCGCCGCGATGTTGTCGAGCGAGACAAAGTCGCAGCACAGGTCGCCGTGGCGGCGGTCCACCATCACTACTGGTTTGCCGCGCTGCGCCGCCTCCGCCACCGCGCCCGAATCGTCGCCGATGCGGTTCAGAATGAAGCCCTCGACCTGATAGGACGAGAGCGCCTCGATCGCCTCGCGCTCGCGCCCCTTATCGTTGCCGAGGTTGAACAGCATCACCAGGTAGCCCGCGTCCTGGCAGGCTTTTTCCGCGCCGCGCAGCACCGCCACCGAAAACGGATTGGTGATATCGGCGACCACCAGCCCGATCAGCCGCGTGCGCCCGCGCTTGAGCGCCCGCGCCATGGGGCTGGGCGTGTAGCGAAGCGTCGCAATGGCGGCTTCGACGCGCGCGGCAATGTCGGGCGTGAGCAGTTCGTCCCGCCGATTGAGAAAGCGCGAGACCGTGGCTTTGGAGACCCCGGCCACACGTGCCACGTCGGCAATGGTCGTGCGAGTTGCAGGCCGGAGTGGTTGCAGGATCGGCGGATAGTCTCGGGAAGGCATATTGGAGCATGGCCCACGACAACACAGGCTTGAAACCAGTTTCAACGATGGTAACGCCTGACGGAAGGCCGGATGAACAGATGCATCGGATGGCTTTCACTTTTACATAAAAGTAAAAGCCGAACCGCGCCACGTTGCTGGAATCCAGTGCCGTGCTTGACCGTAGCGCGGTCTACAATGAAAGACCGTTACAGACGCCGATCAAGTTCACGCAACGTTTGTGAGCCTGATCGCAGCAGGAGACATCCCATGCCGAGCACACCGGTCAATAGCGACGAGCACCGCGCCGAACTACGTAGCGCAGCACTCGAATACCACGAGTTTCCGACCCCCGGCAAGATCTCGGTCACCGCCACCAAGCAGTTGCTGAACCAGCACGACCTGGGCCTGGCCTACACGCCCGGCGTGGCCGCGCCGTGCGAGGAAATCGTGAAGGACCCGAACACGGCCTTCAAGTACACCAGCCGCGGCAACCTGGTTGCGGTGGTGACCAACGGCACGGCGGTGCTGGGCCTGGGCGATATCGGCCCGCTTGCGGCCAAGCCCGTGATGGAGGGCAAGGGGGTGCTGTTCAAGAAGTTCGCTGGCATCGATGTGTTCGACATCGAAATCAACGAGAAGCACGACCTGGACAAGCTGGTCGACATCATTGCGGCGCTGGAGCCCACCTTTGGCGGCATCAACCTTGAGGACATCAAGGCGCCGGACTGCTTTTATGTGGAGCGCAAGCTGCGCGCCCGCATGAAGATCCCGGTGTTCCACGACGACCAGCACGGCACGGCGATTTGCGTCGGCGCGGCAATCCTCAATGGCCTGAAAGTGGCGGACAAGGACCCGAAAAAAGTCAAACTCGTGACTTCGGGTGCAGGCGCGGCCGCGCTCGCCTGTCTGGGCCTGCTGCGCAAGCTCGGCATTCCGCGTGAAAACATTTATGTGACCGATCTGGCCGGCGTGGTCTACGAGGGACGCACCGAGCTGATGGATGAAGACAAAATCCAGTACGCGCAGAAAACCACGGCGCGCTCCCTGAGTGAGGTGATCGAAGGCGCCGATGTGTTCCTCGGTCTGTCAGCCGGCGGGGTGCTCAAGCCCGCTATGGTGAAGAAGATGGCGGCGCGTCCGCTGATTCTTGCGCTGGCCAATCCGAATCCGGAAATCACCCCGGAGGATGCACGGGCAGTACGCGACGACGTCATCATGGCCACGGGACGCAGCGACTACCCGAACCAGGTCAACAACGTGCTCTGCTTCCCCTACATCTTCAGGGGCGCGCTGGACGCGGGCGCTTCGACCATCACGCCCGAGATGGAGATTGCCGCGGTGCACGCCATGGCAGCGCTGGCGCAGGCCGAGCAAAGCGAGGTGGTGGCTGCCGCGTACGTTGGCGAACAGCTCGCGTTCGGCCCCGAGTACCTGATCCCCAAGCCGTTCGACCCGCGCCTGATGACGATCATCGCACCCGCGGTGGCCCAGGCGGCAGCCGACAGCGGTGTGGCTTTGCGCCCGATCCAGGACATGGCCGCCTACCGCGACCGGCTGCAGAGCTTCGTTTACGCATCGGGCACGACAATGAAGCCGATCTTCGCGGCTGCCAAGTCGGCCCCCAGGAATCGGGTCGCCTACGCCGAGGGCGAGGAAGAGCGCGTGCTGCGCGCCGCGCAAATCGTGGTGGACGAAGGGCTGGCGCGCCCGACGCTGGTCGGACGACCGGCCATCATTGCCCGGCGCGTCGAAAAATTCGGCCTGCGGCTCCAGCAGGATCGGGACTACGACGTCGTCAACGTCGAGCAGGACCATCGCTACCGCGACTTCTGGCAGACCTATCACCGCCTGACAGAGCGCAAGGGCGTCACGGTGCAGATGGCCAAGATCGAGATGCGCCGGCGTCTCTCGCTGATCAGTTTTATGCTGCTCGAAAAAGGAGAGGTCGACGGCGTCATCTGCGGCACCTGGGGCACCACGGCAATGCACCTCGTGTACCTCGACCAGGTGATTGGCAAGCGTGCGGGCGTGTGCACCTACGCCTGCATGAACGGGCTGCTGCTGCCGGAGCGGCTGGTTTTTCTGGTGGACACCCACGTCAACTACGATCCGACCGCCGAGCAACTGGCCGAGATCACGATGATGGCCGCCGAGGAAATGATGCGCTTTGGCGTCCATCCGAAAGCCGCCTTGCTGAGCCACTCCAACTATGGAACGAGTAATCAGCCCAGTGCGCTGAAGATGCGTCAAACGCTGGAGTTGCTCCGGATGAAGGCGCCCTGGCTGGAAGTAGACGGCGAAATGCACGGTGACGTGGCGCTGGACGGCAAGGTCCGGCACAGCCAGATGCCGCGCAGCACGCTGGCCGGCAATGCCAACCTGCTGGTGCTGCCCAACATCGATGCCGCCAATATTTCTTACAACCTGCTCAAAACGGCGGCGGGCGGCAATATTGCCATTGGCCCGGTCCTGCTGGGGGCGGCCAAGCCCGTGCATATTCTCACGGCCAGCACCACAGTGCGACGCATCGTCAACATGACGGCGCTCACGGTGGCCGATGCGAATGCTACCCGATAGGCCATTTTAGACAGCAAGCACTAACTTTTTAGGCCTTAAACCTTGATTGCGGCTGCCCAAAATTTGGGCAGCCGCTTGCATTTCCGAAACACTTGCGGCACACTACTGCCTTGAAATTTACGGGTTAACCCGGAGTTTCTGAAAGGCAGATTTCATGTTGCGAGCCGCAACGGTCAGAAGAAAGAATTCGGGACTCGCGTGTATTTTTCTGGTAGCAGCGCTGTTTGGCACCACATTGGTGCACGCCAGACGACCCCTGCCGGCGGACATCCTGCCGACGGTTTCAGTCGCCGAGCTGCCCCGCCAGGGACGCGAAACCTACCAGCTGATTCAACAGGGCGGACCGTTTCCGTATGGCAAGGATGGTGTGGTATTTGGTAATCGCGAGCGGCAACTGCCGCTGCAGCGGTGGGGCTACTACCACGAGTACACGGTGAAAACGCCTTATTCGCGCGACCGGGGAGCCCGGCGCATTGTTTGTGGTGGCGCGCTGCAGGTTCCGGATGCCTGCTACTACACGGGTGACCACTATGCCAGTTTTCGCCGGATCGTCGAATGACGAGCGGCATTTTGAACCAGCCAGAAAAACTGGAGTGCCGGCCCGCAAGGCCGGATTGGATTTATGACCATAGAAAGTGAAGCGGAGATGGATACACCACTTCGTACAGTAAGAACCAACATCGTGCAGTCTATCCGCGCCTTCCGGGTGCAGGAACTGCAGGACGCTGCCCGACAGCTGGGCCAGCACTTCCTGTACGCCAACCTTGCCAACGCCCTGAGCAAACAGGATGTGCTGGACCTGATCGCCCAGCAATTCACGTTTCCAGCACACTTCGGCAAGAATTTCGATGCCCTCTACGACTGCATGACCGACCCGCTGCACAAGTCGGGGCCGCAGCCCGGCTTTATCATCGTGCTTGAGCAGATTCCAGCCAACGGCAAGTTTGACAAGGAAGCGCGTGAGCAGTTGCTGGACATCTTCCGCGACGCCGCAGACTATTGGGGGGATCGAAAAATACCCTTCAGGTGCTTCTATTCTTTTCTGTAGCCCGTTCTGCACACAACAGCCAAGCAGAACGGGCGAAAGAGGCAAACAGCGATAGCAAGGGCGGCGAAGCGCCGGTCGGCATCGATTTGACAACCGAGTCGGGCGAGAAGATGCCGACCGACCTGCTGGTGGATATCTCTCCATTGGCGCTGCGCATGAGCAGTCCGTTCAATTCGGGCTATTGGTTGGCCGCGGCCTGAAGTTTTCGCAGTGCACGCAAAGCCCGGCTCGCGAGCCGGGCTTTTTTCATTTCAGAGTCAGCGTCCCGTCGCGATCCATATAGACCGGCGCCGCCGCCGCGCACGCCCGCGACCTTGTCGCGTGAGGCCGAATCAATTGTTGGTCGACTTCTCTACGGGCGCCGCCGGCACTATCAGTTTCAGGTACGGCCCGGGTGCGTCCTGTCCTGGCGGTACATAAGCATGCGCCGGTTCGCCAGCGGGGCCCAGTGCGTGAATATAGGCATACATGTCGGTCAAGTCCCGGTCGCTCAGATAGCTGAAGACCCACACCGGCATCAGCGGACGCGCCTTGAGCGAACGCACATTGGCAATCCATTCCTTCGCGTTGAGCTTCTGCACGTACAGGCGCAGGTTCGGCGGGTAGGTAGTGCCCCACGGTCCCTGGAAGTTCATGCCGCTTCCGGTCAGCAACTTGTCTTTCGACGCCTTGCCACCGTTTTCGCCCCAGCCGGGTGTATGGCAGTCCTGGCAGCCGCCGTAATTGATCAAGAACCTACCGTGCTCGATAGCGCGCTTTTCCGCCGAGGGTCCGGCGGCGAGCGCTGCAACAGGCACGAGCACAGCCAGCAGCAACATCAGCTTCTTCATGGCAGTAGTTCTTTCAGACTAAACCGATGGGAATACGAGAGCTTTATGGAAAGCGACAAAGATGTCAATAGTGCCGGAGATGGGCGAAGTCGCTCCACTCCTTTGAACACGATCCTGGCTTGGCGTAAGGCCGGTCGCCACCAAGCGGTCATCGCCGGCGTGGTAGTCAGCGATTATTGGAACAAGTGGTCACCCTGACCGGGATGCGCAAGTTAGCAATCAAACGGCCCTGGGATCAAGCCGTAGCGTACGTGTCCCGCTATACATTAAATAGTAAACGACATGGCGCCGCGCTGCGGGCGTGTCAGCCCTTGTCGAAGCTTCCCGCCGTAGGCGCGAGCGCCTGCGCGAGCGCCACGTAGTCGGCGACCGGTACCTCTTCGGCGCGCCTTTGCACGTCGAACGCCTCCGCAAAGCGCTGCTGCTCCAGCCACCGGCCCAGCGTATGGCGCAGCAGCTTGCGGCGCTGGCTGAACGCCACCCGTACGATCTCGCTCAACCGCCCCGGATCCACTGGCGCCGGGCTGGGCCGCGGGACCATGCGCACCACGGCGCTATCCACACGCGGCGCCGGCTCGAATGACTGCGGCGGCACGAACAGCACGTTTTCCATCGCGTAGCGCCATTGCAACATGACCGACAGGCGGCCGTAGTCATTGGTCGCGGGACGGGCCACCATGCGCTCGACGACTTCCTTTTGCAACATGAAGTGCTGGTCTTCGATCACATTCACAAAGCCGAGCAGATGAAACAGGATCGGAGTCGAAATGTTGTACGGGAGATTCCCGACCACGCGCAGCCGGTGGCTGCCGTTTACTATCGACCCGATAGCTGCATGTGCTTTCGCCACCTCGGTGAAGTCCACTTTCAGCACATCCGCTTCAATGACGGTCAGTTGTCTGTGCGCGCGCAGGCGCTGCGCCAGGTCCCGGTCCAGTTCGATCACCGTAAGCTGGCCGAGCCGCTGCACCAGCGGTTGCGTCAAGGCCGCCAGGCCCGGGCCGATTTCCACCATGGCCTGGCCCGGCTGCGGTGCGATCTCGCGCACGATGGCATCGATGATGGCCGCGTCGGTCAGGAAGTGCTGGCCGAAGCGCTTGCGCGCAATGTGTTTCATTCTCGCACCGCCGGGCCCGGCCATAGCGTGGGGGTCACCGGCCGCCGCGCAAGGCCGCCCCAAGCAAGGCTAGCCCCCTCGGGGGGCAGCGAAGTACGCGAAGCGACAAGCGTGGGGGCCACATTCACTGCGGCGGATCGCGGTACTCGACATAGGCCCGGCCGCGCACGTCCTGCGCCCAGGTTGCATAGGCCTCGTTGAGCTTTTTCTCGTGCAGGATGTTGCGCGCAACCGCGCGCTTTTCGGCATCCGTGAGCTTGACGTCGCGTCGCCCCATCAGCTGGATCAGGTGCACGCCAAAACGTGTGGTCACGGGCTCGCTGATCTCGCCCGGCGCCAGGCTGTTCATGGCGGCTTCGAATTCCGGCACGTACTGGCCCGGGTTGGACCAGCCCAGGTCACCACCGTCGCGCGCGCTGCCATCCTGTGAATACTCGCGTGCGAGCGTGGCGAAATCGGCCTGCTTGGCCAGGATGCGATTCCTGAAGTCGGTCAGGCGCGCACGCGCCTGCGCTTCGCTCAACTGCGGCCCGGTGCGCAGCAGGATATGGCGTGCATGGCTTTGCGTGATGGTTGCCGGCATGTCCGCGTGCTGCCTGTCAATGACCTTGAGGATGTGAAATCCCGCGCCGGAACGCACCGGCCCGACGATGCTGCCAACCGGCGCATCCTGTGTCGCTTGCACAAACAGCGTCGGGTAGTGCACGACGTCGCGCAGGCCCATCTGGCCACCATTGCCACGACTGGCGCCGGAGTACTCGTTCACGAGTGCCGCAAAATCATCGCCCGCGCGGGCCCGATCGGCCACCTTCTGGGCGCGCGCCTGCAGCACCTTGACCTGCGCGTCGGTAGCGCCCTCGGGCACCACCACCAGCACCTGGGCCAGGTTGATCTCGACGCCGCTGCCATCGTTGGTGTCTTGCTGCTCAAGAAGGAATTGATCGACCTCGAGGTCGCTCACCTTGACCTTGGGGTCGACCTCACGCTCGCGCAATTTGGACAGCAGGAGCTGGTTGCGCAACTCATCATGAAACCGCCTGAGATCAATACCCTGCGCCGCCAGCTTGCCGCGCAGCGCGGTGACATCCACCTGGTTTTGCCGTGCCATGTTCTGTTCCGCCTCGTCGATGCTGGCCTGGTCCACCTTCAGGCCCAGCTCCCGCGCCTCCTGCAATTGCGCCTTTTCGCTGATCAGACGCTCCAGCACCTGACGCACCAGCACGTCGTGGGGAGGCACGGGTCCGCCCTGCCGCGCCAGTTGCGGCCCGAGCTGCTTCAGACGCTCCTGTACTTCATTGTTGGTGATGGGCTCGGAATTGACCACTGCCACGATGTAGTCGGCCTGGCGCGGCGCGCTGGGCGCGGGCGCTGCGGCGGGCGCGCTGCGATCCGCGGCCCCGGCGCCCGATGGGGAGGATGGCCGCAACCCCTGGGCCAGGGCAGGCTGGGCCATCCAGGTCATCAAGGCAACCAGGGCGAGGGCAAAGGCGCGTCGTATCATGGTGGAGGTTTTCAGGTGGTTGAGGTCGTGCATCAGTTGTAATTGCCGAAACGGCTCGGTGTCGTGGTCTGCTGGCGCAAGTAGTCGTAGCCCGGGATGTTCGCGCGCAGCGTCTGCATCGGGTTGGAGCCCAGTCGGGAAAAGCCCACAAACTCGAGCTGGAACTGGATGCTCTTGTTGGTGGACAAGGCGCTGGTCACCAGCTGCTCGACCAGGATGCGCCCGATCCAGCAGCCCGCATCGTACTCAAAGCCCAGGACGGTGTTCACCAGCTTGTGGTCCAGCATACTGTAGTTCAGGCGGCCCACGCTATACCAGCGCCCAGCGCCCTGGCCCTGCCCGGTCCCCAGGTTCTTTCCCTTGTCGCCCCACAGGTCGTTGATCGGCCATTGCCAGCTCAGGTCCCATTGCGTGGTGGAGTTGGTGGGGGTGACGGGGTCGATGTATTTCGTGTACGAGGCATTGACGACCCGGTAGCTGCCAGGGCTGTAATGGCCGCCGATCGTGGAACTGAGCGACTCGTGGGTTTTCAGGTTAATCTGCCCCGAGGCGTCGAGGGACCACTGCGGCGTCCAGTTGATCGTGGTCCCGAGCAACAGGTCGCTGACACCTGCCGGGTCGGGCGTGCCACCCGGCAGGGTGACCTGCTGCTGCCTGAAACGCAGCCGCTGCGCCACCCCGAACTTGGCGGCCTCGGCGCCGGTATCGGGGTCCAGCAGTCGCGTAGTGACGCCCAGCGTCAACAGGTTGCTGTCCGAAATCCGGTCGTTGCCGCTGAACGCGTTTTCGGTGTAGACGGTGGCAAAGTTGAAGTCATTCAACGCCGAGTCGTAATTCGGCAGCAGGCCCTGGTTTCGATAGGGCGTGTACACGTAGAACGCGCGCGGCTCCAGCGTCTGGCGGAAATTGCGGCCAAAGTAGCGGGCGTCGCGCTCGAATACCAGGCCGTTGTCCAGGCTGAAGGTGGGCAGCACGCGCGTGGCACTGCTGGTGCCGTTGGCGAGCGGCGTATCGAACTCGTAGCTGGTCGCGTTGAGCTGCAGCTTGGGGGTCACAAACCAGCCGGGCGCCTGCCACGGATGGCTGATCTGTGCCAGTGCATACGCGCGTTTGGCGTTCGGCTGCAGCATGAGCAGGGAGTCGGCACGAAATTGCGTGTAGTCGCCCGTGAGGGAAAAGTCGAAACCGCCAACGTCCAGCCGCGTGTAGGCGCCCGTCAGCTGCGGCAGCCGGTCATACGGTGGCGTGATGGGCGAACCCGGCTCTTGCAGCGTCTGCCATTTGAGAGTGCGTGCGGTGGCGGAAAAATAACCCTGGGACCAGGACAGCGACGCATCGTTCGGCAGCACCTGCTGAATCAGCGAGGGCAGCGCATGGGGGAAGTCGATTGCATAGTTGTCGTCGCTGACGCGGTTCAGGTTGACGTTGAAGCCCAGGCTGCCGATGCCACCGATGCCGGTGTTGATGGTGCCCGAATCGGTGCTCGCAAAAGACCAGCGGTCCCTGCCCCGCAGCGCGTCGGAGGGCATGTAGTTGGCGCTCACCTGTCCCCTGTACGGTACCTCGAGGTAGCGGAATTCGCCGCCAAGGTTGAGGCCACGCCGGCTCATCAAGTCAGGATACAGCGTCGCGTCACGGTTCGGTGCGATGTCCCAGTAGTACGGCTGCACGATCTCCACGCCGTTCACGCTGTTCATCCCGACGGTCGGCGGCAACAGGCCCGATTTGCGCTTGTCGCTCAACGGGAAGCTCATGTCCGGGAATGGCAGGATCGGCACATTCTTGAAGCGCAGCTGCGCACCTTCGGCGTGGCCCACCTCTTCATCCGTGTCGAACTGCAGCGTGGTGGCCTTGAAAATCCAGTCGGGCATCCAGCTCGGGCCCGGCTGCCGTTGGCATGTGGTGTAGGTCGCATTGTGGGCGACCGAATGTTTGTCGTCGATGAAGTCGATGCGATCCGCGTGGCCGTAGGCGTTATTCAAAAAGCGGTAGTTGGGCGACAGGAAGTAGCCTTCGAATGCATCGAGTTTGAGCTCCAGCACCGGGCCTTCATACACGTTGCCGGCCCGGTTCACATGAACATGGCCGTGCGCCCGGGCCAGATCCTCGGGCTGGTTGTAATCGAGCCGGTCGGCGCGGACTACGGTGTCGCCCTGGCGCAGTTCGGCATCGCCCTCGACCTGGGTGTCCAGATCCATCACGCCAGACACGTGCTCGCCCGACACGAAGGTCGGCAGCTCATGGCGCGCCGCCTGGGGAATCTTCTCCTGCAGCAGCAGACTCGGCTTGAGCACCAGTGGCGCATCGTCAGCCGCCTGCGCCAGCGCCGGCGTGCCGTGCAACAGTGCACACACTACCCAGGCTACCGGCGTGAGGACGAAACGGCAGCGCAGCGCCTGGCGTTGGGGGTCGTCCATCAAATCAAGGGGTCCATCAGGCGAGTCGGTCGGGTCAGCAGGCTTGAAACAAAACCGGCAAACCGGTCAGCCCGGAACAGGCCGGGTTTGTAGAATGGATTATCCA
>SCRR01000005.1 GCA_004322085.1 Burkholderiaceae bacterium
ACGCAGAAGATCCAGGTGGTGGAGTCCATGTGGCAGGTGGCCTACGCCGATGCGCACCTCGACGAGAACGAGATCAGCCTGATCGGCAAGATTGCCGAGCTGCTCTATGTGACGCAGGGCGAGTACATCGGCGCCAAGATGCGCGCCAAGGAAGCTGCGCAGATGGGCACCCGTCAGGACGCCTGACGCCGGTGTCCCAGACGCACCATGCTGACGCGGGTGCAGCTGCTAGAGTTGGCGCTTCCTGTCCATCGCCATCGGAGGCTCCCCCCATGATCACGCTTTGCGGTTTTCCCGTCTCGAACTATTACAACAAGGTCAAACTCGCCCTGCTTGAAAAAGGCGTGCCGTTCACGGAAGAGACCGTGATGACCGGACGCACCGACGAGGCGGTGCTGGGCGCCTCGCCACTGGCCAAGATCCCGTTCATCCGTACGCCCCAGGGCGCGCTGTGCGAGAGCCAGGCCATCCTGGAATACATAGAGTCGGCGCACCCGAATCCCCCGCTGCTGCCGGCCGAGCCATTTGCCGCGGCCAAGGTAGGTGAACTGTGCACCTTCATCGACCTGCATCTGGAGCTGGTGGCACGCGAGCTGTATCCACAAGCCTTCTTTGGTGGCACGGTAAGCGAGTCCTCCCAGGCACGCATACGCAAGCAGCTGGACAAGAACATCCCGGCCTTCAAGCGACTGGCGAAATTCGCACCGTATGTGGCGGGCGACACCTTCACGCTGGCGGACTGCGCCGCGTTTGCCAGCCTGCCGGTGGTCGGCATGGCCACCAAGGCGGTGTATGGCGAGGACCTGCTGGTGGCGGGCGGCATCGACTACAAGCCCTACATCAAGTTGATCGGCGAGCGGCCCAGAGCGCAGAAAGTGGTGGCGGACCGCAAGGCTTATTCCAGCAAGGCCTAGCACTTGCAAAGTCCCGGCCAGACCCCAAACTGCGCGGCATGACCGAATCACTGCACATCGTCTGCCCGCATTGCCACACCACAAACCGGGTGCGCAGCGACCAGCTCGCGAGCGCACCGACCTGCGGGCAATGCAAGAAACCCCTGTTTGACGCGCATCCTGCGGCGCTGGACGAGGCGGCTTTTGACAAGCACATCACGCGCAACCAGATCCCGGTGCTGGTGGACTTCTGGGCACCGTGGTGCGGCCCCTGCCGTACGATGGCGCCGTGGTTCGTGCAAGCGGCTGCAGAGCTGGAGCCTCAGGTGCGGCTGGCCAAGGTCGACACCGAGGCCGTGCCCAACCTGGGCGCGCGCTTCAACATCCGCAGCATCCCGACGCTGGCGCTGTTCGTGGGCGGGCGCGAGGTGGCGCGCCAGGCCGGCGCCATGGGAGCCGCCGACATCGTGCGCTGGGTGCGCTCGCACCTGTAATACCCTGTAATACCCTGTGATCAGGGGCCGACGGCTAGTTCGCCAGCGGCTTCGACAGATACACTCCTTCCCGCCCCACGATCGCCACGCGCGCGGGCATCAGGATCGTGCAGTCGTCGCAGGGGGCGCGGATTTCATCGGAGCCGTCGCTGGCGATGAGCTCGCCCTTGGCAAACACCTCGAACCCCACGCACGGCCGGCTGAACCTGAATTCGGGCGTCTTGACCACATAGGTCTGCAGCAGCTCGAAGCGCCGGGCCGCACCCGCAGGCGTGGCATCCACATCGCGCTCCATCAGGCCGAAGTGAGCCAGGAAGGCGCGCGCAACGCGTGTCGCGAGGTCGCTGCTGGCCTGGCGGAAATGCTGGCCGCATTCGACCACCATGGCGGCGCCGGTGCCGCCGGCGCCGGCAAAGTGGCCATACTGGATCAGCGGCGTGCCCGAGCCCAGGCCATCGGGCATGACCAGGTGCACCTGCGGGCGGCCGATGGCGAGCGCGACGTCGCCGTTGCGGGCGAATCCGGGATAGACCCAGAACGGCTCGACGTCCTGGCTGGTGGAGTGGATGTCGAGCAGATGATCGGCCTGCGCCAGCACCGGGCGCAGTTGGCGCGCGCGCCGCAGTTCCGGGCTGTCCTCGGGGCCGTCCAGCCACTCGGGCGACCAGATGCGGTTCAGGTTGTGCACCAGCAGGCGGCTCTCGAACGGCTGGGTTGCATCAAAAGTCTCGTAGGCAGCGACGTTGGCAAAGCTCACGGTGAGCGTGCCGATCAAAGGGCGCACGCCGCTGTCGAGCAAGTGCGTGGCCGCCACCATGCCGCACAACTCGTTGCCGTGCGTGAGTGCGTTGACCAGCACGTGCGGCCCGGGTTTGCCCGATTCGAAGCGGTGCACATAGTCGATGCCCACGTTGCCACGGCGATAGGCCGACAGGTCGCGCGGCAGGACTTCGAAGGCGGGTTGTTGCGGGGCGGTGGTCTGGTTCATGTTTACTATACTTTCAATAGCTACTTGCGCAATATACGTAATGGTTTGAGCCGAATTTTATCCACAATCCGGCGTTCGGGTGGCGCCCGATCGACGCTCACGCGCCGATGCTGCCTTCGATCGTCTGTTGCCACTGTGGCGCCAGCTTGCGAAAGCCGGCCTTGTCCGGGTGAATTTCGTTGAGCCAGTCGTTGCTCTGGCCGGTCGTTCCGGGCAACGCCTGGGCCAGGGTGCCCACGGTGTCGACCACATGCACATTGGCGAGGCCGAGCGAGCGGATGACGCCGCGCAGCCGGTCCACCAGCAGGTCGGCCACGCTCTGCCAGAGCGCCGGCGGCACCTGGTGCGCCTGCAGCGCGGGCAGCAGCCACGGCCCGAAGCCGGGCGCGGCCGGTGCATTGCGCGGCGTCATGTAGTCGTAGGTATGCACGAAGATCGGCGTGTCGCGGTTCCTGATGCTGACAGCGACAAAGTCCGAGATCTTCTTGAAGTTGGCGCGCAGGTAGGTTTCAAACTGATCCCAGGCGGGCTCGCGCAGGCAGTCGGCTGCGGCAGTGGGCGGGCTGCCGTCGGAGCACAACTGCAGCAGACGCTTGCCGACGTACCGCTCGCTCACCGCGTCGATCAGGTCGTTGCCGCCGCCACTGAGCAGAATGGCGTCGAACTTCCAGGCCCGGTTGCCATAACTGCCGCCATCGATCAGCGAGGGGAAATTGCTGTCGCGCCACCAGTCGGCCATGTGATCGAGCGTGTCGCCGGGCATCGCCGTCTGGGTGATCAGCGTGCGCTGCGTGAACTGCAGGAAGTTGAGCTGGTTGAAGCCCAGCACGGAGCCGTAGGCGAACCACGAATCGCCCTCGGCCAGCATGTGGCGCCCGTAACCCGCGGGGCTGGTGCCGGCCTCGCCGTTGTCGAGCTGCCAGGGAGCAATGATGGTGGCGGGGATGGGCATGGTGGGTTCACGAAGGCTGCTTGCGAATATAGCGGTGCGTCGGCTGCCGTGCAATCGTCGCGGGTGCTGCGCCGGCATGGCGGTCTGTTAAGGTAACAGTCAAACCCCGGGTTCTCATCGACCAGAGATCGATTTTCACTCTCAGGATTGTCGTTGCCGTTCATGACACTTTCCCTGGTGCCGCGTTTGCGCGCACAGCTCCAGCACCTTCACCATGGTCTGGCGGGGGATCGCTGGTTCCCGCATGTGCCGCTGGCTGTGTTGTTTGCGCTCGGCGGAGTCTGGATGCTGCGCATCGATCTGGGTGAGAACTGGCACCTGTATGCGGATGCACTGCTGCGCGGCACCGCACATTTGCAGCCGCGCTTGCTGCCCTCGCTGCTGATTGGCGGGGGCATGGTGACGATGGCGCTGGGCTTGCTGCTGCGCTCGCGGCTGGCCTGGACCATGGCGCTGCTGCTCGTGGTCACCGCCAGCGTCAGTTTGATGTTCACGCAGCGGCCTGACGGGCGCGTGCTGTTCGGCTATTTCGTCTTCATGCTGCTGGCCTTGCTCGCGGCCTGGCGACAGTTCGACCGCTCCAGCGTGGCCGCGAGCACCCTGTTTGCGCTGACTTCGGTCGCCATGCTGCTGATGTATGCCACCTTTGGCAGCTATTACCTGGGCGCAGACTTCAAGCCGAAGATCACCGACCTCGTCACCGCGCTGTATTACTCGATGGTCACCATGAGCACGGTCGGCTACGGCGACATCACGCCGCAGACACCCGACGCCAAGCTGTTCACCGTCTCGGTGATCGTGCTGGGCGTGGCGGTGTTCGCCACCTCGCTCACGGCCGTGATCGCACCCATGGTCAGTCGCAGTTTGCAACGTATCGTCAATCGAAGGGGCACGGGCATGAAACGGGAAAATCACTTTGTGGTCATCGGCAACACCTCTCTGGCCATCAATACCTGGCGCGAACTGGCCCGGCGCGGGCGACCGGTGACGCGGTTGCTGCGCGAGGCGCCGGAAGACGGTGAGTTGAAGGATGTCGATTTTGTTGTGGGCGACCCCAGCAGTCTGGAGGTGCTGCGTGAGGCCGGTGCGCATCAGGCCGAAGCCGTGCTGGCGATGCTGGTCGACGATTCGGAAAACGCGTTTGTGGTTCTTGCGGTCAAGGAACTCACCGGCAAGGCACGCACGGTGGCCGCGGTCAACGACGCGCGCCACCTGAGCCGCGTGAAGCTGGTGCAGCCCGACGTGGTCATTGCGCCGCAAGTGCTTGGTGGTGAACTGTTGGCGATGCTGCTCTCGGGCGAACCGGTGACACCGGATTTTGTGATGCAGCGCGTGTTCCAGGAGAACAAGCCGGCCGGCACGATACCGACGGGCCGGCCATCCTAGACAGCCGCCTCTAGGATTGCGGCCGGTATTAGGTCGCGTGCCCTAGGGTGAACCGGGACAATCGGGCCATCAAACTCCTCAACCTCCCAGGAAAACACCATGACCACAAAGAACCTCTCCACCGTCGTGACCGACTTGATCGAATCCTACGGCAACACCTCCAAAAACGTGATCAACGCCTACCGCACTGGCGGCGAGCGCATCGTCGGCTTCGTCGAGCAGCGCTGGGAACGTGCCCTCGAGGCGTCCAGCCCGAAGCTCACCGACGAAGTGATCGACAATGCGTCTGCCGCGCAGAAGCTGTTTGGCAGCTACTACGCCCAGAGTCTGGCATTGGTGACCAACAGCTGCGACACGGTGGTGAACCAGGTCGTCAAATTTGCGGGTCAGGGCTTGGAGCAAGTGGCCGCCAACGCGAGCCGTTTCGAAGAAAAAACTGGCGTGACTGCCCTCAGCAAGCTGGCTACGGCTGCCGTACCGGTCGTCGCCGTGGTGAGCAAGCTGGCAGCGCAACTCGAAGAGAAATCGGGCGATCTGGTGAAGAAGATCGCCGGCGAAGAGGCCACCCCGGTCAAGCATGAGTCGGCATTCAAGAAGGCACGCGCTACCAAGGCCGCTTGAACCTGAAACCAGCCTGGCCGCTGCGCTCACTGTGTTGAGCACAGCGGCTTTTTCTTTTTGAGCTGGCGCTCGGCATCGACCTTCTCCCCCTCGGTGCGCCACGCGGCAAATTCTCCGGGAGTTTCCAGCGTGATGCGGCCCAGGTTCGCTGTGCGCAGGTCGTGGATCACGATCTCGGCGGCCTTTTGCAGGTTGATGCGCCCGCCGCTCAGCACCGCGCCGCGTTGGCGGCCAATGGCGCCCAGCATTTGCTCGTCGGTGGCGCCCGGCGGCATCTCGATGCCATAGCGGCTTGCCAGCGCGCCGGGGTAATGCCGGATCAGGTAGCCCAGCAGCTCCAGTGCCACTTCTTCTTCATTGAACGCGTTGCGGCCGATCGCGCCGCTGGCCGCCAGGTTGTAGCCACTGCGGGCCACGATGATGCGCGGCCACAGCACTCCGGGCGTGTCGTACAGATAAAAATCGTCGGCCAGCACAATGCGCTGCTCCAGCTTCGTGATGCCGGCCTCGTCACCGGTTTTGGCTACGCGTTTGCCGGTGAGCGTGTTGATGAGCGTGGACTTGCCGACGTTGGGGATGCCGCAGATCAGCACGCGCATGGGCTTGGCCATCCCGCTGCGACCCGGCGCGAGCTCGTGACAGGCGGAAATCAGGCGCCGCGCCGGCGTCGTCTCACTCGCGTCCAGCGCCATCGCGCGCGTGGCGGGCAGCGCGTTGTAGTGTGCCAACCAGAGCGCACTGCGCGCCGGGTCGGCCAAATCCTGCTTGTTGAGCACTTTCAGGCCGGGCTTGCCGCTCGTGAGCTCGGCCAGCATGGGATTGGCGCTGGAGCCCGGCAGGCGCGCGTCCAGCAGCTCGATCACCACGTCAATCGCCTTGATGCGCTCCTGAATGGCCTTTTTGGTCAGGTGCATGTGACCGGGAAACCACTGGATGGCCATCTGGACGTTCTCTCTTGTCAAAGCGGTGGAATAACGGGGTAGTGTGAATTGTCGCTGCACCGCGCGCCGACTACGCCAGGGCCAACGGCGAGCTGGTGAAAAAGGCGTGCGCAGATCGGGCTCGCATCCTGGTTTTGACCCTCCGGCTGAAAATGCCGAACCGGTCCTACATGCTTGCGAAGCTATCGGGTGCACACTGAGGCATGGGTCCCGTCACGCCGACAGTTGGC
>SCRR01000085.1 GCA_004322085.1 Burkholderiaceae bacterium
TGCATGGGAATAAGTTGACGTACGTCCAGGTTTTCGTTGTCGCTCATGAGTGTGTTTCCTTTTGGGCTGGGGTTGATAAAACTGTGCCGGCGCCGCGCGGCGATTCTCTTCGGCCGGCGCGCTTGGGATTGGTCAGGTTGTGCATGGCGCCATTCAGGCGTTCGGCTTCCTTCGGTTGATCGTGCCGCAACAACGACCAGCCCTGTGCCGCCAGACGGCAGGCCGCATCGATCTCTCCGGCGCCTCCCATACGAAGCAGGGCTTGCACGAAGAGTCGGTTGAGCGCGGCGAGCGGGTCAGGGGTTTCCATGGCTATCACTCTTCCTCGATGCCAAAGTGCTCCTTGGCAATCGGGGTCATGGCTTGCACGCTCCAGGGAGGGTCCCAGACGAGATTGATCTCGATGTCGTCGATGCCTTCCATTTCCTCGAGGCGCTGCTTCACGCCGCCCTGGATCATGTCCGAGGCCGGGCAACCCGGCGTGGTCATCGTCATGATGATCACCGCCAGGCGGTCGATCAATTCGACCTCATAGACCAAGCCGAGGTCGACGATGTTGTAGCCAAGTTCCGGGTCGAACACATCCTTGAGTGCCTCCCGCATTTCGTCGCTGGTCGGTCCGCTCACGATGCACTTCCACAACGAATCAGGACCCGATAGTCGCTCGCGCCGATCTTCTCGCAATGGGCTTGGTGGCCGCGTGTCTGCAATTCCGGATACAGCAGCAGCGGATCGCGGTCATACAGGCCTTCCAGTACTTCGCCCGGGGCCATGTTCTCCAGCGTCTCCAGGGTGATGACCATGGGCTCCGGCGGCATCATGCCGCGGTTGTCGAGCGAATGGCTCGGTGCGGGCCACGCGCCGGCATCGTTCTGCCCGGACTTGGCTGCCGCCGCGACCGGCTCCGGCGCTGCGGTGCCTTCTGGCTTGAAGACCACTTCCCAATCGCCTCCGCCCAACTCCTTCTCGCAATGGGCATAACCCTTTTTTTGCATCACCGCGAACAGTGGCACCGGCTTGAAGGTCGCCAGCAGGCGCAAGCCCTGGCCCCCTTCGAGTTTGGCCACCGCCCTCATGATTTCGGGGAAAGGTTCGCCCCCGTTGCGCAGGATCGGGCGTACATCGAGTGTTAGCAGTGAAGCGTTCATGTCAATCTCCATGGATGGGATGGGAAGGGGAGGAGGTCAGCGTTTTGGCCGCAGGCGACGGCGTCTTTGGCTTGCCCAGCGGCGATGGCATGCCGGGTGGCCGTACCAGGCTGGGTTTGGTGTTCGGGTCGGGGTGGCGCGCGCGCCAGAGTTCGACCGCTATCAGAACGGTCGCCACCAGTTGCAGGGCCGCCGCGACCTTCCACACTGCGGTTTGGCCACCCGCAAGGGCCGCGCTGGCTAGGACCGTCGTCGCGAAATAGAGCCCAAAGCCCGGCTTGGCACGGCGTTCGTTGACCAGATCCTGAACTCTCGGTACCGGGCCCTTGCCGAGCCGCTTGCCGAACACCTCAAGCCAGGTGAGGAACGGAATAATCTTGTACAACTGGCTCAGGCCCAGCCCGGTCAAGCCGCCAAACACGAACAGATAACCGATGGCGCCGGCAAAGCGACCCAGCTCGCCCCATGCCATGGCCAGCGCGGCGAAGACCAGGGCCAGCGTGACCAGGGTCAGCGCGACCGCGGCTGTCACGCTGTTCAGTTCCAGCTGGCGCCGTTTGCGGGTGCGGTAGAACTCGACGATGTCGGCCAGATAGAAAGCCACCCCGATACCCGCGAGTGATGCGCCGAGAGCCTCGACCCAGCCCGTCGCGAAGTCGCCCCAGAGCCCGGCCAGTGCGCCGGCCACCAGCAAGGCCAGGCCGCCCACGGTCAGCGCGAGTGCTGCATGGGTGCTGCGGCGCGGCTCGTCAGGCGCCAGCATGAACATCGAAAGCAAGCGATAGCTGACACCCATCACTGTCAACGTAAACCAACCCCCCAGCCCGACAGCGACATGGAGGCTCAGGCCGCGCCCCACGAGCGCGAGCAGGAAAGCTGGCGCGTGCGACAGAGCAAAAGCCAGGCCAAAACCAACCCCGATCAGCCCTGTCAATAACAGGAATATCAGACTGAAGGCAACGAAGTCGGCGGGTAACGGCAACGGGCGCGCGCGCCACAGTGTGACCGCGAGATTGATGGCTGCCAGCAAAAAGCCGATCAATACCAGAGTGCCTCCGATCGGCAGCCATGCGGTGCTCAGGAAGGCGTTGCCGCCCAGCGCCATGAACCCGACCAGCATCGCGGCCAAGCCGGGAACGATCGCGATCAGCGAATAAAGTGGCAGGCGCTGGCTGTACAGGGTCGTGTTGGTGATGACCGGGACAAACTGGTACAGCGCGCCCAGCATCAGCAGGCTCAACCAGCCGATCGTGATCAGGTGCACTGCAACCAGGGTGGTGGGGGCGCCCAACGCAGCCAACGGGTCGGCATAGCCGGCCACGAGCAGCACTTCGGCAGCGAAAAGCGCAACGATGGCACAGCCGAAATGCACCATCGTCCAGCGTGAAACCTTCGATCCGATCGGCATTGACACGGTTGCTCTAGCTTCGTTTTAAAAGATTTATTTTAAATACCGTTTTACCTGCATGTAAATGAATTTGTGCAATCTCAACAACGTGACCGGTGTCTTTGGGCCTTGCACGCGGTCCGGTCAAAGCGAGCTGTCTGCCGCGGGCCGACGCGAGACTTTCCGTGGCCCTGGGGTCATGTGGCCGGGGCCTAGGCCAGTCGTCTGCTGCTCGGGTCTACTGCGCGAGCGACAGCCAGACGCTCTTTGGCTCGGTGAAGGTCTCGATCGCGGTGTCGCCGTGCTCGCGCCCAAAGCCCGAGTCGCCGGAGCCGCCCCAGGGCAGGCGCACGTCGGTATACCCGTAGGTATTGATCCATACCGTACCTGCCCGCAAGGCTGCGGCCATGCGATGTACCCGTCCGATGTCCGCGCTCCACACGCCGGCGGCGAGACTGAACGGGGTGCCATTGGCGATGCGTGCAGCATCCGCTTCGTCTTCGAACGGGATCACGCTCGCGACCGGCCCAAAGATCTCCTCCTGCGAGATGCGCATTTCGTGCTCGACGTCGGCAAAGACGGTAGGCTCGACGAAATAGCCGGACTCGCCGGAGCGCCGCCCGCCCGTCACGACCGAGGCGCCTTCGCTTTTGCCGATGTCGATGTAGTTGAGCACGGTTTTCATCTGCTTGGAAGAAATCAGCGGCCCCATCTTGGTTTCGTGCAGCGATGGATTGCCGATCGTGATCGATCGCGCGCGGGCGGCGAGCCGCTCCACGACGTCGTTGTACACCGCACGCTGCACCAGCACTCGCGAGCCCGCCGAGCACACCTGGCCAGCATTGAAGAAGATACCCGAGGCCGCTGCGCGGGCCGCCTTGTCGAGGTTGGCGTCGGCGAAAATCACATTTGCCGATTTGCCGCCGAGCTCGAGCGTGACATGTTTGAAGTTGCCGGCCGCGCCCTGCATGATGCCGCGGCCCACCGAGGGCGAGCCCGTAAACGTCACTTTGTCGATGCCCGGATGGGTAACGAGTGCGTCGCCAACAATCGAACCCTTGCCGGTCACGATGTTCAGGACGCCCGGTGGCACGCCGGCTTCAAGCGCGAGTTGCCCGATCATCAATGCGGAGAGGGGTGTCAATTCGGCCGGTTTGACGATCAGTGTGCAGCCGCAGGCAAGCGCCGGAGCAATTTTCCACATACCAATCATGAGCGGGAAGTTCCATGGCACGATCGCGGCGACGACGCCAACCGGCTCGCGCACTGTGTATGTCAGGGCATCGGGACGCGCAGGTATGACCTGGCCGTTGATCTTGTCACACCAGCCGGCATAGTAGGCGAGAGTGTCGATGGCCGCAGGCACGTCCTGGCGCTGTACGCCGGCGATCGGCTTGCCGGCGTCTAGGCTTTCGAGCTCGGCGAGCTCGTCCTGGTGCGTGCGCAGCAACTCGGAAAAGCGCATCAGGATACGGCCGCGCTCGGCAGCGCGGATTGCGTTCCAGGGTTTGAGCGCCGCCCGTGCCACCTGCACGGCGCGATCGACGTCTTCGGCCGTGCCCTGGGCAACCATCGCTATCGGTTTCTCCGTCGCGGGGTCGAGGATGGTCGAATACTCGCGACCGCCGGGTTCGACACATTCGCCTCCTATCAGCAGGTTGTGGCGCTTCAACTCCGTATTGCTTCTCATGGGCACTCTTTTAGGCTGTGGTTCGATGGATATTGATGAAGAAAATCATGAACGCCAACTTCCGCAATTGGGGTTGACGAAATTTGTGACCTGTTTGCTGTCCACCCTTGCTCAAAACAGGGAATAGACCATTAAAATGGCAAATATTTACATATGCTATTGATGGTGAGGATTCCCGTTCATCTTATATTTCGTTAAGAATCTATCAATTAACCATGGTCAAGAAGTATGAAAACGGGCGAATAATTTATGCAAATATAAACATATGTTTAGGTTAACGATATACCCTCAGTTGCGCGTGCGACTGGCAGGCGGCGACGAATCGCTGGAACGGCTCGTGGCACTGCTGGAACGGGTCGAGGCTTGCGGCAATCTGCAAGCGGCCAGTAGGGAACTCGGCTTGTCGTACCGTAACGCCTGGGGTCATATCAAAGACGCCGAGCGGTCGCTGGGCGTACCCCTGCTGGACATGACGCGCGGCCGCGGTGCGCTGCTGACGGAGTCTTCGCGCCGCCTGATACTGGGTGAAAAGCGCCTGTTGGCGCGCCTGGGGCCGCTGCTGGAAACCATGGCGTCGGAACTGCAGCACGAACTGGACGAGGCTGTGGCTGACCAGACGCCGCAATTACGGGTGTTTGCCAGTCATGGCATGGCGGTGGCGGCGCTGGTCGAGTTCGCGGTGCGCGCGGCGCTGCCGCTTGGCATCAGCTATCGCGGCAGCATGGAGGCCATGGCCGCGCTGGCGCGCAACGAATGTGAAATCGCGAGCTTTCACATGCCATTGGGCGATCTCGCTGAACCGGTGCTGGCACGCTACATGGCACTGATCAAGGGCCGGCCTTACATGCTGGCAGACGTAGCCTTGCGCAGTCTGGGCTTGATCGTGGCGCGCGGCAATCCACACGGTATCCGGTCATTCGACGATCTGCCAGGCAGCGCGCTGCGTTTCGCGAACCGTGAACGCGGCTCCGGCACGCGCATCATTTTCGATTTGCTGCTGGCAAGAACCGGGCATGGCCCAGCGTCGATCCTTGGCGTTGATACTGTGGAATTGACCCATGCAGCCGTTGCGGCTTACATCGCCAGCGGCAAGGCCGATGCGGGCCTGGGCATAGCCGCTTCGGCGGCGCAGTTCGATCTG
Source organism: Burkholderiaceae bacterium (assembly GCA_004322085.1). GTDB lineage: Bacteria > Pseudomonadota > Gammaproteobacteria > Burkholderiales > Burkholderiaceae_C > Rhodoferax_A. Next base: position 5,367 of record SCRR01000085.1, read on the forward strand.
GACTTTCTGCCGATACTCACCGAGCGTTATGGCCTGATTTTTTCGGCCGAGGCCATGGGCAACGCGAACATCGCCGCACTCTTGGGGATCATGCAAAGCGCCGAATACCAGCGCGCCGTCCAGGCCATACCGGGCTACAGCTGCAATAACACAGGGCGCGTCACGCCATTGGTGGATGCGTTGACCGAACGGACGGATTGATCGGGTCCGCCCTTTCTGCTCAGGCCACCGCCACCAGGCGATCCAGCGTCGGCGCGTCGTCCAGCAGGCTCTGGCTGCTTGATTCATGCACGATGCGCCCGCGGTCGAGCACGATGGCGCGCCGCGTCAGCGACAGGGCCAGCCGTGCATGCTGTTCGACCACGATGACGCTCAGGCCCTCGTCGGCAATCAGTCGCTGTATGACACGCATCAGCTCCTGCACGATGATCGGCGCCAGGCCCTCCATCGGCTCATCGAGCAGCAGCAGGCGCGGATTGGTGATCAGCGCCCGCGCGACCGCCAGCATCTGCTGCTCGCCGCCGGAGAGCTGGTTGCCCATGTTGGCGCGGCGTTCCTGCAGGCGCGGAAAGACCTCGTACAGGCGCGCCAGGTTCCAGGGGCCGGGCCGCGCGACCACGGTCAGATGCTCCTCCACCGTCAAGGACGGAAACATGAAGCGTTCCTGCGGCACCCAGCCCAGGCCGGCGTGTGCGCGGCGATAGGTTGGCACGCGGGCGATGTCGTTGCCGCACCAGCGGATAGTCCCGACATGCACCTGCGTCAGCCCCATCAGCGTGACCAGCAGCGTCGATTTGCCGACTCCGTTTCGGCCGAGCAGCGCCAGGCTCTCGCCCTCCTGTAGCGCGAACGAAACGCGGTCCAGCACCACCGATTCACCGTAGCCGGCGCTCACATGGTCGAAGGCGAGCAACTCAGCCATGTTCCGCCTCGCCCAGGTAGACCTGCCGGACCCGCTGATCGGCCGCGATCTCGGCCGGTGTACCTTCGGTTAGCACCTGGCCGCCCACCAGCACGGTGATACGTTCGGCAAAGCGAAAGACCAGAGCCATATCGTGCTCGATGAACACGATGGTGACGTTGCGTGGCAATTGCGCGATGACTTCGAACAGCTCGGCACTCTCGCCCGAAGGAATGCCGGCGGCCGGCTCGTCGAGCAGCAAAATACTTGGCCGTGTTGCCAGCGCCAGCGCCATTTCAACCAAGCGCTGCTTGCCGTACGGCAGGTTGTGGGTGATGGTGCCGGCATCGGCACCGAGGTTGAGCGAGTCGAGCAGTGCCATCGCCTCGTCCATCACGACACGCTGGCGTGCCACGGTCTGGTACCAGCGGTAATGCAGTCCGCGGTGCTCGCAAATCGCCAGTGCGACCGACTCGAGCACGGTCAATCCGGCAAACAGGGTGTTGATCTGGAACGTGCGGGTCATGCCGCGCTTGACGCGCTGATGCTGCGCCAGTGCCGTGATGTTCTCGCGTCCGAGGAAG
>SCRR01000086.1 GCA_004322085.1 Burkholderiaceae bacterium
GTCGCCCGTCAACGACCCGCCCGGCCCGGCCGATGGCTCGGTGCGCGTGCGCCGGGGCGGCTCCTGGCACACCTGGGCGCTGTATGCGCGCTGCAGCTACCGCAACTGGAATTCATCGCAGACGCGCTACACGCTGGTCGGGATGCGGCTGCTGCGCGAGGTGGATGCGGCGGCGCCAGAGCCAACAACGCCGGCGAGGCCTTGAAGCCTGCGCCGGCCGTGGCAATAATCCGGCATGCCCCAACACGTCGGAATCGTCGGCTGCTCCTTCGAGGGCGCTGCGCTTTGCTACCGCACCATTTGCAGCGAGGGCGCACAGCGGCTCGGCCCTCACGCGCACCCCGAGGTCTCGATGCACACGCACTCGCTCGCCGACTACGTGGCGTGCCTGGATCGCGGCGACTGGCCGGGTGTGGCCGAGTTGATGCTCTCGTCGGCCCGCAAGCTTGCGGCGGCGGGCGCCGACTTCCTGATCTGCCCCGACAACACCATCCACCAGGCGCTGCCCCTGGTACAGCCGCGCTCCCCGCTGCCCTGGCTGCACATTGCCGAGGTCGTCGCCACTGAAGCCGCGCAGCGCGAGTTCAAGCGTATGGGCATCACCGGCACGCGCTGGCTGGTGGAGAGCGAGGTGTATCCCGACAAGCTCAGCGCGCGCGGACTGGCCTATGTGCGCCCCAGCGCGGATGAGCGCGTGGAAATCAACCGCATCATCATGGACGAGCTGGTGTGCGGCGTCTTCAAGCCCGAAGCCGTGGCGTATTTTCAGCAGGTCATGGCACGCATGAAAGACGAGGGCTGCGATGCCGTCATCCTCGGCTGCACCGAGATCCCCTTGATCATGAACGACGCGAACTCGCCGCTGCCGACGCTGGATTCGACGCGATTGCTGGCGCGGGCGGCGCTGCGGCGGGCGGTGTGACGCTGCGAGTTCTTGGTCAAAAATGCCTCTAGCCCATATCTGATATGGGTTTATAGCTATAAAAAGCGGAGACGCGCCGCATCTGGCGGCACACCTGCCAGGCAAACCGGACAGGCCGCGATGGCCCCTACAGGAAGCCCGTGGACAGCCAGGGAACCGCGGCGACCAGGATCAGGCCGATCGTGAGAGAGACCAGGTAACCAATGATGGGCTTGATGCCTTTGTCCGGGGCGACGCGACCGATGGCGCAGGCCGCGTAATAGCCCACGCCGAACGGCGGCGCGAACAACCCGATGCCCATGGCCAGCACCGCGACCATGGAGTAATGCACCTCGTTGATGTTCAGCTCGGCGGCAATGGGAAACAGCAACGGACCCAACAACACGATGGCCGGAATGCCTTCCAGCACGCTGCCCAGCACAATGAAAGTGACGATGGACACGCAGAAGAAGGTGAACGCCCCGCCTGGCAGGCTGCTCATGTAGTCGGCCAGGTCGCTCGAGAACCCCGACTGCGTCAGCGCCCAGGCCATGCCGGTGGCCGTGCCGATGATGAGCAGGATGGCTCCCGACAGAATGGCCGTGTCGATCAGCATGGG
>SCRR01000087.1 GCA_004322085.1 Burkholderiaceae bacterium
CAGCAGGCCGAGTTTTTCAATGGTGCGCTTGAAGCGGCGCAGGGCCACGTCGAACGGCTCGTTTTCTTTCAGACGGATGGCGGTCATTACGTAATGGTTTCCAAAAATTTGCGGGAACGCTGTCAAGGGAAGATCAAGCCCTCAACTAGGTGCCCAACGGTGTTCCCCGTCTCAAATGTGGATCAGGCCGACGGGGGTTTGCCAGCAAAGCCCAGAATTATAGCGTTTCCCAACCTGGTTTGATGGGCGCGAGCAGCATTGTTCAGTGGGCATTGGCGAGCGCCTGGGCGCAGGCAAAGGCGCTGGCCCAGGCCCACTGGAAGTTGTAACCGCCGAGCCAGCCCGTCACATCGACCGCCTCGCCGATGAAATACAGGCCCGGCTGCTTGGATTCCATGGTCCGGGATGACAGGTCGCGGGTGTCCACGCCGCCCGCCGTGACCTCGGCTTTTTTGTAGCCTTCGGTACCGGTGGGCGTGAGTTCCCAGCGCGCGAGCTGCTGCGCCAGCGCGTTCAATGCCTTGTCCGAGGCTTCGCCGATGGGGCGCTGCCGGCCGCCGTCCTGCTGCACCCAGGCCTCGGCCAGACGCGACGGCACCAGGGCGGCCAGTTCGTTGGCAATGAGCTTGCGCGAGCTGGCCTTGGCACGCGCCAGCGCCTGGGGCAGATCGTGTCCGGGTGCGAGGTCGAGCCGGATGGCGCTGCCCACGGTCCAGTAGCTGGATATTTGCAGCACCGCGGGGCCGGACAGGCCGCGATGGGTGAACAGCAGGTCTTCGAGGAAGGTGGTTTCACTTTTCTTGCTGCCGGTGGCAATTCGCACCGGCAGCGACAGCCCGGCCAGTTGCGCATAGGGCTTCCAGTCGGCGCCGTCGAAGATCAGGGGCACCAGGGCGGGGCGCGGTGGCACCACGCGCAGGCCGAACTGGCGCGCCACGCGGTAGCCGAAATCGCTTGCACCGATTTTCGGGATCGACAGGCCACCGGTGGCGATCACGACGGAGCGCGCTGCGACGACACCCCGGTCACTCTCTATTTCATAGCTTGTTGCGTTTGCTGAATCGAGGCTGCGGATGCTTTTGATGCTGCAAGGTTGCCAGCGCTGCACGCCGCCCGCGGCACACTCGGCCAGCAGCATCCCGATCAGGTCCTCGGCCGAGCGGTCGCAGAACAGCTGGCCCTTGTGCTTCTCGTGGAACGCGATGTGATGGCGCTGCATCAGCGCCATGAAGTCGCGCGGTGTGTAGCGCGCAAGCGCGGAGCGGCAAAAATGCGGATTCTCGCCCGAGAAGTTGGCAGCAGTAACGTCACGATTCGTGAAGTTGGCGCGCCCGCCACCCGAGATGCGGATCTTCTCCGCCACCTTCTCGCTGTGATCGAGCAGCAGGACCTTCTGGCCGAGCTGACCCGCGATGCCGGCGCAGAACAGGCCGGCGGCTCCGGCGCCGATGATGACGGTGTCAAATGAATGAGTCAAACGGCCCCTGAGCTCTTGCCGATGCGTGGCAAAAGCGGAGAAATATAACTCAAACGGGTGTGCTCAGCGGTTGGGGCCCGCAGGCGACTGCACCGCGGAACGTGCGGGGTCATCGGTGCGAAGTTGAAGCGCCGCGCGGTTAGCCGTGGCAGGCGCATTCAAGGGTGCTGCGGACGTGTACGGTGCTGCCCGGTTCCGGTCGTTGACGCCCGGTCCCGTGCTACCGGCCCCCGCAGCCGGCATGAACTGGTCGACTTCGTCTCTTACCACCGGTGTCAGCGCAACCAGGGCGAACGCGAACGCGACGACCGCCAGCCACAGCGCCGACTGCCACCGGATCGACATGAGAGATTTGCCAGTGGGCATGGTATCTCTGCCCTGCCGCTGCTTTTTTCGGGTGTGCATGAGGTTCTTCCGCCACGAGGTAGATCGCCAGCGCTGATTCCGGGTCAGTTTCTCCACGGCGATGGCCGTGCTTCGTCGGCCTACACAAACTCTCCTGGGACTGTCTCGAAACGTGCATCGCATCGATGCGGCAGACCCTGTTGAGTTCTAGTTTGTTTTTTTTCCAAATGCAAGCCAACGCCCGCATGTATCCATGGGATGGGTAATAGTTCACAAAGATAGATTCCGCAACGGCTGCACGCGCGCAGTTTCCGGCTCTGCCATGGCGGCGATGGCGCGCGTCACGTCGCCCACCACGATGACCGAGGGGCTGGCCATGTGCTCGCGCGCGATCGAGGCGGCCAGCTCGCCCAACGTGGTCGTGATGTGGCGCTGGGTCGGCAGGCTGGCGTTCTGGATCACGGCGACCGGCGTGGCGGCGGGCAGTCCGGTCAGCAAGTCCTGCTGGATGCGCTGCGCGCCGCGCACGCCCATGTAGATCACCAGCGTGAGCTTTGCGGTGTGCGCAGCGCTTGCGAGCGCGCGCCAGTCGGCCCCGTCACCCGCGCAGCCCACGGGGGCGTGACCGGTGATGAACACCACGCCGTGTGCGTGCTCGCGGTGCGTGAGCGGCACACCCAACGCGGTGGCCGCGGCCAGCCCGGCGGTGATGCCGTTCACCACTTCGACCCGGACGCCGGCCGCGCGCAGGTGCTCGACCTCCTCGCCGCCACGCCCGAAGATGAATGGGTCGCCGCCCTTGAGCCGGACCACGGTCTCGCCCTCGCGCGCGGCCGAAATCATGAGCTTTTCGATGAAGGCCTGCGGTGTGGATTTGCAGCCGCCGCGCTTGCCGACGAACACGATGCGGGCCTGCGGCGGCGCGTAGGCCACGATGGCGTCGCTCACCAGATCGTCGACCAGCAGCACGGTGGCGGCCGCGATGGCTTTGACGGCCTTGAGCGTGAGCAGCTCCGGGTCGCCGGGGCCGGCGCCCACCAGCGTGACTTGCCCGGTGCCTGGGAGGGTGGTTTTGAGGGGGTTCATAGTTGCGACACCAGATGCAAGATGTGTTCCACCTGCCGCGCGATCGGGGCGGGAACAGGCTGGTGCCCGGCCATCACCGCTTGAATATAGGCGGCGGTGCTGGCGGTGTCCGTGGTTTTGGGCGGTTCAGGCAGTGTCGCCACGGGGCCGCTCTGGGCCTCTTGCAGCACGCTGCGCCGGCCGGCCACGAAGCCCAGCATCTGCGGCATGCGGCGCGCGTCCGCGACCACCTCGCCCTCGGTGCCGCGCAACAGCAGCGCGTTGGCCTGCATCAGCTCGAACACGGCCGCCATCGAGATGGCGTATTCGGGGTGCGTGTAGCTGCCCACGATCAGACTGGGGCCGGCGCAGGGGTTCATCAACTTGACCAGGCTGTGCGCCGGGTTGCGCAGCCCCACGGCACGGCGCACGTCGAGCAGGCGCTGCAGACCGGCACTCAGCAGCCCGGTGGGGACAAACGCCACTTCACCAGGTGCTACTGGGTTGATAGCTGACTGTGTAATCACACCAAGGACTTCAAGCACTTCCGACGTGTAAACGCGGGTGTCCTCGGTGGCCGCGCCGTGCACCAGCACCGGCAGTCCCTCACGTGCCAGCAGCAGGGCCAGCAGAGGCGTCAGCAATGGCAGCTTGCGTGCGCCGTTGTAGCTGGGCAGTACCACCATGGGCCTGGCGGTGGCCGGCAACTTGTTCAAGCGCGCATGGGCCGCATCGAGAAAACCCGCCATCTCGCCGGGGGTCTCGCCCTTGATGCGCATGGCCAGGCAAAAGCCGCCCACTTCGAGGTCGGTCACCGTGCCGTCGAGCACCTGCCGGAAAAGGTCAAAGGCCTGCTCACGGCTGAGCGCGCGCGCGCCGTCCTTGCCGCGTCCGATTACCTTGAGGTACTGCCTGATTGCCATGGCCTCGATTGTCTTTGATGACTGATGACTTTTGGTAATGAGCTGATTCCGGGTCTGCGCATTCGTCTCCCGCTGTGCGTTGGTCAGCCAGCCTGCGCAAGCGGCAAGCTGGCCCTGATGATTTTTCGCAGTTCCGGCATGCAGGAGCCGCATTGGGTGCCGCACTTCAGGTCGGCCTGCAGGGACGCGAGACGCACAGCTTGCGAGCCCATCGAGCGCGCCAGATGGTCGCGGATGGCCACGTCCGTCACATTCAGACAGGTGCACACCTGTTTGCCGCGCGCCCGCACCGCGACCGGTGCCTTCGCGCCGGGCACCAGCAGCAGGCGGCCATAGGCCTGGGCCGGCAGCTCATCCTGCAGCAGAGTCTTGATCCAGCGTTCCGCACTGGTGTCACCGGCCAGCATAAAGCCGGTGAGCTCCGCATGGTCGCCCACGCGCGTAAGCCGGGCCGTGCGGCGTTGGCCCTTCTTTTTGTCGGCATAGCGCAGCACGTCGGCGCTGTCCAGGTCCAGCAGGCGCTCGACGACTGCCATCACATCGTCGGGCCCCGCTTCGTAGCTGGCCGCGCGAAACAGCACGCCGGTGCGCTCGCGGCCAAACGGCACACAGCTGGCAAACGGAAACAGCGCCGTCAGGCGCTTGAGTTCTTCGCGCGCCGCCAATGCCCGCTCGTCGGCCAGCCAGGCCACGCCGAGCAGCGACCAGGGCAGCTCGGCCTTGAGGATTTTCACCGCCGCGTGCTTGAGTTCGGGCTGCTTCGAGCTCGGGCAAAAGGCCGACGTAGTGAGCGCATTCACCCCGGCCAGCGGCACCCCCATGCTGCTGACGCCGCCGAGGAACTCGTCGCCCCAGTGCATGGCGATGAAGGCCTGACTCAATCCCAATTCAGGGGCGCCCTGGACCGGCAACACGATCGAGCCGCGCCGGCTGGTGACGTGGACCAGGTCGCCCTCCTTGAGGTTGCGGCGCAGCATGTCCTGTGGATGCAGCTGCACGCTG
>SCRR01000422.1 GCA_004322085.1 Burkholderiaceae bacterium
CTCCCCGTCCGTCAAGCCACCACCGATCTCGTCAAGCAGCAGCACGACCGGGTCGGTCGCCAGGGCCCGTGTCAGCTCCAGTCGTTTGCGATCGAGCAAGCCAATCGTGTCGGCGCGTCGGTTGGCAAGCTTGAGCATCCCGCACAGGCGGATGGCGTCGATGCTGCGTTCATAGGCCTCGTCACGACCGAATCTTCCGCCATGCATGGCCGCCGCAAGCACATTCTCAAAAACCGTCATACCGCTGAAGGGCCGCGGAATCTGGTGCGTGCGCGCAATACCAAGGCGGCAGCGCTGCGCTGCGTCCAGCTCCGTGACGTCGGCTTCCCGAAATCTGACCGACCCCGCAGAGGCCTTGTAGGCACCCGACAAGACATTCAACAGCGTCGTCTTGCCAGCGCCGTTGGGCCCCACAATACCAATGGCATCGCCAGATCGAATTTCAAAATCGATACCGTCGAGCACGACCAGTGCGCCGAAACTCTTCTGCAACGCGGTGGCCGACAGTAGCGTCTGGCGTGAATCCATCCCTTTGATGCTCCGCCGCCCGTCAGGCGTACGGCCGCAACTTCGCCGCCACCGGCACGTTGCGGTCGCAGGCGTTTTCGGTGATGACGTAATCCAGCTTGTATTTCGACCCTGGCGCTGCCTTGATCCACTGGGTGCCGATGAGCGGCGTGGTCGAGGCATTCGCCACAGGCCCACTCGTAAAGTCCACCTTGCCCACCATCGTGGTGGTCTTGAGTGTACTGAGCGCCTTTGCAACGCTGGCCTTGTTTTTGGGATCCGAGCTGGCTTTCAGTGCCTCGAAGCCGGCGTCAAGAAGAGACATGGAGGCGCCAAGCTGTTGCGTCCATTGTTTGTTGGCCGCCTTCTCGTAGCCTTCGGCCAGCGCCAGGCTCGTCACCCCCGTCAACGGTGATTTGTACGGAAAATTCTTGTGCCAATAGCAGGCGCTCGACAGATTAAAGCCCAGTGGGCCCAGCGCCGTGATCGACGATGGGAACAGTCCGGTCTTGGCGGTCTGGGCTATCTTGATGGACTTCGTCAGGCCCTGCTGCGCTGCCTGGCGCCAGAAGGCCGCAAAGTCCGGCGGGATCGGGAAGGTGTTGAAGATGTCGCACTTCGCGGCCTTGAACTTGGATATCTGGGCCGAGTAGTCGGTGGTGCCATCCTCGTACGGGCCGGCAGCGACAACCGTGAAGCCAGCCTTTTCCAGCTCTGGTGCGAGATGTTCGCGAATCGCATTGCCGTCCGCATCGTTCGGGTAAAGCGCCGCCACCCGCTTGTTGGTCGGAAGCTCGCTCCATTGCGACGCATAGGACTTGGCGAATTGGGCTACGCCAAACGAGAACACGTAGGTCCACTTGAACGGCGACGGTGCACCCGGCTTCGCGCCCCGGCCGAAATAGAAGGACTCCCAGGGCACGATCGTGGCCAGGCAAGGCACGCCAGCTGCTTCGCAGGCATCGGCGACCGGATTGACCGTCTCCGGTGCCGACGTGGTGAGCATCAGGTCGATTTTGCTGGAATCGATCAGCGCCTTTGCCAGTTGGCTCGCCCGCGCTGGATCGGACTGTGTGTCACGGTCCAATATCTCCACCGCGTACTTCTTGCTCCCTACCGTCAGGCCAGCGGCGAGTGACTTTCGGGCCAGATCGAGCACGTACCCATCGGTCTCCCCAAAACTCGCGAGTGGACCAGTACGTGGGCTGATAAAGCCAACCCGAATCGTGTTGGCACCATCGGCACCTTGGGCGAAGACGGACTTCGTGTCGAGCATAGCCAATCCAATGGCTCCACCTGCGCCGAGAACCGTCCGCCGCGACGGCATGGGCTCTCTTGTTGTCTCTACGATTTGGTTATCACTTGCGTTCATGTCTGTCTCCTAGGGTTTGTGAAAGAGGGAACCATGCGGGGATCTACTTGGCCATGCAGCCACCGTCGGTGACCAACAGCAACCCGGTCGTGAAGCTCGAAGCGTTGGAAGCGAGGTACAGTGCCGTGCCTTTGATTTCGCTGGCGTCGGCTACGCGACCCATCGGTGTAAAGGCGGTGATCGCGGCGACGAATTCAGGATCGTCATAAGCGCCAGCAGCCAATTTCGTGCGAAAGAATCCCGGGCAGATGGCGTTGACCTGAATGTTTTGCGTGGCGTACTCGAGCGCCAGTTCACGCGTCAGGTTCACCACGGCGCCTTTGGCAGCGCTATATGCCGGGATTGGCGCCACGCTTGACGCGCCGGCCAAACCCCACATCGAGGCGACATTGATCAGCTTGCCGCTCTTCTGACGCACCATGATCTTCAGCGCCTCGCGGTCGGTATAGAAGACGCCCTGCAGGTTGACCGCGATGACTGCATTCCAGTTGTCGGTCGGGTAGTCGTGCAGGGGCTGCGGAGCCAAGTCCGCGATGCCAGCATTGGCGAACGCGATGTCAACATGGCCAAAGGCCTTCTCGGCGGACTGGAAAAGACTGGCGACATCCGCTTCGCGAGTCACATCGCACTTGACCGCGAGTACCTTGCGTCCGAGCGCTTCAACGCGCGCAGCGGTCACTTCGTTGTTGACCATGTCGATGTCGGCACAGACGACATCGGCGCCGGCTTCTGCCATCGCTTCGGCGAACTGGTAGCCAAGGCCGTTGCCGGCGCCCGTGATCACGGCAACTTTGTCGCTCAGGTCGAACATCTTCATCACATTCATGGGGTTGCTCTCCTCGCTCGCAGCGTTGATTATTCGGATTCAGCTGACTGTCATCGCGCCGTCGGCGACGAGTTCGGCGCCCGACATCCAGCGCGACAGGTCGGACGCGAGGAACAGCGCCAGGTTGGCAATGTCGCTCGGCAGGCCGTGATACCCAGGGGATGCGCCGCCTTCGACTGCGCGTAGGCGTCGTCGCGATCCTTGAACATTCCCAGGCTCACGAAGTCGTTGAGCAGCTTCTCGCCCATTTCGGTTTCCACGAGGCCAGGGTGGATGGAATTCACCCGAATACCATAGCCCAGTCGACCGAATTCGACAGCGGCTGCCTTGGTCAGCAAGCGGACCGCGCCTTTGGACGCGGAGTACACACCCAAGCCCGGCGTCCCGATCAGGCCGGCCACCGACGACAGATTGATGATGCTGCCGCCGTTGCCGGCGCGACCGTTCGGCTTCATCGCTCGCACCGCATGTTTGTGCCCGATGAGCACGCCGGTCACGTTCACGGCGAGCAGCCTCTGAATGTCGGTGACAGTGATGTTTTCGATGAAGCAGGTCTGCTCGATCCCGGCGTTGTTGACAAGGATGTCCAGGCCACCGAAGGTGTCCAGCGCGGTGTCGATGAACGCGATCCATTGAGCCTCCACGGACGTGTCGTGGGCAATGAATCTGGCGTGGCCGCCGCCGTCACGAATCTGTTTCGCGACTTGCTCGCCGCGCTCGACCTGCACGTCGCCCAAGACAACACGTGCACCCGCTTTCGCCAATGTGCGGGCCACCTCTGCGCCGATGCCGCCTGCAGCTCCCGTGACGGCAGCTACTTTGCCACTCAAGTCGATCATGTTGTCTCCATCACGCCGGTCGGAAGGGGCATGCTCCCACTTCGATATCCATGCGTCGTTTGCTTTGCCTCGATCCGTCTTCGGCCGAGGATTGGAACGAATGATGTGCGACCACCGATCTAAGGCAGTAGGCATTCCGAACGGGATTTCACTGCGTGAAATGATTGTGAGTGCGCGGGAAACCCCTGATGGAACACGCTGCAGTTTGCCCATCAGATGCACGGAAGAGACGTTCGTAGTGCCCTGCGATAAATACACACTCGGACGCCCTCAATCAACAAGGAGTCCATCATGGAAAACGCAATCGAACACGTACCACACGACGCCTGGAACAAGGGTGTGATAGTCGGACAAAAAGTCACCGTTCAAACTGAAGGAGATTTGGGCAATTCGGGTCCGACTTCAACTTCAGCACAGAATTCGTGAGCTTGCCATGTTTGATCTGGCGTTGGATAGCAAACTACGCGCTTGTGACCTCGTAAAGATTCGGGTGCGCGACATCTGCCATGGCGAGGGTGTTTCACCCCGCGCCACCGTGATGCAGCAGAAAACATCTCGACCTGTTCAGTTCGAGATTACCCAGCCGACCCGTGACGCGGTGAGTGACTGGATCAAGAACGCCAACCTCGGACAGGACGATTACTTGTTCCCCAGTCGCATTCACGAGTCACCTCACATTGGAACCCGGCAATATGCCCGCATTGTGGATTCTTGGGTGACAGAGATCGGGCTAAATCCGTCCGAATACGGAACACATTCGATGCGACGGACAAAGGCATCATTGATCTACCGGCGCACCAAGAATCTGCGAGCTGTGCAACTACTTCTCGGCCACACTAAATTGGAAGGCACGGTACGCTACCGGGGCATCGAGGTGGACGATGCTTTGCAGATGGCCGAGCAAACAGAAATTTGATCGGCGTTAGTTGTTTGCCAAAACACGATTGTTTGCTGGGTATCCAGGAAGCCGACACTAGCCAATACCGGCTTCCGCTGCAGTCCAGTCATTTGCGGTGTAAGTTGCGACTGTGTGCTCCGGGCTGATGGTCGGCGCCGAAGAGAATTGGTCGTACGCGAGCACACGCCCCGCAACCGGGGCACTGGCGGATGCACCCGGGTGTGAGCTGCAGCACACACCCGCGACCCAGCCTGTGAGGGGCCCCGGGACCCGCATTTGCCGCCTACCTACGGTAATTAGGGGTTGTAGTGGGCCGGGATTATTGAAAGTAGAGGGCAGAGCTGAGCAAGTTGCCGCAAAGCTGACTTTGAGTAGTCCAATGCCCCTTTTTTGCCGATCCGTGATATCGATGGAGTCGTCTGCTCTAGAGAATCGCGTTAACGAACGACGCTTTGGCAATGGTGAAGAAGTGGCGTGGCCCTGGTCCAAAGCACAGCGGATGCCTGAGCATCTATTGTGAAACCGCGGTCTATTGCGATTTATTGAGTAAAGCAGAGGCTTGCGTGCGTTCTGAATTTACGAGCGATGACTGGCGGCGTGAGTGAACGAATCGAGGTGCGGCGCGAGGAAGGCGGCGCGGCAGGTACGCAAGTGAAACGGGAGTGGGCAAATGTGAATGGAGAAAATCAATGTCGAGTAGTTCGGTATTCAACCAAGAGCAGATGGATTTCGCCAGAGTTGCAGAGTCGGCACTCAAATTATATGCGGAAGATTTCCGAGGTGAGTTGAGCCTAATTTGCCTTTCAGAAAATGCGACCCTTTCCATAAAAACCAACAACCGGCTTGCATACGCAATGCGAATACACCGGCCTAGTTACCATACTGCCGATGCCATCGCTAGTGAACTAGCTTGGCTGAGTGCCTTGAATGACAGTGAAATTGAGGTCCCCCGCGCAATTGCTGGGATTGATGGCCGAACCCTGCAAACTGTTGGTACCGCGGACGGTCAAATCTATCATCTGGTGGTTTTTGTGTGGATCAATGGCGTACAGCCAGATTTGACCAAGAATTTACAACCTTCATTCCGTCGTCTTGGCCGCATTACTGCTCAGCTGCATCATCATGCTCGCAGTTGGACAAGACCTCAATGGTTTCACCGACAAGTTTGGGATCACGAAGGAATGGTTAGCGAAAACGGACATTGGGGACCTTGGCAGAACGGCTTGCATGTTCAAGCAAAAGAAATACCGCTCATTTCCGAGGCGGTTTACAAGGTGTCAAAACGCTTGGAAGTCTACGGCAAAGATCATCATCGTTTCGGCCTAATTCATGCAGACCTTCGCCTGACAAATCTGCTCATTGACGATGATCTTACACGCGCCATTGATTTCGATGATTGCGGCTTTAGCTGGTATATGCATGATCTGGCGGCGGCGGTCAGTTTCCATGAAGACCATGCCGACATGCCAAGCTGGGTGGAAAATTGGCTTACAGGTTACACCGATGCACATGAACTATCAAAAGACGACTTGATGATCATACCGTCTCTCATCGTGCAACGAAGGTTGCAGTTGCTCGCGTGGACGGGAACGCATTCGAATACTCAAACTGCGGCAACCTGTGATGAGAAGTGGTTTGCGGACACAGTCAATCTTTGCAAGAAATACCTAGCGAATGACACACTGATAACCAGTGCGTGAGTTTTTCAGATCCTTCAACCCAAAGGCACTCCAATCATGCTGAAAGTATTTTCCTTCAAAGATTCCGACGGTTCACACTTGGATAAAAATCTGCGGGGTTTGATTGATCGACGTAAACGCGTGCTAGGTCCGGCCTATCAGCTTTTCTATTCGTCGCCTCTGCATCTCGTTAAAGGCGCTGGAGCGGTGGTGTGGGATGCGGAGGGACGATCCTATCTGGATCTTTACAATAATGTTCCCTCCGTAGGTCATTGTCATCCGCGCGTTTTGGCGGCAATGCAGGAGCAGGCTTCTGCCATCAATACCCATACAAGGTATTTACACGAGAAGGTCGTGAATTACGCCGAAAGACTGTTGGCGACGATGCCGGCAGTGCTTTCGAACGCGATGTTCACTTGTACTGCAAGCGAGGCCAATGATTTAGCGCTTCGCATCGCCCGCGACTATACTGGGGGAACAGGAGTGATTGTCACCAGTTATGCTTATCACGGAATTACATCAGCAGTGGCAGAGGTTTCCCCTTCGATGGGTGACTATGTCCCAATTGGGCGCGACGTTCGAGTTGTTCCAGCCCCTCGCCAGAATACCGGTAGTTCTGAACAGGTTGGAAAAATATTTGCTGAGGAGGTTAAAGCTGCAATCAAGGAGATGAGAAGGTATGGAGTCAAGCCGGCAGCACTTCTATTGGACACGATCTTTCACAGTGATGGAATTCTGACTGACCCTCCTGGGTTTCTTGCCGAGGCCGTTAGAGTTTTTCGTCAGGAAGGAGGCCTATTCATTGCGGATGAAGTTCAACCTGGCTTCGGCCGTACCGGCAAGACGATGTGGGGGTTTGAGCGCCACGATGTTATCCCTGATATTGTTACCATGGGTAAGCCGATGGGCAATGGACATCCTATGGGTGGTCTCGCCATAAAGGCAAATGTCCTTGATAAATTTGCTCACAATGCAGCATATTTCAACACTTTCGGAGGAAATCCTGTTTCTGCGGCCGTGGGATTGGCGGTTTTGGATGTTATTCGCGATGAAGGGCTCATGGCTAATGCAGAATTGGTTGGCGAATACTTGAAAGTAGGCCTCCAGAGTTATGCCACTGAATGTTCTCATTTGGGAGAGATTCGTGGCAGTGGTTTGTTTATCGGCGTCGATATCGTCAATAATAACGGCGAAGATGATCCTGAAGCTGCAAAAAGACTAGTCGAAGATTTGCGTGAAAACGGCGCGTTGATTGGTGTTACCGGGCCATCGGCCAGCGTATTGAAAATTCGACCACCACTTTGTTTAAGTAAGGAACAAGCCACTTCCTTTCTTTCCATTTTCGACGGCTCATTGAAACGCTGCTTCGCAGAAGGATGACATCTCGTCGGATGGGCGGTCGGGTCGAAGCCGTCAGCCATAAATCAAAAGATCCGAGCGGCATAAAGCCGCGTTGTGTGTCGACTAGCTACCCAGAGTTCAAAGTGCAAGTGCAGTCTCACAAGTTGCCGCGCTTTTACAGGTCGCCTTGAGATGCGCGTCGAGCGGACCGCACTGGATGAGCCCACAGCTAGCGCGGGGTCCGCTGATTGACGTCGTTCAGGTTCAAATCGGCGCTTGCTTCAAGGTCGCTGACGGCAGTTCCTCGAACATCTGTTTGTAGTGCCGCGTGAAATGGCTGCAACTACTGAAACCCAACTTGAAGGCCAAGCCGGTGATTGATTGGTCGCTATGCATCCTGAGCGCGCGTCGCGCCTCATTGAGCCGCAACGCTCGCAGGTAGGCCTGCGGTGTTGTATGCGTGAACTCCTCGAAGCAGTATTGCAACGTACGTCGGCTCGCAAAGGCCGCTGCGCAGATTTCCGGAACACCGATATCGCCGTCCAGGTTCGACCTCATAAAGTCGATCGCGCGCTTGGCAATGCGTCGCCGGTTGTTGACGCGCCTTGGAATGATCGAAACATGATGGCCTCGGTCGCCCGACATAGCATGCAACAGAACTCGAGTCAGCGCTGACGACAAGACCTCCAGTTCGTGCTCCCGCTCCGATATGAAGTCGAGCCGGCAGGTTGCCTGTTGCTCGACCCCCAGCAACATGCAACGCACTGCAGCGGCGTCATCGGGTGCGAGCTCCACCCCTCGCCGACGCTCGGCAAGCGCCAGCCATTCGAGATTGGCGGGGTCAAGCAGACCCTCGAGCACGCTTCGGCGCACCGACAGGCCAATCATTCCGAGCTCGCCTGTAGCGAGCACTTCGTACGCCTCCTGACTTGACAGCACCATCAACGTTTCGCGGTTCAGCGATTGACCTGCGAAGATGGAGCCAGCCTCCACTGCAAGTGGGATAACCAGAGTTAGGTGATCTGCAGGGGCACTGAACTCTTCCCATAGTTTACGATTTGTGTGCTCTCGATAGAGCACGCCATCAGCCATGACCATCTCGGAAACCGAGCCGCGGAAGTTCCCGCAACCCAGTTGCTCATAATGTTGGTTCCACCCAAACAGAGCTGACGCTTGGTCGTCCACGTCTTCTGTTCGTCGCTGGCGCAGCGTAGCCATGCGGCTCGTCCTCATTTTGCAATACTGCGGCGCTTTTGCTGTGCCGCATGCCAGCCACATGGGATCCAAACCACCCATGCCATAGCGTGGCAATAAGTTTTCATGCCTGAGCGCATTGTCATGTGCATTTCGGATGGCGGACAGTAGTAAAAACCCGAGCCGACGACCTTGGGCAAATACATCGTTGGGCCACACGAAAAGTGCGCGCTTTAAGGCCGCAGATCGCACAGCACGGAATGTCCATATCATGAACGTGGCCTTGCGCAGGGTGAAGCCTCAGATAAGGGTATCCAACGGACTTGGTCTTGCTATGCTGGGTTCGCAAAGTCTGTATGAACAGCGCTCAGAGAGCGAAAGCCGCGAACCTGGGAGAGCTCCCAGCATCGAAAAGGAGGCTCCCCCGGCGCGGTACTCCGTGAACTGCCGTTGACTGGCTGGGAACGAATGCCGCGCGGCGCCTGCGGCGTCGGCAATAGGAGCTTAGCAAACCACGGATTTTGGATGCTGCGGAAGAGGGGTTGCTAGGACAGGAGGCCGCACGTTGAGAGGTAAGCAGTTTGACGAGCCAGACGCAGGGATGAGGGCTTCGCGCACGCGGAGGGCGAAGCAAGCGGCAACAACCTAGGTAAGGAAGGGCCATCTTTGATGCTGATCAGTGCGAAGCGGCGCGCTGCGACTGCAGTCCGATTGCCGCCTCTTTTTGCCGATTCGTGATATCGCCCGAGGCGCCTGCTCCCGAAAATCACCTGAACGATCGGCGCTCCAGCATGGTGAAGAAGTGACATCGCACCACGCCGAGTCGTCGAAGTGAATCATGCGGAACTCGAAATTGTTCAGGTTCCGTTTTCATAAATCAGGACCGCACCGCGGCCGAACTTATCGAAACATAAATGCGCTATACATCAGTCCGGTATTTGGAAGCATGTTCTCGCGATAGCACTGTTAAACGACACACGTCAGAGCGTGCGGCAGGTCAAAATTTAACCTATTAGGAAGAACGAGAAATGGATATTCAGGCCTATTTCGAAGAGTGGTCGAGACTGCCCGGAGAGACCGTGCGGATGGCGATATCGACACCTCACAGATCTGTGCGCGCAACTTTCGAACGCCTCATGAGCGGGCCGGGTAAGCCCACCGAGAGGAAGGCGGATTCGGAAGTCCGCGCCGACGTGCTTGACGCGACAATCGCTGGCCGTGTTCAGTCGACTGCGGTGGGCTCCTATGCGGATCTTCCGATTCCCGTGCTCTCCGTTGAGTCTGCCACCCTTCATCTCTGGTTTTGTCCCACCCTTGTCGGTCTTGCGCGGCCGCAGGTCATCTGCGCTCTTGGTGATGACGACAGCGCGATTGTCCTCTCGCTAAGGGGGGACGAACTTTTTCTGAAGGGCCCTGTCGGCGAGTTCGCAGCCGCTGCAAAAATTGTCTTAGGTTCCTGGTATTCCGTCGCCATCGTTTTGTCGCGTGCACAGGCTCAACTCGATCTGTCTCGTGTGTCAGGCTGGACGCCCACGTCGCCTAGGACCTCGGTCGGCGGCCCAATAGGCCTCCCAGCGCGGGTCACGCATCTAAGGCTCGCGACCGAATCTGTGTTGGGAAATGGATCACCAGCTCAGGCGTTCAACGGGAAAATCGAGAATCCGTCGCTTTACGATGCAGTCCTGTCTCCCACAGACATCGCCGCGCTTCACTCCGGCGACCCTCAAACTGGACGCCACCCGTTCGTTTCGTGGGCGTTTGAACGCGAGATCGCCACCCAGGTTCTGATTGAAACCTGCAAAGGCCAGATGCACGGTGTGCTTCGCAACGGCGGGGATCGGGCTGTCACCGGACACAACTGGACTGGCAAATCAGATTCGTTTGTCGATAAGCCATCGGAGTATGGTGCCATTCATTTTCACGATGACGACATGATCGACGCGGGTTGGGACTACGACCTGGAATTCGATCTTCCGCAAGACTTGCGGAGCGGGGTGTATGCAGTACGACTCTCAGCAGGCGGATCCACGGACCACTATCCGCTATTCGTACGAGGCGAAGCGGGGGATGAGGCACCGATTCTCGTGTTGATGCCAACAAACAGCTACTTGGCGTATGGGAACGATCATCTGGGGACGTACGACCTTTCGGCGATCATGGCGCACCCGAAAGAACTCCCGGCGGACGAGGTCTACCTTCACACACACCCGGAACTTGGACGCTCCTGCTACGACGTGCATTCAGATGGCAGTCCTGTCCGCTACTCGAGCCGTCGAAGGCCATTGATCAATGTCCGTCCCGGTTATCCGAACTTTTTGACAGGGTCTTATCGGCATTTCTCGACCGATCTATACCTCGTTGAATGGTTGGATCGTTTGGGCATGAAGTATCACGTGGCGACTGACGAAGAGGTCGATCGGGAAGGGGCGGCGCTGTTTACGCGATACACCACAGTCATCACCGGGTCGCATCCGGAATATTGGACGTTCCGTGGCCTTGACAGTCTGCAGTCGTACCTTGGAAGTGGTGGACGCCTCATGTACCTGGGCGGAAACGGCTTCTATTGGGTTACGAGCCACGACGCCGTTCGTCCGTGGGTTGTGGAAGTTCGACGTGACAACTCTGGAACTCGGTGCTGGAACGCGCCGGCGGGAGAGAGAACGCATGCATCGACAGGTGAACCTGGGGGGATCTGGCGATACCGCGGACGAGGCCCCAACTCGGTAGTCGGCGTTGGTTTCGCTACGCAGGGCTTTTCGGCTGCTCAGCCGTTCAAGCGCAGCCAAGCCAGCTACGAAGGTCCCGGAAGCCGATTCTTCGAAGGCGTCAGTGCAGACGTCGTCGGAACCTCAGGCAACATCCTTGGAGGCGCCGCGGGTGATGAATGCGATCGCTTCGACCTGTCCCTTGGATCGCCGCCGCACGCCCTCGTGCTTGCGACAGCTAGCGGTTTCGGCGACGAGTACCAATTGGTGATTGAAGATCAACTCATGTCGATGCCGGGTCAAGGTGGAACTCAACGGCCTGATCTTGTCAGGGCCGACATGGTGTACTTTGAAATCGACGGCGGAGGAGCAGTTTTTTCCGGTAGTTCTATTGCATGGCTCGGCGCCTTGGCGTGGAACGAGTTCGACAATGACATCGAGCGAATCAGCAGGAACGTCCTGCAGCATTTCGTGGGTACCGCTAAGTAGTGCACTTAGGAATATTGCAAGTGCCAATCAGCGATAGAACGCTTCAACTTTGCCCTTCAGTTTGATCAAAAGTGGTTCACTCTTGAGATTTGGTGTCTTACCCGCTGGGATCTCAATCAAGACTCAAGCACAGCAATTGCGACCGACGCGCCACTCTCAGAGATTGCCGATTGCAATTCGTCCGTCGGCGGCCTTTCTGTTATCAGTGTGATGTTGGATTTCCAGCTACTCAATAGGGTGAGTGCCCGCTTGTTGAACTTGGAGCTGTCGGCCAAGATGAATACTTGATCCGAATTAGCCATGATGGCTTGATAGACCTGCCCGGCGCTTAACAAGGCTTCGCTAATGCCCTCGCGGCTCACGCCGGATGCCCCCAAAACAGCCACCGGCACATGAAAGCGTTCAATGGCCTTGATCGCTTCAGGACCACAAACCAGACCTTCTTTCCCATGAAAGATCCCCGGCAGGCACAAAACTTCAAGGTAGGGATTATGCGAAAGCTCTTGCGCCACGCCGTAGGCTGGCGTGATGACGGTCATGGGGTGTTCGAGCTTTCTAATCGCCCGGGCGAAATGCAGCGTCGTGGCACCGCCCCCAATCAGCAGCGCATCGAAATTGCCAAGTCGCTCCACTGCCATGCGGGCGATCGCCTCACGCTCCTGTACCTTAAGCAGCAAACGCTCGGAGAGTGCGGGTTCAAATTTTTGCATCCGCACCGCGCCACCGTACGTGCGGTTGATCTTGCCGCTTTCACCCAGCTCAGCGAGGTCACGCCGCACGGTTTCGGTCGAAACATCCAGGGCCTCCGCCAGTTGATGCACGCGAAGCGAAGGGTTCAAGACCAGCGCTTCAAGAATCCGATCCTGTCTATGAGATTTGCGTGATTGAGTTGCCAAGTTTTCACCATCTACGTATGAATTGATACCCGTGAGCTTACAAGGGGTAGCGCCACCTCAAATCAACTCAGGTGAATCGCGCGGTATCAATTGGCCTATTTTGACCGAATTGCCACATTTATCAAATCCACACCACTGAATCGAACAAAAACAAGTAATCCACCAATGAAGACTACGATTCCGAATCGCGTTTCAGAGCAGAAAATCCTAGGTGTTTTCCCTATAATTTTTGGAAAACGAGATCTTTACGAGCAAAAATGTTGTGTGTTGGTCATTTAGGCCGTAAACTTTGCCCAACTAGGAGGAAGCAGTGTTTGACTACGGGTTTTTTAGTTTCGAGTCCAAAGAGGAGCTTTACACCAAGGCGAAGGATTTCTGGAACCCTGGAAAGGCCAAGTTGTGGCGGGACGCTGGCATTGACCTCGTCATTGACCGGCGCGAAGGCTACTTTCTGTACGACATGTCCGGCAAGCGCCTGATCGACTTGCACCTGAATGGCGGCACCTATAACTTTGGTCATCGCAACCCCGAACTGGTTGCTACGCTGAAATCAGCGCTCGACTACTTTGATATGGGCAACCACTGGTTTCCATCAGTAGCGCGCGCGGCCTTTGCCGAAAAACTGGTCGGAACCGCACCAGGCCTGAACTACGCCATCTTCGGCGCGGGCGGCGCCGAAGCGGTCGAGATCGCCATCAAATCTGCTCGATATGCCACAAAGCGTCGCAAGATTGTGTCGATCATCAAAGGCTATCATGGACATTCTGGCTTGTCGGTTGCCACCGGTGATGACCGCTTTTCAAAAATTTTCCTGGCCGATCGGCCCGACGAGTTTTTCCAGGTTCCTTTCAACGATATTGATGCACTTGAGGTCATGCTGCGCAAGCGCGATGTGGCGGCGTTCATCATTGAAACGATTCCTGCAACCTATGGCTTCCCGATGCCCAATGACGGCTACTTAAAAGCCTGTCAGGACCTGTGTCGGAAATACGGTGCGATGTACATCGCCGATGAAGTCCAGACTGGTTTGATGCGAACCGGTGCTATGTGGGGCTGGCAAACCTATGGATTACAGCCGGACATGTTTGTGACGGCCAAGGGCCTTGGCGGCGGCATCTACCCAATTAGCGCATGCGTTGCAACGGAACAATGTGCCGCATGGCAGCACGAAGACGGTGCTGCCCACATCAGTACTTCAGGCGGTTCAGAGTTGGGCTGCGTCGTCGGTTACCAGGTGTTGCGCATGCTGGAGCGCCCCGAAGTGGTGTCCAACATTCACTATGTGGCGGATTTCTTCGCCAAAGCCTTCGCTGACCTGATGCCAGTGCATAGCGACATTTTTGTGGGTGTACGCCAGCGAGGCGTGATTCTGGGGTTGGAGTTCGACCATCCAGAAGGGGCTGTTGCGGTGTCAAGGGCGCTGTATGAGCACGGCGTCTGGGCGATTTTCTCGTCGCTTGACAAGCGTGTCCTTCAGTTCAAACCGGGTGTCCTGCTGAGTGCGCCCTTGTGTCAGGAAATCGTCGACAGATTCGACGCGGCAATGCCACGCGCTCGCGAGCTATTGCGCATCGCCCGTCGGGGAGTATGAGCATGGGAAAGATGGACAACGCTACGCTTTTGGAAAAGCCCCGATTGGTGGTGCCGGACCAGTCAATCGCTTCGGGTTTGATGAAGATTGACCGTGCCGAATGGGCGGCCAAGCACTTCGCAAAATTCGACCAAGCGGCGGTTATTCGAATCGCTACCGCCGTCGCCAAGGCAGCGCATGACAACGCGGCCTTCTATGCGGAATGGGCCGTCAGGGAAACCGGCTATGGCGTCGTTGAACACAAAAAGCTCAAGAACGAACTAGTCTCGTACCCGTTACTGGACTTTTATCGGGATATGGACTTGGTCAATCCGCGCGTGGATGAGGCGCGCAAGATTGTCGAGATTCCCAAGCCGGCGGGCATCATATTTGCCCTGACACCGGCCACCAATCCGATCTCGACGCTGTACTACAAAGTCATGCTGGCGATTCTCAGTCGCAACACGATCGTGATCAGCCCGCACCCGGCCGCCAAGTTGTGCTGCAACGATGCAACTACCAAACTGAGCGCTGCCGCCCACGCCGCAGGCGCGCCGGATGGTCTGATTCAATGCATTGAAAATCCAACCATACCGCTGGTCAACGAACTGATGGCCTCACCCAAGGTGGCCGTGGTTCTTGCAACGGGTGGCGGTCCCATGGTGCGCGCGGCCTATTCGTCGGGCAATCCCGCCATGGGCGTCGGACCAGGCAATGCGCCGGTCTATATCGACTCGAGTGCCGACATGCGCAAGGCCGCACAGATGATTGTCAGCAGCAAGAGTTTTGACAACTCTCTGCTGTGCACCAGTGAGAGTGTCCTGCTTACCTTGGAAAAGGACAGTCAACGATTTGAGCGTGAATTGCGCGCAGCGTCGGCGCACCTGTGCAGCGAAGACGAAGTGGAGCGCTTGCGTGACTACCTCTTCCCCGGTGGCAGTCTCAATCTGGCAGCGGTTGGCAAGAGTGCGGTCTGGATCGCACGCGAAGCTGGTCTCCGCATGGTGCCCTCTACCAAAGTGCTGGTGGCCCGCGTCAAACACGTCGGCTTGAGCGAACCCCTGACAAAGGAGAAGCTGTGCCCGGTGCTGGCGCTTCATAGTGTTGACACCTTTGAGCGTGCTAGCAACGTGGCGCAAATGATTTTGCGCCTGTCCGGTGCTGGCCACTCGGCAGCCTTTCATGGCGATGATCCGCAAAAGGCGCTGGATTTTGCGGCCCACATGAATGTGTACCGTGTCGTCGTGAATGCGCCCTGTTCACAAGGCGCCGCAGGATTCGCCACCAATCTTCCGCCCACTTTCATGGTTGGCACGGGTTACTTTGGCCGATCTTCGGTAGGCGAAAACGTGGGGCCACAGCATTTGGTGCACTGGACACGGCTGGCCTATAACAAGGATGCCTCAGAAGCATTTGGCGACTTCCGGAACATCCGTATCAGTAGCGCCCAACACGCCGGGTCCGCAGCGGCGGCGAGGCCGGGGGCCGTCGAAAGCCTCTCCCAAGGCGCAGGCAAATACGCACCGTCGGCGAAGCCCGTTCCCGCGTCTGAAGGGGTTGATCGGGAATTGATACGGCAGTTGATAGCCCAAGACTACAACCTTACCGCGGTGCGCGACCCGGCCGAGATGATCAT
>SCRR01000088.1 GCA_004322085.1 Burkholderiaceae bacterium
GTTGGCGCGTCCGGGTCGTGCACCGTGACGGCAAAACTCTTCGTGTCCCTGGGTGCGCCGCTCCACTTGAGGGCGGGCGATTTGTTTTCGCCACTGCAGCCGAAGCCGTTGTACTCGAAGCTCTTGGGAATGGTGCCGCCGGCCTTGATGTCGGGGCTGGACAGCGTGAAACCGGCCGCCTGGGCGGGCGGCACCGCAAACGGTGCGGCCAGCGAGACCGCGCCGAACAGGGCGGCGGCGAGGGATGAGCGAGGGATGGATTGCATGGGGGCCTCCTGGGGATTGACAGGATAGCCATCATCCCGCGTTTCGCGCATCAGCTCAAATGCTTGCCCACGATACCGGCCAACTCGAACATGGTGACCTGATCCTTGCCGAACACGGGCTTGAGCTTGGCATCGGCGTTGATCGCGCGCTTGTTGGCGGCGTCCTGCAGGCCGTTCGCCTTGATGTAGTCCCACAGCTTCTTGATCACCTGGGGGCGCGCCACGGGTTCCGCGCCAATCACGGCGGCCAGTTCGGCGCTGGGGGTGAGCCCGGCGCCGGGTTTGGCGGTCGATTTGCGCGGTGTTTTGGCCGCGGCGGTTTTGCCGGCAGCCTTTTTGACTGGGGCCTTGGCGGCGACCTTGCGTGCCGTCTTGACGGGCGCCGCCTTGGCCGCGGCCGCTTCGGGCAGCGCCGCTTTGGCGGCCGTCTTGCGTGGCGGGAACTTGGAGGGAGCGAACTCGAAGTTGACCTTGCCCGCCTCCTTGTCCCAGGCCAGGAACGCCTTGAACGGGCGGCGCGTGCGCATCGAGACGAACTTGTCCAGCAGGTCGGTCTTGCCGCTCTCCAGCAGCTTGCTCATCTGCTCGCGCACCACCGGCTGCTGCAAGATGATCTGCCCGCTCTTGAAGTCGCAGGTGGGCGTCGGCTGGGTCGCAGTGGGCACCGACTTCTCGCAGACATAGCTCTTGCCGTGCTCGAACACGGCGCTGCCGCATTTGGGACACGCGCCGAGTGAGGTCTGGTGCGAGAAATCCACCAGCTCGCCAGTCTCGGCCGCATTGCGGTCATCGCCGAAATCGAACTCCAACTTGAAGTTTTTCGTTTCCTCGTCGAACTTGAGCACCATCTCGGCCGTGAACGGCCAGCCCGCCTTGGAGCGGAAACCCTCCAGCGGGCCGATCTTCCTGTCGCGCAGAAACTGCTCGACCTCGGCGACCTCGAAAGTGCGACCGGCCGGCGTCTTGCCGAACGAGAAGCCGCAAGGCTCCTGGCCCGGTTTCCCGGTGCAGGTGTAGCGGCGGTAGTTTTCCTTCACCACGCCGCCGCAGTTCGGGCACGGCGCCTGCAACGTGGCGTAGTCGCCCGGAATCGTGTCACGGTCGTATTCCTTGGCTTTTTTGACCATGCGCTCGGTCATTGCGGCGATCTCGGCCATGAAGGAGTCGCGGCTCAGCTTGCCATGCTCCATCTGCGCCAGCTTGTATTCCCATTCGCCCGTGAGTTCGGCCTTGGACAACTCCTCCACGCCCAAGCCGCGCAACAGCGTCATGAGCTGGAACGCCTTCGCGGTCGGGATCATCTCGCGGCCTTCGCGCAGCAGGTACTTTTCGTTGATCAGGCCTTCGATGATGGCGGCGCGCGTGGCGGGCGTGCCCAAGCCTTTTTCCTGCATGGCTTCGCGCAATTCGTCGTCTTCCACGGTCTTGCCCGCGCCCTCCATCGCGCCCAGCAGCGTCGCCTCGGAATAGCGCGCCGGGGGCCGGGTTCTCAAGCCCCTGGGCTCCACGGTCTCGACGTTGACGTGCTCACCCGGCTTGACCGGCACCAGGCTCTGGCCCTTGTCGCCGTCCTTGGCGTCGGCCACCTCGTCGGCCGCTTCCTTGCCATAGATCGCGAGCCAGCCCGGCCTCACCAGCACCTTGCCCTCCGTCTTGAAGCTGTGTCCAGCAGCGGTACTGATGCGGGTCGTGACGAGGTATTCGGCGCTCGGGAAAAACACCGCCAGGAAGCGGCGTACCACCAGGTCGTACAGCTTCTGCTCGGCCTCGCTCAGTCCGTGCGGCGCCTGCAGCGTGGGGATGATGGCGAAGTGATCGCTCACCTTCGTGTTGTCGAAGATGCGCTTGCTGGGCTTGATGTAGTTGCCCTGAAGCGCCGTGGCCGCATGCGGCGCGAGATGCTTCATGGCGCTGCCTGCCAGCATCTCGAACGTCTGTCTGACCACCGGCACATAGTCCTCGGGCAGCGCGCGCGAGTCGGTGCGCGGATAGGTCAGCGCCTTGTGGCGCTCGTACAGACTTTGCGCAATCGACAGCGTGGTCTTGGCGGAGAAACCGAACTTGCCGTTCGCCTCGCGCTGCAGCGAGGTCAGGTCGAACAGCAGTGGCGAGGCCTGCGTCGTGGGCTTGGACTCCTCCGTGACCGTGGCAGGCTTGCCGCGCACTGCGTCGGCGATGGCCCGGGCCTCGCGCTCGGACCAGACGCGGTCCGCCTTTTTCTCGGCATCATCGGCATCGCGCTTGTGCGCGGGGTTGAACCATTTGCCTGGGTATTCTCCGGCCTCGGCCCGGAAGCTGGCGTGCACCTCCCAGTAGTCGCGACTGATGAACTTGCGGATCTGCTCCTCGCGTTCCACCACCACGGACAGCGTGGGGGTTTGCACGCGGCCCACCGTGGTCAGGAAGAAACCGCCGTCGCGCGAATTGAACGCCGTCATGGCGCGCGTGCCGTTGATGCCGACCAGCCAGTCGGCCTCGGAGCGCGAACGCGCCGCGTCGGCCAGCCCCTGCATCTGCTTTTCACTGCGCAGCTGCGCGAAGCCGTCGCGGATCGCCTGCGGCGTCATCGACTGCAGCCACAAGCGGCGCACCGGCTTGCCCAGCGGTGTGATCTTGCCGTTCTTCTGGCCGCCAGCGTACTGCTCGATCAAACGGAAAATCAGCTCGCCCTCGCGCCCCGCGTCGCAGGCGTTCACGAGCTCGGTCACGTCCTTGCGTTTGGCGAGACGGATCACGGCATTCAGGCGGGTCCTGGTTTTTTCCACCGGTTTCAGGTCGAAGTACGGCGGGATCACCGGCAGATGCGCAAAACTCCACTTGCCGCGCTTGACGTCGAATTCCTCGGGCGCCTGGATCTCCAGCAAGTGGCCGACGGCACTCGAGACGATGTAGCCCTCGCCCTCGAAGTACTCGTCGTGCTTGTCGAACTTGCCGGCCGTGGGCGTGAGCGCGCGCACGATGTCCTGCGCGACCGACGGCTTTTCTGCAATGACCAGTGTTTTATTGAAAACGGGGTTTTTCATCTGACTACAATCCAGTTTCTCTCGCGGGCGCGCAGGCGCACGCACATGCACACGTGGGCGCGCGCGCCCACCCATGAATTCACCATACCAAATTTCCCGCCGTGCCAAAAAACCCGCCGCCCGCATCAGGCCGCCGCATCCAGACCCGCCGCTCGGGCGTTCACGGCAAGGGCGTGTTCGCCGTGCAGGATATCGCCGAGGGCGAAACCCTCATCGAGTATGTGGGTGAGGTCGTGACGTGGAAGGCTGCGCAGGCGCGTCATCCGCACGATCCCAAGGATCCGAACCATACGTTTTTTTTCCACATCGATGAAAAACATGTGATCGATGCCAAGGTGGGCGGCAACTCCTCGCGCTGGATCAACCACTCGTGTGATCCGAACTGCGAGGCCGACGAACAGGGCGGGCGCATCTTCATCAAGGCGCTGCGCAACATCCGCGCGGGCGAGGAACTGAACTACGACTACGGCCTGATCATCGATGAGCGCTACACACCGAAGCTCAAGGCCGAATACCCGTGCTGGTGCGGCGCAAGGAATTGCCGCGGCACACTGCTGGCGCCCAAGCGCAGACGCTAGGGCCCTCATGAGCAGCGTGGCAAGCGTCGGGACGGTCCAGGCGGCACTGTTGTCGCTCTGGCCCGGGTTCACGGTCGAGACGCTGCCCGGGATCGATTCCACCAACACCGAGTTGATGCGCCGCGCGCGCGCCGGCAGCACGGCACCGGTGCTGCTCGTGACGCCGCGGCAAACGGCGGGGCGCGGCCGGCTGGGGCGCCAGTGGCAGAGCCAGCCGGGCGCATCCCTGACGTTCTCGCTCGGCGTGCCGCTCGCGCCGCCGGACTGGTCCGGCCTGTCGCTGGCGGTCGGGGTCAGCGTGGCCGAGAGCCTGCACCCGCGCGTGCGGCTGAAATGGCCGAACGACCTGTGGCTCGGCGATGCGCGCGGCGAGCGCAAGCTGGGGGGCATCCTGATCGAGACCGCGAGCCTGGGCGCGCTGCACTACGCCGTGATCGGCGTGGGCCTGAACATCACGCCGCGCGAAGCCCGCGGGCTGTCCACGCCGCCCGGCTGGCTGCAGGAACTGCTGCCCGATATCGACGCGTTGCAGGCGCTGACGCGCGTGGCTGTTCCGCTGGTGGAGACGATGCTGGCGTTCCAGGCGCTGGGTTTTGCGCCGTTTCAGGCCCGTTTCAATGCTCGCGACGTGTTGCAGGGGCGCGAGGTGAGCGTGGCCGATGGCCACGGCGGCGTGCTGAGCGGCAGCGCCCGCGGCGTGACTGGGGCCGGTGCGCTGCTGGTGCATACGGCGGCCGGCATGAAGCAAATCACCAGTTCCGAGGTCAGCGTGCGCCCCCTGCAACGGCGCGCTGACCCGAGCGCCTGATGCCATGCTGAGGCTGCTGGTCCTGCTGCTGTTGCTGGCCAATGGCGCCTACTTTGCCTGGTCGCACGGCCTGTTGCGCGCGGCCGGCCTGGGGCCCGAGCAGCAGACCGAACCGCAGCGCGTGGCGCAGCAAATCAGGCCACAGGAGTTGCAGTTGTTGAAGTCCGTGCCGAGCCCGCACAGCGTGGCGCCGGCGTCGGACGCCACGCCGCCGCCGGTCCTCCCGTCCATCCCCGCGTCCGCCCCCGCCGTTGCGAATGCAACCCCCGCCTGCCTGCAGGCCGGCCCGTTCGACGAGCAGCAAAGCGTGCTGCTGCGCCGCGCCGCCGACGCCGCGCTGACGGCGGGCGAGTGGCGCCTGGAGCCAGCCGTGGTGCCGGCCCACTGGATTGTCTACATGGGCAAATACCCCGATGCAACCGCGCTGGATGAAAAAAAGGCCGAGCTGCAACTGCACGCCGTGCCGTTCCGGATCCTGATGGATCCGCCGCTCGGGCCCGGCCTGTCGCTCGGCGGCTTTGACAGCCGCGCCGCCGCCTTGCAGGCCTTGCCTGGATTGGCGCAGCGCGGCGTGCGCACGGCACGCGTGGTGCAGGATAGCCCCGAGCTGCGCGGCCAGCTGCTCACGTTGCCCGCCGTGGACGACAAGTTGCGGGCACAGCTCGATGGCTTGAAAATCGCGCTGGCCGGCAAACCATTGCAAGCCTGTCCCTGAACCACTGGAGTCAAGACCGCCATGCCACTGAAACTCTATTACGCCTCCGGCGCCTGCTCGTTCGTTCCCCACACCCTGCTGGAAGCCATCGGCGAGCCGTATGAGCCGATGCTGGTCAAAATTCACAAGCGCGAAAACTACGAGTCGGCCTACCGCAGCATCAATCCGCGCAGCCAGGTGCCGGTGCTGGTCGATGGGGACGAGGTCATCACGCAGATCGTGGCCATCGTGACGTACCTGGCCGAGCGCTTTCCGCGCATGGGATTCCTGCCCACCGAGCCGCTGGCCAAAACCCGGGTGCTGGAGACGCTGGCCTGGATGAACAACACCGTGCATCCGACCTTCACCCACATCTTCATGCCGCAAAAGTTCACCGACAACCCGGCCGCGCATGCCGACTTGAAGGCGCACAACACCGGACTGTACCGTGGCATGCTGGGCGAGCTGCAGGCGTTGGCAACGGCAGCTCAGGCGCGCGGCTGGGCCTGGCTGGGGGGCGAGCGCTTCGGCCCGCTCGATGCCTACGCGCTGACCCTGCTGCGCTGGGGCGGCATCGCGGGCATCGACCCGGCCGGTTTCCCCGTGTTGTGGGCAGCGGTGCAACGCACGGCTGCGCTGCCCCACGTGGTGCGCGTCATCGAGCGCGAGCGACTGCAACTCAACCTGTATCAGCCACCCCGGACGTAAACCGCACGCAAAAGCGTGTGCCCGGCGGCACCTGCCCCGGGCGCGCTTCCTCCAGGCTGATCACCGCCGCATGCTGGCGCGCGATCTCGAGCACGATGGGCAGACCCAGACCGGAGCC
>SCRR01000439.1 GCA_004322085.1 Burkholderiaceae bacterium
AAGCCGGAGTTGCCGGTAATCAACACGCTTGATCATAAGCTAGCAGGGGTCATCGAGGCGCTGCCGGCGGTAGAGCCGATCGCCGTGTGATCGGTCGTCACCCAGGTCATCGTCCGCGCCGCTCGACCGTGCCTAGAAGCCACCTCAATGATGCTTGTTGTGCCAGGCGGATCTCCGCCCCGGCATTCACATGCGCGGCGACGGTGAGACGTTCCGTAAGGATTGTTGAGGTTTTGCAGCAAGGGTGCCCGATTCCTGTATGGATACACAGCATATCGGCCACTCGCGGGGGCGGCAAAATTTTGGAAGATGGCAAAAACGGCTCATATACGCCAATGGTGTGGCGCAATGTCAAATTCCAAAGAAACGCGCTAACCTAATGATTTTGTTGATTTTATAGCCAGGATTGTGATTCCTGTCGTCGTGGGTTCGAGTCCCATCAGCCACCCCAAAGAATTCAAGCATTTAGCCCAGCCCTAGCCGCTGGGCTTTTCGCTTTCTGGAGTCCGTGTAACCAATGTGTAACCGGATTTCATCAATCGCGACTCTCAGCATCACTGCAATGGTTTGCTCGAAAGGTCGGAGATCTCGCGCGCCCTACACGACTCATCTCTAACGTCGGAGAGGTCGCGGAGGCTACCATTGTGACGCCCTGGCACCCGAGTGCTTGTCGGGCCTGTCGCCACCGCAACGCCTACAATGCAAGTATGGTTGCAACCCAGCAAGGAGGCTGCCATGACTCAGTCAATGATTAGCTTTGTAGTGGGCCTAGCGGTCCTGTTGGTTATAGCGTTCATGCTGGCGCAGCGCTACATGCGTGACCATAAGGGCGAGGGGATAACTCAGTGGCTCGATGCGCATCACATGCGCTGGATGCACCATAAGCATTAGGGCCATCACGGAAAGCGAATGCAAAGCTAGGTCGCCGATTCCAGGCGGATGACAGCGCGGCTTCCCGTCGCTTCGGCGTAGCGGGACAGCGTGCGCAACGACGGCATCGTGCGGCCACTCTCCATGCGCGCGATGGTCGACTGGGTCGTTTGCATCCTCTCGGCCACCTGTTC
>SCRR01000089.1 GCA_004322085.1 Burkholderiaceae bacterium
GCGTGCTGATCGAAGTGC
This sequence comes from Burkholderiaceae bacterium, assembly GCA_004322085.1. Classification (GTDB taxonomy): domain Bacteria; phylum Pseudomonadota; class Gammaproteobacteria; order Burkholderiales; family Burkholderiaceae_C; genus Rhodoferax_A. Next base: position 19 of record SCRR01000089.1, read on the forward strand.
GCGACTTCGGCTCTGGCGTTGACGCCGCGCAGCTCGCGCACCTGACGGAACCGTTCTACCGGACTGACAGCGCCCGCCAGCGCGCGACCGGCGGCGTCGGCCTGGGCATGTACCTGTGCCGGCTGGTCGCGCAAGCGCACGGCGGCACGCTCGAGGTGCGCAACGCGCAGCCCGGGCTGGTCGTCACCGCGCTACTGATTTGAACAAAATTGGGGTTTTGCCCTTATCCCTCAATGGAATATGGCTACTATTTGTATAGCGGCTACTTCGCGTCCGGCAGCTCGATCTTGACCTCGAGCACTTCCAGGTTGTCCTGGCGCTCCAGGTTCACCTTGATGTCGTCGGGATTGATCTTGATGTATTTACTGATCACCGCCACCAAGTCGCGCTGCAGCGCGGGCAGGTAGTCGGGCGCGGCGGCGTTGCGCCCGCTGCGCTCGTGCGCGAGGATGATCTGCAGCCGCTCCTTGGCGACGCTCGCGGTCTTTTTTTTCTCGCCGAGCAGGAAGGACAGAAACGACATGGCCATGCGTTATTTCCCCCCGAACAGGCGCTTCAGAAAACCGCTCTTTTGCGCATCGACAAAGCGCATGGGCTTGTCGGCGCCCAGAAAACGGTCGATCACGTCCTGATATGCGCCCGACACGTCGGTGCCCTGCAGGTGCACGGCCGGCAGGCCCTGGTTGGACGCCTGCAGCACGGCCTCGGATTCGGGAATCACGCCGATCAGCTTGATGCGCAGGATCTCCTGGATGTCCTGCAGCGACAGCATCTGGCCCTGGTCCACGCGGTTCGGGTTGTAGCGCGTGATGAGCAGGTGTTCATTGATCGGCTCCTTGCCGTCGATCGCGCGCTTGGTCTTGCTCGACAGCATGCCCAGGATGCGGTCCGAGTCGCGTACCGAGGAGACCTCGGGGTTGGTGACGACCAGCGCCTCGTCGGCGAAGTGCATGGCCATCAGCGCGCCGGTCTCGATGCCGGCGGGCGAATCGCACACGATGTACTCGAAGCCCATGCCGGCCAGGTCGTGCAGCACGCGCTCCACGCCGTCCTTGGTCAGCGCTTCCTTGTCGCGCGTTTGCGACGCGGCCAGCACGAACAGGTTGTCGCACTGCTTGTCCTTGATCAGCGCCTGGTTCAGGTTCGCTTCGCCGTGGATCACGTTGATGAGGTCGTACACCACGCGGCGCTCGCAGCCCATGATGAGGTCCAGGTTGCGCAGGCCGACGTCGAAGTCGATCACGGCGGTCTTGTGGCCGCGCAGGGCCAGTCCGCTGGCGAAGCTGGCGCTGGTGGTGGTCTTGCCGACCCCGCCCTTGCCGGAAGTCACGACGATGATTCTTGCCATGGAGATAAGTCCTTTGAAAAAGAGGGGCTCAGGCCTTGAGAGGCTCCAGCACCAGCTTGCCGTCGCCCGCGCCGCCCACCAGGCGCGCCTGCGTGGGGTGCGACCATACCTCGGGCGGCAGCGCGACCTCGCTGGTGCGGTAGATGCCGGCAATGGAGATGAGTTCGGGCTCCATGCACAGCGAGAAAATACGCGCCTCGGCATTGCCGCGTGCGCCCGCGATGGCCTTGCCGCGCAAGGGCGCATAAACGTGGATGTGGCCGTCGGCAATGACTTCGGCGCCGGGGTTGACCATGTGCAGCAGCACCAGGTCGCGCCCCTTGGCGTAAACCTGCTGGCCCGAACGCAGTGGCCGGTCGATGACCAGCGCCGAGGGTGCCGGCACCTCGACGGGCGCGGGTGCTGCGGCTTCGTGGCGTTGCGGCACCGGCGTTGCCACGGCGGCCTCGGGCGCTGCGGCCAGCCCGGCCTGCTGCGCTGCGTCCATCTGCGCCGGGTTGCCGCCCCTGGCCGCGATCGGCGTCACGCGGTATTGGCGCAACAG
>SCRR01000090.1 GCA_004322085.1 Burkholderiaceae bacterium
GCTATTTAATTTATAGTACGTCGCTGGCAAAATCGGCCAGTCGCGAGCGCTCGCCGCGCGCCAGCGTGATGTGGCCACCGTGCGGCCAGCCCTTGAACTTGTCCACGGCGTAGGTCAGGCCCGAAGAGCCTTCGGTCAGATAGGGTGTGTCGATTTGCGCCAGGTTGCCCATGCAGATGATCTTGGTGCCGGGGCCTGCGCGGGTGATCAGCGTCTTCATCTGCTTGGGCGTCAGGTTCTGTGCTTCGTCGATGATCACGTACTTGTTCAGGAAAGTGCGCCCGCGCATGAAGTTCATGCTCTTGATCTTGATGCGGCTGCGGATCAGCTCGTTGGTGGCCGCGCGGCCCCACTCGCCCGAGGTGGTTTCGGTCTTGGCGAGCACTTCAAGGTTGTCGTCGAGCGCGCCCATCCATGGGCCCATTTTTTCTTCCTCGGTGCCCGGCAGGAAGCCGATATCCTCGCCCACGCTCACGGTGGCGCGCGTCATGATGATCTCGGTGTAGCGCCGGTCATCGAGCACCTGGGTCAGGCCCGAGGCCAGCGCCATCAGCGTCTTGCCGGTGCCGGCATTGCCGGTCAACGTGACGAAATCCACCTCCGGATCCATCAGCACATTCATCGCGAAGTTCTGCTCGCGGTTGCGCGTGGTCACGCCCCAGACGGAATTTTTCAGGTGGCCGTAGTCCTTCAGCGTCTTGAGTACCGCCGTCTTGGCGCGGATTTCGGTGACACGGGCGTACAGGCTCGGCTCGCCCGGTGCTTCGAAGTAGACAAACTGGTTGATCAGCAGGTTCGGCACGATCGGCCCGCTGATGCGGTAGAACGTATAGCTGCCGCTTTGCCAGCTCTCCATGGTCTTGCCGTGCCGGGCCCAAAAATCCAGCGGCAACGCCAGTGCGCCGGAGTACAACAGGTCGCCATCATCAAGCGTCTTGTCGTTCTGGTAGTCGTCGGTCGCCAGGCCCAGGGCGCGCGCCTTGACGCGCATGTTGATGTCCTTGGACACCAGCACCACTTCGCGCGGTGCATATTGCTTTCGCAGGGCCTGCACCACCCCCAGAATCTGATTGTCGGCTTTGCCCTGGGGCAGGCTGATGGGCAGTGTGTAATCCAGTGTCTGGGTCTGGAAGAACAGCTTGCCGCCGGCTTCGCGATGGCCTGTGGTGTCGAGCTTGAGTCCGTTGCCAAAGTCGGCTCCCTGCGCGCCAGCCAGCGTATCAAGTGAGCGGCTGGTCTGGCGCGCGTTGCGCGCCACTTCGGTCATTCCCTTTTTGTGGGCGTCCAGTTCCTCCAGCACGATCATCGGCAGGAAGATGTCGTGTTCTTCGAAGCGGAACAGGCACATCGGATCGTGCAGGAGCACGTTGGTATCGAGTACAAATAATTTGGCCAGCCCCGAGCCCTTCTGCTTCTTTGGCCTGACATCCATTTGGGGTATTGCGACGCCGCTCTTTTTGGGGGAGGGGAGGTCTGGCTGTTGGGGTTTACGGAGCGACGCGGGATGAGCGGTTGGCTGGAACGCGGTGGGGTGCTCCGCCCTGGGAGCGCTGGCGGACGTGCGCTCGCCGGGGACCAGGTTCAGCGCGCTGCCGTCCGCCGACGTGGTGTCATCGTCGACCTGCGCCTTGCGCGATGCGCGCGCGGGCGTTCTGGCCGGTGCGTCATACGCTTCGGGTGCGAGCAGGGAGGCACGTTTGGTGGGAGCGGGTGGCAATGGCATAGAGGGTCGTGTGCTCGGGCAAAGGGTTTGGAAACGGCGCGTCAGGAACACCTGGAAAGCAAAAAAGCCGCCTGGGGGCCAGGGCGGCTTTTTTGCTGGGGAGCGGTTGCAGGTTCCAACGGCATGGACTCATTATGCATGAGTGGGGCCCGTTGCAATCTCCCTGTTGCTCAGAGACGTCAGGCGGTCTTCTTCAACGCCTTGACCGCCTTGAGGACGTCGTCCACGTGGCCAGGGACCTTCAGTCCACGCCATTCGTTTTTGAGCAAACCGTCGGCGCCGATCAGGAAGGTGCTGCGCTCGATGCCCTTGACCTTCTTGCCATACATGATCTTGTTTTTGACCACACCGAACATGTGGCACATCTTTTCTTCGGTGTCAGCGATCAGCTCGAAGGGCAGCTCCAGCTTGGCCTTGAACTCCTCATGCGACTTCATGTTGTCGCGCGACACGCCGAACACGGTGGCACCGGCCTTCACAAAGTCCTTGAACTTGTCACGGAACTGCATGGCCTCGGTGGTGCAGCCCGGCGTGTTGTCCTTGGGGTAGAAATACAGTACGAGGACGTGACCTAAGTGTGATGTGTTGGATACTTTGATGCCGCCGGTGGCATTGGATTCAAATTCTGGAAGGGGTTTGTTGACAACGATCGCCATATAACTTCAATCTCGTGTGACAGGATGTGGTCGTTGATGGGATGCGCAGGAGCTGTTCCACGACAGCGCCCACCACGAAACCCCACGATTTTACCTCAAAGACACATGCTTAGTCTGGCACTTCGAGCAGCAGGGCCGCTACCACGTGTCTGCCTTCGCCTGCGAGAATGTTGTAAGTGCGGCATGCGGCCTGTGTGTCCATCGTCTCCACGCCGATGCGTCTGGCCATCAGCGGCCTGAGCCAGAACGGCTGGGGGAAATGGATACGCCCCCCGCTGCCAAAGATCACGAGCTCGGCATCGAGCGTGGCAATCTGCTCGAAATGCGCCGGCGTGATGTCGGCAAAGCTGCGGCACGGCCACTCCAGCCGCTGGCCCTGCGAACTGATGATGAGGCTGGAAGTTATTTTTTCATTGTCCAGCGCGACCCATCCGGGACCATAGCCGCTGATGGACTGAACGTCGAACTTGTCTGGCTGCAGCTTCATGGTGATTCGGTAACTGTGGTCAAATTATAGGTTTTCATCACTTAAGCGGCGCCCGTGGAGGGACATTGAAAACGATTCACAAGTCGGCCAAGCTGGCCAACGTGCTCTATGACATCCGCGGCCCGATCATGGACGCCGCCAGGCAGATGGAGGATGAGGGCCAAAAGATCATCAAGCTCAACATCGGTAACCTGGCCGTGTTCGGCTTCGATGCCCCTGAAGAAGTCCAGCAGGACATGATCCGGAATCTGCCCAACTCGGCCGGTTACTCCGACAGCAAGGGCATTTTCGCGGCACGCAAGGCTGTGATGCACTACACGCAGCAGCAGGGCATCGAGGGCGTCACGCTCGACGACATCTACCTTGGCAACGGCGCCAGCGAACTGATCGCCATGGCAACCAATGCGCTGCTCGACGACGGCGACGAAATGCTGCTGCCCGCGCCCGACTATCCGCTGTGGACCGCCGTGACCAGCCTGTCGGGCGGCACGCCCGTGCATTACCGTTGCGACGAGGCGAACGGCTGGATGCCGGATCTGGGCGACATCCGCGCCAAGATCACGCCGCGTACCAAGGGCATCGTCGTCATCAACCCGAACAACCCGACCGGCGCCCTGTATTCGGACGAGCTGCTGCGCGGCATCGTGGAGATCGCGCGCGCGCACGGCCTGGTGATCCTGGCCGACGAGGTCTACGACAAGGTGCTCTACGACGGCGTCAGGCACACCGCGCTCGGCAGCCTGTCGGGCGACGTTCTGACGCTCACGTTCAATTCGCTCAGCAAGAGCTACCGCTCGTGCGGCTATCGGGCGGGCTGGCTCGTGGTGTCGGGCGACAAGAAGAGCGCGGCGGACTACATCGAGGGCCTGAACATGCTCTCGAACATGAAGCTGTGCGCCAATGTGCCGGGCCAGTGGGCGATCCAGACCGCGCTGGGCGGCTACCAGAGCATCAACGACTTGGTGGGCGAGGGAGGCAGGCTGCGCCGCCAGCGCGACCTCGCGTACGAGCTGATTACCGCCATTCCGGGCGTGAGCTGCGTGAAGCCGAGCGCGGCGCTGTACATGTTCCCCAAGCTCGATCCGAAGGTCTATCCGATTGCGGACGACCGGCAGTTCTTCCTTGAGCTGCTCAAGGCAACCAAGGTGATGCTGGTGCAGGGCACGGGCTTCAACTGGCCCACGCCGGATCACTTCCGCATTGTCTTTTTGCCGCACGAGGAAGACCTGCGCGAAGCCGTCGGCCGGATTGCACTATTCCTGGAAAACTACAAAAAGAGAAGCGCCAAGTCATTGGCAAGTATGGGCTGAGCGCGTTTTTACTCGAAATCAATGATGAAACCCATTCAAGTAGGCCTGCTGGGCATTGGCACCGTGGGCGGCGGCACCTTCAAGGTGCTGGCGCGCAACCAGGACGAAATCAGGAGCCGCGCCGGTCGTGGCATCGCCATCACCATGGTGGCGGATCTCGACGTGGCCCGCGCGCGGGCCATCGTCGGCGCGGGTGTGACGGTGGTGGCCGACGCGCGCGCCGTGATCGCCAACCCCGAGATCGACATCGTGGTCGAGCTGATCGGCGGCTATGGCATCGCCCGGCAACTGGTGCTGGAAGCCATTGCAGCGGGCAAGCACGTTGTGACGGCCAACAAGGCGCTGCTGGCGGTGCACGGCACCGAAATCTTCGCCGCCGCGCATGCCAAAGGCGTGATGGTGGCCTTCGAGGCGGCCGTGGCGGGCGGCATTCCCATCATCAAGGCGCTGCGCGAGGGCCTGGCGGCCAACAGCATCCAGTGGGTCGCAGGCATCATCAACGGCACCACCAACTTCATCCTGTCCGAGATGCGAGACAAGGGGCTGGACTTCGACGCGGCGCTGCAAGACGCGCAGCGCCTGGGCTATGCCGAGGCCGACCCGACCTTCGATATCGAAGGCGTCGATGCCGCGCACAAGGTGACCCTCATGTCGGCCATCGCGTTCGGTACAACGGTGCAGTTCGACAAGGCCCATGTGGAGGGCATTGCCCAGCTGGCCGCGGCCGACATCAAATACGCCGAGCAGCTTGGCTACCGCATCAAGCTGCTCGGCATCACGAAAAGAGCAGCCAACGGCGTGGAGCTGCGCGTGCACCCGAGCCTGGTGCCGGCCAAGCGCCTGATCGCCAACGTCGAAGGCGCGATGAACGCGGTGATGGTGCATGGCGACGCCGTGGGCACGACGCTGTATTACGGCAAGGGTGCGGGCGCCGAGCCCACCGCGAGCGCCGTGATTGCCGATCTGGTGGACATCACCCGGCTGCACGCGGCCGATGCCGCGCAGCGCGTGCCGCACCTGGCGTTCCACCCCGATGCGATGAGCGATCTGCGCGTGCTGCCCATGAGCGAAGTGGTGACCAGCTACTACCTGCGTCTGCGCGTGGCTGACGAGGCGGGTGTGCTGGCGCAGGTGACCGGCATCGTGGCGAATGCGGGCATCAGCATCGATGCGGTGCTGCAGCGCGAGGCCGATGAGGTGGGCGGTGAAGGATCCACGCAAACCGACCTGATCATCCTCACGCACGACACCCGCGAAGGCACCATGGACGAGGCCATCGCGCGCATGCAGGCGCTGCCCAGCGTGCTGGCGCCGATCACGCGCATCCGCAAGGAAGAACTCGCCTGATGCTTTATCTGTCCACCCGCGGCGACCCGCAGCGGCGCCACTTCTGCGACATTTTGCTGGAGGGGCTGGCGCCCGACGGCGGGCTGTACCTGCCCGAGCACTATCCCCAGGTCGACGCGGCCCTGCTCGCGAAGTGGCGTGCGCTGCCGTACGCCGATCTGGCGTTCGAGGTGCTGTCGCTTTACATCGACGACATCCCTGCCGACGACCTGCGCGCGATCTGCCGCAAGACCTATTCGCAGGAGGTGTTCGGTACACGCGAGATCGTGCCGCTCAAGAAGTTGCACGAGGGCCTGTACCTTGAGGCGCTGTCCAACGGCCCGACGCTGGCCTTCAAGGACATGGCGATGCAGCTGCTGGGCAACCTGTTCGAGTACGAACTGGCGCGTCGCGGCGAGCAGCTCAACATCCTGGGCGCAACCAGCGGTGACACCGGTAGCGCGGCCGAGTACGCGATGCGTGGCAAGAGGGGCGTGCGCGTGTTCATGCTGAGCCCGCACGGGCGCATGAGCGCGTTCCAGCAGGCGCAGATGTTCAGCCTGCAGGACGAGAACATCCACAACATCGCGGTGGACGGCGTGTTCGACGATTGCCAGGACATCGTCAAGGCGGTCTCCAACGACCTCACGTTCAAGCGCAGGTACAAGATCGGCACCGTCAACTCGATCAACTGGGCGCGCCTGCTGGCGCAGGTCGTCTATTACTTCGCCGGTTATTTCCAGGCTACGGCGACCAACGCTGAGAAAGTCAGTTTCGCTGTGCCTTCGGGCAATTTCGGCAACGTCTGCGCCGGCCATGTGGCACGCATGATGGGGTTGCCGATCGAGCGGCTGGTGGTGGCGACGAACGAGAACGACGTGCTCGACGAGTTTTTCCGCACCGGCGTGTACCGCGTGCGCGCCAGCGCCGACACGCACGAAACCTCCAGCCCGTCGATGGATATTTCCAAGGCCAGCAACTTCGAGCGCTTCGTATTCGATCTGCTGGGGCGCGACGGCGAGCGCACACGCGCGTTGTTCGGCGATGCGCTGGCGCAGGGCGGACGGTTCGACCTGAGCGCCGATCCGGCTTTTGCCCAGGTGGCGCCGCGCTACGGTTTTGTCAGCGGCAAGAGCACGCATGCCGACCGGCTCGCGACCATCCGCGACACCTTCGATCGCCTCGGGGTGATGATCGACCCGCACACCGCCGATGCCCTGAAAGTGGCGCGCGGGTACCTGCAGGCGGGCGTGTCGATGATCGTGCTGGAGACCGCGCTGCCCATCAAGTTTGCGCAAACCATCGTCGAGGCCCTGGGGCGCGAACCCGACCGTCCGGCCCGGTTCCAGGGCTTGGAGCAGTTGCCCCGGCGCGTGACCTTGATGATTCCGGACGCCATCGCCGTGCAGGCTTACATTTCCCAAAATTGCCGTTGATAAGTGGTCTTGGCCCTTATCAGGTATACGCAGATGGCTATGAAAAGCATAGTCTCCTGAAAGAAATTCAATGAAAGTGGTTGGCTTCGCGGGTTACTCGGGCTCGGGTAAAACCACCCTGGTGGAGGGCCTGATTCCGGCGCTCAGATGGCGCGGCCAGCGCGTCTCGGTGGTCAAGCACGCCCACCACCGCTTCGACATCGATCATGTGGGCAAAGACACGTACCGGCATCGCCAGGCCGGCGCGTTCGAGGTGGTCGTCGCCTCCGATCAACGGCTTGCCCTGATGCGGGAGTTCGAGCGCGCCACCGAGTTGTCGGTGCATCAGCTGATTGCCGAGCTCGACGATACGGTGGACTGGGTGCTGGTGGAGGGATTCAAGCGCAGCGATCTGCCCAAGATCGAGGTCTGGCGTGCGGCATCGGGCAAGCCGGCGCGCTACCCCGAAGATGACTTCATCGTCGCCATTGCGACCGACTCGCCGCGGGAGTTGCCGCAAGCCACCATCCGCCCCGTGCTGGATTTGAACGCGCCACAGGCAATGGCTGCATGGTTGACTGACAATCAGCATCAGTTCGAATACCGTTCGGAGTTGCACGCATGAATGACCCGCGCCCGCCCCTCAAGTCCCTCGATGAAGCTCTTGCCGGGTTGCTCGGCTACGCCGCGCCACGGCTCGAATCCGAGCGCGTCTCCACCTTTGATGCCGACGGCCGCGTGCTGGCGCAGGACGTGGTCTCCGCGCTGCAGGTGCCCCCGCAGGACAACAGCGCGATGGATGGTTATGCGCTGCGCTGCGCCGATGTGCCCGAGCGCGGCACGCTGCTGCCGGTCTCGCAGCGCATTCCCGCGGGCAGCGCGGGTGTTGCGCTGCAGGCCGGCACGGCGGCGCGCATCTTCACGGGCGCGCCGATTCCACCGGGCGCCGATGCCGTGGTCATGCAGGAGGACTGTGAAGTGGTCGCGGGCTCGCCCGCTGGCATTCGCGTGATGAGGCTGCCGCGCCCCGGCCAGTGGATCCGGCGCGGCGGCGAGGACGTCACGCGCGGCGCTGTGGTGCTCTCAAAAGGGGAGCTACTCACACCTGCGGGTATTGGGCTGGCGGCCGGAATTGGCATGAACACGCTGCTGGTGGCGCGGCGCCCGCGTGTGGCGCTGTTCTCCACCGGCGACGAGCTCGTGATGCCCGGCGACGTGGCGCCCGAGCAGATGAAACCCGGCGCCATCTACAACTCCAACCGTTTCTTTTTGCGCGCCCTGCTCAAACGCCTGGGCTGCGACGTGACGGACCTGGGTATCGTGCCGGACCGCCGCGACGCCACCATCGATGCGCTGCGCAGCGCCAGCGCGGCGCACGACCTGATCCTGACCAGCGGCGGTGTCTCGGTGGGCGAGGAAGACCACATCAAGCCCGCGGTGCAGGCGCTCGGTGAACTGAGCCTGTGGCAGATCGGAATCAAGCCCGGCAAGCCATTTGCCTATGGACGCATAGCGCAGGCGCACTTTGCGGGGCTGCCGGGCAACCCGGTGTCGAGCTTCATCACCTTCCTGCTGCTGGTGCGCCCGTTCCTTCGCCAGCTCCAGGGTGCGACCGAGATCGTTCCCAAACCGATAGAGGTCCCCGCCCATTTCACCTGGGCCCGAGCCGATAAACGCCGCGAATTCCTGCGTGTGCGGCGCAATGCCGCGGGCGGGCTCGATCTGTTTCCCAACCAGAGTTCGGGCGTGCTGACCTCGACCGTGTGGGGCGACGGCGTGGTCGACAACCCGCCCGGGCAGACCATCGCCCACGGCGACATGGTGCGGTTCATCGCGTTTTCGGAGTTGCTATCGTGAAGGTCCGCGTGAAGTACTTTGCCTCCATCCGCGAGGCCATCGGCCAGGGCGGTGAAGCGCTGGAAACCCGGGCCGCCACGCTGGCAGCCCTGCGCGACGAACTGATCGCGCGCAACGGCGCCTATGCCGAGAGCCTGGCACGCGGGCGCGCCGTGCGCATGGCGCTGGACCAGGTGATGGCCGACGAGGCATCCGAGCTGTGCGAAGGCGCCGAGGTGGCGTTTTTCCCGCCCGTCACCGGAGGCTGACAGCATGAGCGCCAGGGTCGCCATCCAGACCGCCGACTTCAATCTCGCTGCTGAAATCGAAGCGCTCCGCGCAGACGACAAGCGCGTCGGTGCCGTCTGCAGCTTCATCGGCACGGTGCGTGACAGGAATGACGGCAGCACGATCAGCGCGATGGAGCTCGAGCATTACCCCGGCATGACCGAGAAGGCGATCGAGGCCATGATCGACGAGGCGCACCGCCGCTTCGACATTCTCGGTGTGCGCGTGATCCACCGCGTCGGGCTGTTGCAGCCGCTCGACCAGATCATGATGGTCGCGGTCGCCTCGATCAATCGCGGCCAGAGCTTCCAGGCCTGCGAGTTCCTGATGGACTACCTGAAAACCCAGGCGCCATTCTGGAAAAAGGAAAGCACCCCCAAGGGTGAACGCTGGGTCGATGCGCGCGTCAGCGACGACGCCGCGCTGGCCCGCTGGGGCATCAAAGCGCCGAACGCCTGAGTCGCCGCGGCCGTCGGCCCGTGCGCATCGCTTGAAAATTCCTGCAGTGGCCCCAAAATCCGGGGCTATGGACTCCTTTGGAGTTCCCTATGGAGTCATTTCATGCGACAAGACAAACTCACTACCAAATTCCAGGAAGCGCTGTCGGAAGCGCAGACGCTCGCGCTGGGCAAGGACCACGCCTACATCGAACCCTCCCACGTGCTGGTGGCCATGCTGCGCCAGCAAGACGGCCCGCGCGCGCTGCTTGAGCGGGCGGGCGTGAATGTGCCCGGCCTGCTCGCGGGCGCCGAGAGCGCCATGAACCGGCTGCCCCAAGTGCAGGGGCAGGACATGGTGCAGGGCGGCCCCGAGCTGGCCAAAGTGCTGCAGGCCACCGAGAAAGAGGCGATCAAGCGCGGCGACGAATTCATCGCCAGCGAGCTGTTTTTGCTGGCGCTCGCCGAGAGCAAGGCGGACCTTGGCAACATGGCTCGCAGCAACGGGCTGACGCGCAAGTCGCTGGAAGCGGCAATCGACGCGGTGCGTGGCGGGCAGAGCGTGGACAGCGCCGACGCCGAGGACCAGCGCGAATCGCTCAAGAAATACTGCCTGGACCTGACCGAACGCGCGCGCATGGGCAAGCTCGATCCGGTGATCGGCCGCGACGACGAGATTCGCCGCGCGATCCAGGTGCTGCAGCGCCGCACCAAGAACAACCCGGTGCTGATCGGCGAGCCCGGTGTCGGCAAGACCGCGATCGTCGAGGGGCTGGCGCAGCGCATCGTGGCCGGCGAGGTGCCCGATTCGCTCAAGGGCAAGCGCGTGCTCGCGCTCGACATGGCGGCGCTCTTGGCCGGCGCCAAATACCGCGGCGAATTCGAGGAACGGCTGAAGAATGTGCTGAAAGACCTGGCCAAGGACGAAGGGCAAACAATAGTCTTCATCGACGAGCTGCACACCATGGTCGGCGCCGGCAAGGCCGAGGGCGCGATGGACGCCGGCAACATGCTCAAGCCCGCGCTCGCGCGCGGCGAGCTGCACTGCGTGGGCGCGACCACGCTCGACGAATATCGCAAGTACATCGAGAAGGATGCCGCACTCGAGCGCCGCTTCCAGAAAATCCTGGTCGGCGAGCCGACGGTGGAAGCGACCATTGCGATCCTGCGCGGCCTGCAGGAAAAATACGAGGTGCACCACGGTGTGGACATCACCGACCCGGCGATCGTGGCGGCGGCCGAACTGAGCCATCGCTACATTACCGACCGCTTCCTGCCCGACAAGGCGATCGACCTGATAGACGAGGCCGCGGCCAAGATCAAGATCGAGATGGACTCGAAACCCGAGGTCATGGACAAGCTCGATCGGCGCATGATTCAGCTCAAGATCGAGCGCGAGGCCATGAAGAAAGAAAAGGACGAGGCCTCGCACAAGCGCCTGGCCTTGATCGAGGAGGATCTGGCCAAGCTGGAGCGCGAATACAACGATCTCGACGAGATCTGGAAGGTCGAGAAGGCCGCCGCACAAGGCTCGGACCAGATTCGCAAGGAGATGGACCAAATCAAGTTCCAGATCAAGGAATTTACCGACAAGCAGGATTTCAACAAGGTCGCAGAACTGCAATACGGCAAGCTTCCCGAGTTGGAGAAGCGCCTCAAGGAAGCGCAGGCCAAGGAGGCCGGCAAGGGCGCGGGCGCGGCGCACAAGCTGCTGCGCACGCAGGTCGGCGCGGAAGAAATTGCCGAGGTGGTGGCACGCGCCACCGGCATTCCGGTGAGCAAACTGATGCAGGGCGAGCGCGACAAGCTGCTCACGATGGAAGACAAGCTGCACGAGCGCGTGGTAGGCCAGGACGAAGCTATTCAAGCGGTGGCGAACGCGATCCGGCGTTCGCGCTCGGGCCTGTCGGACCCGGACCGGCCCACCGGCTCGTTCCTGTTCCTCGGCCCCACGGGCGTGGGCAAGACCGAGCTGTGCAAGGCACTCGCGGGTTTTCTGTTCGACAGCGAAGACCACCTGATCCGCATCGACATGAGCGAGTTCATGGAGAAGCACAGCGTCGCGCGTCTGATCGGCGCGCCGCCCGGCTATGTCGGTTACGAGGAGGGCGGCTACCTGACCGAGGCCGTGCGCCGCAAGCCCTACAGCGTGCTATTGCTCGACGAGGTCGAGAAGGCGCACCCCGATGTGTTCAACGTGCTGCTGCAGGTGCTCGACGACGGGCGCCTGACCGACGGCCAGGGCCGCACCGTGGACTTCAAGAACACGGTGATCGTGATGACCAGCAACATCGGCTCGCCGATGATCCAGTCCATGGCAGGGCGGCCATATGAAGACATCAAGGAAGCGGTGACCGATGAGTTGAAAAACCACTTCCGGCCCGAGTTCCTGAACCGGATTGACGAAACCGTCGTGTTCCACCCGCTCGATGCGAAGAACATCGAAGCGATCGCGAAGATCCAGTTGCGCATTCTGGAGAAGCGGCTGCAGAAGATGGACCTGACGCTGCAGGTGTCCGACGCGGCGCTGGCCGAGCTCGCCAAGGTCGGCTTCGACCCGGTGTTCGGTGCGCGGCCGCTCAAGCGCGCGATCCAGCAGCGCATCGAGAACCCGTTGTCGAAGCTGCTTTTAGAGGGCAAGTTCGCGCCGAAGTCGGTGATCCCGGTCAGCGTGGATCCGATCCGCGCGCCGGGCGAGTTCCGGTTCGAGCGGGTGGTGCATTGAGGCGCGGTGAGGGTTGGGCTATCGGGGGGTGCCTAACGTAAACGTGCCCGAGTCGACCGACCTGTTAGCGGGCATCGGCCGGGACTCCCCAAAAACTCTGTGATGCTTTGGACAACTGGTGATCGAGTGACTCCCAGGCGAACCCCGCGTTGCGAACGATAAACCCAATGAGCTCGACAAGCTGCTGCATCGATTCAATGCTCGCGCGTAGATCGCGCCATTTGATTCCGAGCGTACCGATGTCAACGAGCTGATACTTGTCGGCTACGAACCGAACCTCCGTGTGTGCAGAGACCTTGTCTCGTACGGTGAGGAATCCCGTCATTGCTGGAGCGCTGGAGAGCTTGACCAAGAGATCACGAAGGTTCACCAAGTGCTCGCGAAACTGCTCTCTTCGTTCTAAGCGCTCACGCTCTTCCATCCTCTTCAGAGCCGCAGCGATTTCCGGATCCGTTTCCTCTTCGACGGAAGGGATGACCCAAATGGCGTACCGCTCCTCCAGTTCGGCCACAAGGGCGACCTCGTCCAGCGCGCCGACGAGGTTACGGATGCTCGGAGTGCGTTTGTCCGCGTCCAGCGTCAGTTTCGCGATGTCCTGCGCACACGAAAGGAACAACGAGTTTCGCAGAATCTGAAACCCTCGCGCCTGCTCCCGCGACCCTCGATTCTTGTTTGTGTTGGGATCAAAGAGCATCGGCTCGAGCATCGCGTACTTTTCTCGAAGGCGGATGAATGCGTCGAGCAGATGGCCGGCATGGGCCTCCAGCTTTTCGATTTGAGACGGCATACAGTGCGCGCTAACTGGTATTGGACGACTACGATTGTATGAAGATCGGTCGGATAAAGAAGCATACTTCGCAATATGTCGGGGTGGGTCCGCGCGGGTGCGGTTTGGACAAACCTAAAATTTCACGGATGAACTGTCGCCCCTTCTCATCATCATGACCCTCGAGCCAATCTCAGCCGACATCCCCTCAGGCTTTCTCCCCGCCCGCAGCGGCGGGCCATTCGTGACTCACAACGGAACGCTCTACGCCCGCTGGACCGGCGAGCGCCTGCTGCTCGGCTTTCGCGTGCTGCCGCAGCACACGAACCCGATGAACGTGTGCCACGGCGGCATGCTGGCGACCTTTGCCGACATGCTGATGCCGATGGCTGCGATCTACCAGATGCAAGGCGAGCGCCACTTTCTGCCCACGATCAGTCTCAACATCGATTACCTGGCACCTTCGCCACTGGGCGCCTGGGTGCAGGGCCAGGCCGACGTGCTGCGCACCACGCGCAATCTGGTATTTGCGCAGGGGCTGGTGACCGCAGACGGCGAGCCGGCGTTGCGGGTGAACGGCATCTTCAAGGTCGGCCCCGTGTTTCCCGGCGACGCGGGCCGCGACCCGTTCGGGCTGCTGGCCGATCGCTGACGGGCGGATAGCAGCCAGCGTTCAGCGCGTGCCGATGCCGCGCAGCCGTTCGCGCAACTGGTCGATCTCATCGAGCAGTTGCAGCGCCAGCGCGGCGCCGGCGGTGTTCACACCCAGGTCGCGTTGCAGCCGCACCGCGACGCTCACATGGCGCAACTGCACGCCGGTGAAGCGCCATTGCGTCGGCTCCGGCCCGGCAGGTTCGAGCGCGCCTTCGGCGATCAGCTCGTGAATGAAGTCGGCTTGTGCGGCGCAGGCGCTGCACAGTTCGGCCAGCGTCAGGCCGGTCTGCTCCTCGACGATCAAGGCATGGTCGTGGTTCATGTTCATACCCCCAGTCCTGCGCGCGGACGAAACGCGGCAAAGTGCGCCGCCAGCTCGCGGTACGCGCTGCGTGCCGCCTCGCTGTCCGCGTGCGGTGTGACGATCTGCAGCACGAAGTAGAAGTCGCCGGCCGCGGCATCGGGGGTCGCGCCCGGAATGCCACGGCCCTTCACGCGCAGTTTGCGTCCGGCGTTCGAGCCGGCCGGAATCTTGAGTTCGAGCTGGCCGCTCGGGGTCGGCACCGTGACTTCGGCGCCGAGCGCCGCTTCCCACGGCGCGACCGGCAGATCCAGGTAGACGTCGCGCTGGTCGACGCGATAGTGCGCGTGCGGGCGGAACTCGACCTCGAGGTACAGGTCGCCGCTCTTGCCTTCGCCCATGCCGGGCCCGCCCTGGCCCGCGAGCCTGATGTGCTGGCCGGCGCGCACGCCGCGCGGAATCTTGAATTCGAGCTGGCGGTCCTTGAGCGTCACATGGCCTTGCTCGTCCACTTGTGGCATTTGCAGCGAGATCATGCGCGTGGCGCCGGTGTACGCGTCCTCCAGGTCGATCTGGATGCGCGCATGGCGGTCCTCGCCCTGCATGTGGAATGCGCCGCCGCGGCTGCCGCGACCGGCGCGGGCGCCGCCGGCACGCCCGAACAGCGATTCGAAGAAGTCGCTGAAGTCCTGCGCCTGCCCGCGGTTCGCGCCGGCTGATTCGAAGCCCGCGTCCCAACCGGGCGGCGGCTGGAAATCCTGGCCCGCGTGATAGTTGGGGCCGAGCCGGTCGTAGGCTGCGCGCTTGTCGGGGTCCTTGAGTACCTCATGGGCCTCGCCCACCTCCTTGAAGCGCTTCTCGGCGTCGGCTTCCTTGCTGACGTCGGGATGGTATTTGCGCGCAAGCTTTCGATAGGCGCGCTTGATGTCGTCCTGCGTCGCATCGCGCGCCAGCCCCATGACCTGGTAGTAGTCCTTGTATTCCATTCATGCCTCCATGGAGTTCCACATCATAGGCCGCGCGCCGGGCCGGGTATGTTCAAATTCCGGCAAAGGAATCCCGTTTTGTCCGATCCCATCGCCGCCGTCGTCCGCTTTGTGCTGCGCCTGATCCTGTTGCTCATGGCGCTGATTTTCATTGCCAGCTTGCTGGTGGCCGCCGTGGGGCTGCTGGCGGTGTGGGGCGTACGCCGGCTGTGGGCGAGGCTGACCGGCCGGCCTGTCAGCCCCTGGGTGTTTCGCGTCGATCCGCGCGCGCAATGGAACCGGTTCTATCACGCGGCCGACCGCTGGCCCCCGCCATCGTCCAGGTTCGCGCGGCCGCCGGGTGCACCGCACGGCAAACCGCCGGATGTGCAGGACGTGGAGGCCAAGGATTCCTCGGACCCTCCCGCACATTGACGCGGCGCATCGGGGCTGGTGTGCTCCACGCCAGCGCGCGCCTATTCCCGAACCGCCGCTGCAAAACGCCGGGGCGATTGACCCATGGCGGCCTTGAACATGGCCGAGAACGCGCTGTCGCTGGCGTAGCCGCTGGCCGCCGCCACCTCGCTGACAGGCATGCCGCGTGCCAGCAGCGGCAGTGCATGGGCCAGCACCGCCTGCTGGCGCCACTGCTGGTAGCTGATACCCAGTTCTTCGCGAAACAGGCGTGCCATGGTGCGCTCGCTGGCACCCCTGTCGGCTGCCCAGGCCGCCAGCGTGGCGCGCTCTGAAGGCGCGCGCAGCACCGCCTCGCAAAGAGCGCGCAGGCGTTTGTCGCCAGATTGCGCATGGGGTAGCGGTACGCCGAGTGACTCGGTTGGAGCGCGTGTCAGCTCGTCCTGCACCAGCGCGGCCAGCAGCGCTTCGCGCGGCGGCAGGGCCGGCGCATCGAGCGCCTGGATCAGCTCACGCAACAGGGTCGAGACCACGATCACGCGGCAGCCTTGCCAGCCCGGCAGCGTCGTGCTGGCGTCGAGGTACAAGGTGCGCAGCTTGGCGGCCTCGCGCACATTGACTGCATGCATCGTGCCGGGGGCGATCCACACCGCGCGCGACGGTGGCACGATGTAGGTCACCTCCTCGGCCAGGGCATCGTTCGGCGTCACTGTGACTTGCACAATGCCGGTCGTACAGTACGCCAGCTGGGCCCACGGGTGCCGGTGCGGCTCGAAGTGCGTGTCTGCCGGCAGTGCGCGCGCGCGCACGCGCACCGGGCGCTCGACGGTGGGCGAATACTGGTCGATATTGCCAACCGGTGTGAACGGGGTCAGCGTGTTACGTGGCATCGTGGTTTGGCCGAAAATCGGCAGAATCTGTCTTTTTGTCGCATTCCCGCATTTTCTGCAGATATTACGATGGCGCCATGAAGACGACAACCGCTCCGCAGCCGCGCTCGCCGCACGACCGCGCCCACCTGCGCCGGGACGCCGGTTTGATCGGATTGGTGGGGCTGGGTCACATGACCAGTCATTTCAGTCAGCTGCTGCTCGCGCCGTTGTTTCCCTGGCTCAAGGATGCGCTGCATGTCGGCTATGCCGAGCTCGGTTTCTTGATGACCGTCTTCTTCACGGTTTCCTGTGTGGTGCAGTTCGTCTCGGGCTTTGTGGTCGACCGCGTCGGGCCGCGCCCGATCCTGTTTGGCGGGCTGGCCCTGATCGGCCTGGCGGCGTTCGGCTTTTCCATCAGCACCAGTTACTGGATGATGGCGGGTTTCTCCGTGCTGGCCGGCCTGGGCAACGGCGTTTTCCACCCGGTCGACTACACGCTGCTGAACCGCAAGGTGAGTCCGGCGCGGCTGGGCCACGCCTACAGCGTGCATGGCATTACCGGCAGCCTGGGCTGGGCGCTGGCACCCGCCCTGCTGGTGCCGTTGACGCTGGCTTTTTCGTGGCGCGTGGCGCTGGCCTGCGCCGGCGTGCTGATCTTCAGCGTGCTGGTCGTGTTGCTGTTCAACCGTGACCGGCTGACACTGAAAGTGG
>SCRR01000440.1 GCA_004322085.1 Burkholderiaceae bacterium
CCACTGGGAGCTGCTGCAGATTCTTGCCGCTGGTGGCGGCCAGCGGCATCTGCAGGCTCACCAGGTGGCCACGGGCATGCGAGATAACCGCATCATCACGTTCCCAGCCGTGTTCCTTCTTCTGGAACCCGCCCAACGCGTGGGCCAGTTCTTTCGCCACGCTGGGTTTTTCCGCAATGAGGAGCATCTTGCCCATGGCTTCGACCTTTATGCTTGCTGCGTCGCTGCGCAGTACCGTTCGATGACCTGATGGTTCTGCACGAGCTTCCGCTCTTGGAGCAGTGACTGCTCAATCGCCCACTGCATGACTTCTTCCGTGGGCACCTGGTTGTCTCCCGTGGCGCGAGAGCGGATGAACCACAGCGCGCGCACCACGAAGAGCGGGTCCGAATCCAGACGTGCATCGCCACGCTCACGCAAGAACGCGATCAGCGCGTCGCGCGCCGGAACCAGACCGTTGTTCTGGCAGTACGTAACCAGATCGCCGAGTTCCTTCGGCTCCAGCGCCGGATGAATCACGATGGGCGTGGCTTCACCCGCATCCAGCACATCCCAGTACGTCACACCGTCCTTGCACACCATCACGACCTTCCGGCCACCGGCCTGGTCGCTGACCTCAAGCAAGGTCATAGGGGGATAGCGCATTGGTTTCGTCGTCATTTTCAAGCCCCTGTTGTTGTTGCACAGCCGAGCCGACGGCGCTCAAGCCGCACAGCTCAATCATATCCTCAACCATCAATGATGGCGACTTTTTGTTGTCGTCGATGTAATGCTCGATCATTTTCGAGATATTTCGATGCCCAAAAAGCTCGCCCACATGATGGCTCCATTGTTGACCTTTCTCTGTTAATTCAAAGCCTTCAGTTACAAGCCCCCTGCTCAAAAACTTGTCCACATGCTCAACAACTGTCGATGGCCTGCCCAGTTCGTTCCGGCTCATGAAATGGAGCAGGCTCTGCTCCGCCGTCCAACGTTCTACTCCGGCCTCGACAGGCAGAGCTTCCCATAAC